>JBGOTW010000118.1:0-11835 GCA_041476685.1 bacterium | reverse complement strand
CGGGCCCTCCACGCGCGCGATGCTGGGCACGGGCAGCGCGCGGAACTGGTGGCAGACCTGGTGCAGCCGGGCGATGAAGTCCCGCGCGGTCTCGGGCGTAAAGGCGCTCATCTCGGCGATGTCGGCGCCGCCGATGAAGCCCCGGCCCGGCGCTCCCGTCAGCACGATCAGGCGCAAGCCGGGTTCCGCGCGGACGCTCTCGCCCGCCCGCAGCAGCGCCTCCATCATGGCGCGGTCGATCAGGTTGACCGACTTGTGGCCGTGCATGACGAACGTGGCCACGCCGTCCGCGAGGCTCACGTCCACGCGGGGGAGCGCTGCGGCGGGGGCAACTTTGCTCATGGGGCACCCATGCAAACGGGCAGGAGGCTCTGGGACCGTAAATTCAGCGCCCGGCGCGGCTCCCTGGACTGCATGGCCGGGCCGTGAGCCGATGCAAGGGCGTGCCGCGGTCAGTTCCGGTAGCGCTTCACGATCGGGTTCAGGCCGGAGCGGTGAATGCTGCGGGCCACCTGCCGCGCTTCGCGCTCGTCGTCGAATGGGCCGGCGGCCACGGCATAGAATCCGTTCGACGCGCGATCCACGAAGAAGGGAAAGCGGGGATGCTGGGCTTGCAGCCGCTCGCGCAGCTCTTCGGCGCTGCTCATTTCGGGATAGGCCGCCGTTTGCACCGTGTACTGCTGGAATGCCTTCAGGCCGAGGCTGGGCTCCACGGTCTCGGGCCACTTGAGCACCGTGATCCGCACGGGGGCCGTGCCCTGCGCGATGATGCCCAGGCGCTCGGCGGCGATGCGGGACAGGTCGAGCACGCGACCCTTCGCGTACGGCCCGCGGTCGTTGATGCGCAGCCACACCCTGCGGCCGTTGGACAGGTTCTCGACCAGGACCCGCGTGCCGATCGGCAGGACCGGGTGGGCGGCGGTGAGCCCGTACTGGTTATATGTCTCGCCGTTGGCCGTGGGCTTGCCGTGGAAGTTCGGCCCGTACCAGGACGCGATTCCCTCCAGGTACGGGGAGAGTTGGGCGTAATCCTCCATGCGAAACTGTCCGCCCCGGCCCGGGCGATTGGGCAGGTTCTCGTCGGACGGATCCCCGTTCGGGGTAGCGGCGCTTTCCGGCGCATTGTCCGCGGCGGAGGGGTTGGCGTCGGGCAGCGCGGCCTCTGCATCCCAGGAGTCGCGGTCGGGCGGCGCCGGTAATGCGGCTTCCGGCTCTCTCTGGCGCTCCACCGCGCGCTCGACCGGAGCGGGCACGGCAGGTCCACCCGCTCCGTCTGCCGGCAGCCGGGCCGTGGCGCCCTGGCCGGTTTCTGCTCCCAGCGAACCGGCGGCTGCCGCGCGCCACAGGTATGCGTAAGAGGATTCGAAAGCGGCGGACCGCGCGGCTGGTGCGGGCGGTATCGACCGTGTGGGCGGCTGCGCCGGGGATGCCGCGGGTTCCGGAGACGGGCCCGACCCGGCGGACCGGTCGGGATCGCCCACCGACTCGCTCGAACAGGCGGCCGCGAGCAGCAAGGCGACGAGACCCGCCGCCAGCATCGCAAGGGATGGCCATCCGGGCGGGCGCCTGAGGGGGCCGGGCTTGCACGTGCGCCGCACGGCTGCGGGCATTTCCGCCGCGGACTTTCGCATCAGGCCCCCTGGCCGCGCAGGAGGCGCGCCGCGCGCCGCGCGAAATAGGTCAGGATGATGTCCGCACCCGCGCGGCGGATGCCCGTCAGGCATTCCAGCATGGTCCGGTCCAGGTCCAGCCAGCCGTTGCGGGCCGCGGCCCAGAGCATCGCGTACTCTCCGCTGACGTTGTAGGCGGCCACCGGCAGGCGCGTCGCCTCGCGCACGGCGCGGATGATGTCCAGGTACGGCAGTGCCGGCTTGACCATCAGGATGTCCGCCGCCTCCGCAGCGTCGAGCATGGCCTCGCGCACGGCCTCCCGGCCGTTGGCCGGATCCATCTGGTAGGTGGTGCGGTCCCCGAACTGCGGCGCCCCTTCCGCGGCCTCCCGGAACGGGCCATAGAAGCCGGACGCGAACTTCGCCGAGTACGCCATGATCGGCAGCTGCGAATGGCCCGACCGGTCCAGCGCGGCGCGGATCGCCGCCACGCGCCCGTCCATCATGTCGGAAGGCGACACGATGTCCACGCCCGCCTGGGCATGGGCCAGCGCCATCTTTGCCAGCACTTCCAAGGACTCGTCGTTCAGGATCGTCTCCCCCTTCACCAGGCCGCAGTGCCCATGGGACAGCCACTCGCACAGGCATACATCCGTCATCACGATCAGGTCCGGGTACTTGTTCTTGATTGCCCGGATCGCCTCGGGGATAAGCCCGTTCCTGGCCACGGCATGGCGGCCATGCAGGTCCTTGACGCGGGGCACGCCGAACAGGTCGATCGCCGGAATGCCCAGCGCGACCGTTTCGGCGAGATCCTTCACCGCCTCGTCAATGGAGAACTGGAACACCTCGGGCATCGAGGAGACGGGATTGCGGACGCCGCGCCCCTCGGTAATGAACATCGGGTAGATGAAATGGTCCGCGGAAAGCGCGGTCTCGCGCACCATGCGCCGCAGGGCCGGGGTGGCGCGCAGACGCCGGGGACGTTCCTGTGGAAACGGCATGGCTCCTCGTCAACGGTCACGCTGCGTGGTCTGAGATGCAAGAATCGGGTCGGGGCGGCCCTCCCAGGGGTGAGTTTCTCCTGGGGCGCATTCTATAGAGGGCGGGTCGTCAAGGCGACTGGGTTTCCAGCTATCCGGAGCCTCAGCCCGCCTTGAACAGCAGCCGCACCGGATCGCCGGGCCTGAGGCCCAGGCGCGCGGCCGCGGACTGCCCGAAGACGGTCAATTCCAGGTGCCCATCGCTGTTCCAGAGGGCCCCCACGGTCCCGCTGCCGGCCACCTCCGCGTAATGATCGCACAGGCGCGCGTCGAGGCCGGGCTGCACGACGACCCGGTCAATGGACCGGCTCCCCACCAGTCCGCGCTGAATATTGGTGATGCAGTTGCCGAACCGGTCGGTGAAGAGCACCTCGCCCACCAGCGCGAGACCGACTCGCGTGGGTTGCGAATCGGGCAGGCTCACCAGGTCTTCGGCGTCCTCGCCCACCTCGTCCAGTTCCAGCCCTCGCGCCAGGTGCGCCGCCACGGGTGCGAACAGGGTCAGGCCGTCGAAGTTGGCGCTCTTGCTCCACTGGTCGGGCCGGTCGCGGATCTCGATCACGCGGCGGATGCCGTCGTCCCGGGCCGCCAGCGACAGCAGCCCATTGTCCGGACCCACAAGCAAGAACCGTTCCGTCATTACGACCAGGGCGCTTCGCCAGCTGCCCACTTCCGGATCCACGACGGCAAGGTGGACGCTGCCGGTCGGGAACTTCGGCGCGGCGCGGCGCAGACACCAGGCCCCTTCCACGATCCCTTGCGGGGGCAGGTCGTGGCTGATGTCCACGATGGGAATCTCGGGTGCCAAGGAGAGCAGGCGCCCCTTCATTGCGCCGACATAGCCGTCGCGCGTGCCAAAATCGGTGGTCAGGGTGATGCAGGGCGCCGGAGCCGTCATGGGAGATCCTTGGACGCCGGCTCGGAAGGGACCGCGCTCGCCTCGGATGAAAGCGGTTCGGTCTCCGGCGGTTGCGAATCCGGTGCGGTGGCCGGCGGAGACACCACGGAAGGCGCATCCGGCTCGCCAGCCGGCGCCGCGGCAGGCTCCAGGGCTCCGGCGCCCAGAGATTCGGCGTCCGCGGAGGCGGTCCCGGCGGCCGGCTGCGGGGCGGCTGCGATTGGGTTGTCCGTCACCGGGCGGCGCCACAAGTTGCCTCCGGCCGTGTCTTCGAAGAACGGCGGAGCCCCCGACTCCCGGACGAAGCCCAGCGCCGTCAGAAACGCGGAACCTGCGGCGTTCTCCGCCTCCAGGGGAGCCAGCAGCTCCCGCAGCGAGCGGGAGCGCGCAATCTTCTCCGCCCATCCCACCAGCCTGCGCCCCAAGCCGACGCCCCGGAATCCCGGATCGATCATGACGCTGATCAGCACGAGCCGCTCGGCTCCAGCCTCGTGCTTGAGCAGCAGGCTGCCCACGAGCGCGGTTTCTTCCTCCCCGTCCTCGCCCGGCGCATGCGCCTCGATCACCAGCACCACGACACCCGGGTCCTCCACCAGCGCGCGCAGGCGTGGGTATTCCAGCCGGTAAGGCGCCTCGAAGCAGGCCCGGTCCAGGAAGAATATGCCGTCCCAATCGTCCGGGCGGAAGGGTCGGATCAACACTTCCATAGGCGCCATGTCCCCTTTCCTTGCGGGATGCACCGTCCATACGGGATGCGCGGTCCTTACGGTATGCACCGCGCAGCGCGCGAATTACAGCGCGCGAGCGGCCTGCGCATACTACAACCCGAAGACGCGCGCGGCGTTGGCGTCCGTTGCCTCACGCACCTGCTCCTCCGCCAGCCCTTTGAGCTCGGCAATCGCGCGCAGGCTGATCCGGACATTAGCCGGCTCGTTGCGCTCCCCCGGCAGCGGCCCCAGCACCGGGCTGTCGGTTTCCAGGGCCAGGGCGCTCAGGGGCAGCGCCCGCACGAGCTTCTGCTTCTGCGGCGAGCGCACGATGGACGGCGGGATCGAGAACACGTAACCCGCCTCCGCGCCCCGCAGGGCATGCACCGCCTTGCCGTCGAAAGCGTGCATGAGCACGCGCCGCGCGCCGCGCGCGAGCAGCAGGTCCAGCGTGTAATGCCCCGCGGAGCGCGAGTGCACGTTCAACGGCAGGCCCAACTCCAGCGCCAGGTCCGCCATCCGTCCCAGCGCGTCGCGCTGCAGCGCTTGCCGCGCCGGGTCCCGGCATACCCAGAAATCCAGCCCCACCTCTCCGATGCCCACGATGCGCGCGCGCTCGGCGCGAATGATCGCACAGATGCGCGCCACGTCACCCGGCTCCGGCGGCGAACGCTGGTCCGCAAACCGGTCCGGATGCAGCCCCAGGAACGGCAGCCACGGCGACGGGCCGGCCGCGGCGCCCGCCGCCAGCGCCAGCACCTGCCCGTTCTCTCCTCGTCCTGCCCCACGATCGCGATGCGCTCGACGCCGGCCAACCGTGCCCGTTCGACCACGGCCGCGCGATCCCCGTCGAACTCCGCATGGGTCAGATGCGTGTGGCAGTCGATCACGCGAGTTCCAGGAGGTTTCGGAGCGGCCCCGCCCCTCGGCGCGGGGCGATCGGGATAGCGGCGGCGAGCGCCCAGGCGGATATACTAGCCCCGGGCCGGCAAGCGTGACAATCTGCCGGGAAGGGGCCATTGGCGCCCGTAGCCTTGCCCTACCTTGCCGGAGCGCGCTGCGATGCCAGAATCCGCCGCCCAGGACACACGGGCGAAGATCGTTTGCACCCTCGGTCCGAGCAGCAACACCCTGGACGTCATCCGGCTGCTGATGCAAGCCGGGATGAACGTCACCCGCCACAATTTCTCCCACGGCGAGCAGGAGGATCACCGCCGCCTGATCGAGACCGTGCGTCAGGCGGCGCGGGAAACCGGGCACGTCGTGGGCATCATGGCCGACTTGCAAGGTCCGAAGGTGCGCGTGGGGCGATTCAAGACGGGGCAGACGAATCTCGTGCCTGGGGCCGCCTTCGTCGTCACGGCCCGGGAGATCGAGGGCAGCGACCGCGAGGTGTCCACGACCTACAAGGAGCTGCCCGGCGACCTGGAGGCGGGCCAGACGATCCTGCTGGACGACGGGCTGATCGCGCTGAAGGTCACCGCCATCCGCGGGCCGGACATCCACTGCGAGGTGGTGACCGGCGGCGTGCTCAAGAACAGCAAGGGCATTAACGTCCCCGGCGCGGCCCTTTCGGTCGCCGCGATCACGGACAAGGACTATCAGGACGCCGATTTCGCCGTGAAGCAGGGCGTGGATTTTCTCGCCATGTCCTTCGTCCGGCGGCCGGAGGATGTGCGGCAGATGAAGGACTTTCTGGCCAAGCTGGGCGCCCGCGTCCCCATCATCACCAAAGTGGAGAAGCCCCAGGCGCTGGAGGTCATTGACGAAATTGTCGACGTTTCGGACGGGATCATGGTGGCGCGCGGCGACCTGGGGGTGGAGATGGCGGCCGAGCTGGTGCCGGGCATCCAGAAGCAGCTCATCGCCCGTTGCAACCGCGCCGGAAAGCCCGTCATCACCGCGACCCAGATGCTGGAGTCCATGGTGCACAATCCCCGCCCCACACGCGCCGAGGCCAGCGACGTGGCCAACGCGGTGCTGGACGGCTCGGACGCGGTGATGCTGTCGGCGGAGTCGGCGTCGGGGCGCTACCCGCTGGAGGCGGTGGCGACGATGAAGCGCATCATCCGCGCCACGGAAGCGGACCGCGACCGGCAGGGCCAGTACCGGCGGCGGGCGCCGGATGTCGTGCCGGTGCACGAGGGCATTGCCATGGCGGCCTGCTCGCTGGCCGAGCAGGTCAATGCCCAGGCCATCGCATGCGTGACGCTGACCGGCTCGATCGCGCGCGCGATCTCCAAGTACCGCCCGGCGCGGCCGATCTACGCGGTCAGCCAGCACGACGGCGTCCTGCGGCAGCTTTCCGTGCACTGGGGCGTGGAGGGCGTGCGCCTGCAGAACCTCGACACCAACATTGACGACGCCTTGTCCGCCATCGAGCGCGCGCTAGTGACCTCCGGGCGGCTCAAGAGCGGCGACCAGCTCGTGCTGACCGCCGGCCTGCCCTTCGCCGCGCGCCAGGCGACGAACATGGTACGCGTGGACCGGGTGCGATAGGAGTTGCGTGTTTGGGGAGGCCGCGCCTAGGCGCCAGTGATCCGCAAGCCAGCGGAGCGCGCCGCGCCGCTTACAGCTTCAATTGCCACGTTTCCCCGACGAGATCCTTGCCGAAACTGTGGTGCGGCTCCTCGCGCAGAAGCGTGAACCCGGCTTCCACGTACAGGTGCCGGGCCGCCAGGAGGACGCTGTTCGTCCACAGCACCACCTTCCGGTAGCCCGCCTGCTGCGCGAAGCGGATGCACTCCGCAACCAGCCGCTTGCCGATCCCCAGGCCGCGCGCCTTGGGCTCGACGATCAGGAGACGCAGTTGCGCCACGGCCGCCGACTGCTTCACCAGGCAGACCGCGCCGACGGATTCCTCCTCGCGCTCGGCGATCCAGCAGCGCTCCCGTTTCGGATCGAAGCGCCGGATGAACTTGGCCGCGATCTCCGCCACCAGCGCCTCGAACTGCTCGTCCCAGCCGTACTCCTGCGCGTAGAGCACGGCGTGGCGCTCAATGATCCACCCCATGTCGCCGGAGCGGTGGGGACGGAGGAGATAGGGGACCTTCGCCTCCCGCGGCGGTCCGAGCAGCGCCGCGATCGTGCGCATGGCCTCGACCAGGCGCGCCTGCTCCGGGGGCGACACCCGCGCGAGGAGCGCGCCGATCTCCGCCTGCGAGCGGGCATCGAGCCGGGCAAAGGCGCGGTGTCCCTGCGGGGTGAGGGAGAGCTGGCTCTTGCGCGCGTCGGAGGGCGCCGCGCTGCGCCTGATCTGCCCGTTCCGCGCGAACCCGCGCAGGATGCGGCTCAGGTACCCGGCGTCGAGGCCGAGCTCACGGGCCAGTTCGGTCGCCGCGGGCCGTTCCCGGTGCGCAAGCTCGTAGAGCACGCGCGCCTCGGCGAGGGAGAACGGGCTGCGCAGCAAGCCCTCGTTCAGCACGCCGATCTGCTGCGTATAGAAGCGATTGAAGGCCCGGACGGCCTCCACGCGCTGCGCGATTCCGGCTGCGGCCATGGCATTCTCCCGGGGGCGGCGGGGTCGAGTCGCTTGATAGCCAATGTCAAACATATGCTTGACGATGTCAATGATTGACTCGGGCGCAATCCCTTGCGGCGCCGCGGGGCCGACGGGTGCGGCGGGGCCGCGGATGCGGGATTGGCCCGCCGCCCCGTCCCGGTGGCAGCGCCGCCCGCATCTGCTATGAGGGGGAGCCGGAGCGGCATCCGCCTCCTGCTTTTCTCGACCGGAAGGTCTTTCCCATCCACCCGGCACTTTAACTCAGCCAGCTCTTTCATCCAATCCGGTGCGCCATGAAGCTCTACTCCTTCTTCCGCAGCTCCGCGTCGTTCCGCGTGCGCATCGCCCTGCAGCTGAAGGGCGTCAGCGCCGAGACCGTCCCGATCAACCTGCGCAAGAGCGAGCAAGACGAGGCGGCCTACCGCAAGCTCAATCCCCAGTCGCTCGTGCCCGCGCTACAGGACGACGGCCACTTCATCACCCAATCGCTGGCGATCCTGGAGTACCTGGAGGAGACGCATCCGCAGCCGCCCCTGCTGCCCAAGGCTCCGGCGGAGCGGGGGCGGGTGCGCTCATTGGCGCTGGCGGTGGCCTGCGAAATCCACCCGCTCAACAACTCGCGCGTGCTCAATTACCTGAAGGACAAGCTCGGGGCCGACGAGGCGGCACGCGACGCCTGGTACCGGAACTGGATCGCGGTGGGGCTGGCGGCGCTGGAGGCGCGGCTGGCGGCCGAGAAGGAAACCGGGCGCTACTGCCACGGCGCCACGCCGACTTTCGCCGACTGCTGCCTGGTGCCGCAGGTGTACAATGCGCGGCGCTTCAAGTGCGATCTCGCCCCCTACCCGACGGTGGTGCGGATCGAAGGGGCGTGCCTCGCCCTGCCCGCCTTCCAGCGCGCCGCGCCGGAGCAGCAGCCGGATGCGGTCTGAAGCGGTGGTGCGCGGCCCGCCCGCCGCCCGCTAGCGGTTCTTGAACATTGCCGGGCGTTTCTCGTTGAAGGCGTCGATGCCTTCGCGGCGGTCCTCGCTGGGTACCGTCGCCGCGTAGCACTCCAGCTCCCAGTTCAGCGCCACATCGAGCGCCATCTGCGCGCCGCGCTCCACGGACTTCTTCGCCTGCCGCACGGCGATCGGCCCGTTCTTTGCGATCAGGCGCGCCACTTCCAGCGCTTCCGCGAGGAGCCGGTCGGCCGGCACGACGCGATTGACCAGGCCCCAGGCCTCCGCCTGCCGCGCGTCCACGATGCGGCCGGACAACAGCAGTTCCTTCGCCCGGCCCGGGCCGATGAGGCGGGGCAGGCGCTGGGTGCCGCCCGTTCCGGGAATGATTCCGCGCGTCACCTCCGGCCAGCCGAAGGAGGCCTTTTCCGACGCGATGATGAAGTCGCAGGCCAGCGCCAGCTCGCCTCCGCCGCCGAGGGCATACCCGTTGGCGGCGCAGATGAGGGGGATGGGGAAGCGCCAGATCGCCCCAACCGCCTCCTCGAACACGACATGCTGCTTGCGCCACGCCTCGTCGCTCATGCCGCGGCGCTCCTTCAGGTCCGCGCCGACGCTGAGGGCCTTGTCGCCGGACGCCGTGAGGATCACGCAGCGCACCTCGGGCGACTGGAAATGGTCGAAGTCGCGGAAGAAGACCCGCAGCTCGAGCCCCATCTGCGTGTTCATGGCGTTCATGGCCTGGGGCCGGTTCACCTTGACGATGACGATGTGCGGCTCGGGCTGTTCGACCAGCAGCGTCTCGTAGGCCGGCAGTGCGGAGGATGCGGACATGGGGCTCCTGTGCGATGGAATCGGGTGGGCGGGGCGCTGCCGCAAAAGGGGCGCAGCCGGCGAAGGGGCGCGTTGGGCGTGCGCGTCCGGCGGATCCTGTGGTATGGATTGAGCTTCGGCGTGGCGCATCATTCCGCACCTGGCCCGGGCAAGGCAAGCACCGCCAAGCGGGCACCGCTAGGCGAGCGTCGCCGGCGCCCGTGGCCCCAGGCCGCCGCGCACCTGATTCCCGAACGAGGCACTTCCATGGCGCAGAGCGCGACCCAGGCCCCGCTGCAGCATTCCGCGTACGACGTGCAGGCGATGCAGAAGCTGACCATGCCGGTGGGCCAGGCCATGTTCACGCAGCGCTCGATCCGGCGCATGAAGCCCGATCCGATCCCGCTGGAGCACCTGCACGTGATCCTGGAGGCGGCGCAGAAGGCGCCCAACGGCGGCAACCGGCAGATCGGGCGCTTCCTCGTCGTCAACGACCGGGCGGCGATCCAGGAATTCGGCAAGCTCTACCGCGAGGCGTGGTGGTCGAAGCGGGCGGACGAGAAGCAGCCCTGGACCCGGCGGGAGGACATCCCCGAGGCGGACCGGAACCATCGCGCCGCCGCCCGTCTGGCGGACGAGATGAAGGACGCGCCCTGCGTGGTGTTCGCGTTCGCCGAGGGCAATGGCCCGGCCAATTCGGTCTTTCCGGCGATCCAGAACCTCATGCTCGCCGCGCGGGCGCTGGGGATCGGCGCGGTGCCGACGACCCTGCATGCCAAGGTGATGGAGCGCTTCAACGCCATGTTCAAGGTGCCGCCGGGGATCGCGTTCCACTGCTGCATCCCGCTGGGCTATCCCCAGGGCCACTTCGGCCCCGCGCGGCGCAAGCCCTCCGCGGAGATCGCGTTCTTCAACAAGTGGGGCACGCCCGTGCCGTGGGCGTAGCCGAAAAGTAGGACGGCCACCCGCAGATTTCGCGGAGTGCCGGGATTCGGATCGCCGCGTCCACAAGCATCAAGCAAGTCCTGCGCCTGTCTGATCCGCTCATTTCCGCGACATCCGCGGTCGGCCCTATGTTGGCCTTGATCTCACCTTGTCAGCTTTCATCCACAGGATACCGCACCCATGGCTCAGCACACCGTCGTCCTCGCCGGACAGAAGGAACCCGTCGCCGTCGGCAAGATCGTCTGCATCGGCCGCAACTATGTCGCCCACATCGAGGAGCTGAAGAACGAGAAGCCCTCCAAGCCCATGTTCTTCATCAAGCCCGCCACCGCGCTCCAGCCCCTCGAGCAGCCGATCCGGATCCCTCCTTACTCGAAGGCGGCCCGGCACGAGCTGGAGCTCGCGGCCCTGATCGGCAAGACCCTGCGCAATTGCAAGCCCGAGGACGTCATGTCCGCCATCATCGGCTGGGGCGTCGCGCTCGACGTTACGCTGGTGGACGTGCAGGAGCAGTGCAAGCAGAAGGGCCATCCCTGGGAGATCGCCAAGGGCTTCGACGGCGCGTGCCCCTGCTCGTCCTTCGTCCCGGCGAGCGAGGTGTCCAATCCCGGCGACCTGCTGATCCAGATGAAGGTCAACGGGCAGATGCGGCACCACGACTCCACCAAGCTGATGATCTGGAACATCCCCACGATGGTCTCGGACGCGTCGCAGTACTTCACGCTGGAGCCGGGCGACATCTTCCTGACCGGCACTCCCGCCGGGGTCGGCCCCCTGGAGCCCGGCGACAAGCTCGAGATGGAGATCCAAGGCGTCGGCAAGTACACGAGCAGCGTGGCGAGGTAGGGACGGCACCGGCATCGGTTGGGCTTGCGTTCGGCCGGGCCAGCCGCGGAGCCGGGGGACACTAGCAGTCCCGGCGAGGCGGCGTTTGTCTCCCCCCTCCCCGCCGCGCTACGGTCGTCCTTTCCACCCGTGCGGGAGGGGACCATGGCCGAAGCTGCACCCGGAGCGCAGGGGCCACTGAGCATCGTGCGCCGCCTGTGGACCTGGCTGCGCCCGACAGCGGCGCAGGTTGGGCGGGGTGTGCGCTGGATCTGGCGCCACCGCGGCTGGCCTCTGGACTGGCTCGACAGGCGGCGCGGAAATCCGCTCGCCTGGCTAGCTTTCGCCATCCTCGGCCTCTATCTGGCCTTCCAGCTCGGGGAATGGCTCTACTGCAATAAGCCCGAATGGCTGAGCAATCCAGGCCCCTGGACGCTGCTGGGGCTGGTCGCGGGCGCCCCGCTCGCCTGGTATGTGTGGTTCATCCGCGACCGCAACAAGGCGGCCGATCTGTTCCAGAAGGACGTGGAACAGGCGTGGTCCGTGTTCCG
>JBGOTW010000117.1:0-11841 GCA_041476685.1 bacterium | reverse complement strand
GGGCTTGATCTTCAGGTACATCTCGGCGAAATCGGCGAGGTCGGGCCGGCGCGGATTGACGACGATGAGCTTGGTGCCCTTGCGGGCGGCTTCCTTCATGAAGGTCGCGGCGACGGGATGGTTCTCGGTGGGATTGCATCCGGTCACGAGGGCCACCTCGGCGCGCTCGATGTCGCGCACCACGTTGGTGACGGCGGCCGAGCCGATCCCTTCCAGCAGCGCGGCCACCGAGGAGGCGTGGCACAGCCGCGTGCAGTGATCCACGTTGTTGGTGCCGAACACGGCCCGCACCAGCTTCTGGAACAGGTAGGCCTCCTCGTTCGAGCCTTTCGCCGAGCCAAAGCCGGCCAGGGCGTCGCCGCCGTGCGTGTCGCGGATCCCCTTGAGCCGGGCCGCCACCAGGTCCAGCGCCTCGTCCCAGCTCGCCGGTCGGAAGTGCGGCATCACGTCGCGGTAGTCCACGACGCCCCCGGGCTTGCGGTCGCGGCCGCCCGGAATGGTGTGCCGGGTCATCCCGCTCAGCGGGCCCTTGGGATAGCTGGACGCCTTGCGGATCAGCGGCACCGTCAGCCGGTGCGGGTGCATGGCGTAATCGAAGCCGTAGCGACCCTTCACGCACAGCCGCTCCGCGTTGGCGGCGCCGTCGCGGCCCTGGGTATACAGGATCGCGTTCTTGCGCTCGTCCACCACGAAGGTCAGGGCGCACCCGACTCCGCAGTACGGGCAGAGCGATTCGACCCGCTTCAGCCTGGCCGGCGGAGTGGCGGGGACGTGGCCCGGGCGGGCGCGGCGGGCCTTCACGGCGGCTGGGTGGGAACGGCTGGGCATGCGCATGGTCGCTCTCCGGAGGTCGCTGGCGGATCGGGTCGGCGCTGGGTCCGTCAGGGCGTGCCGGTCAGGATAGCACTCCGCGCGGGGCTGCCAAGGGCGTTGGCCGTTCGCCCCCCTAGGCTTTTCCGGCGCCCAGTCCCGACCACGCCTTGTTCGTGAGCGCGCCGGTCGGGCAGACTGCCATGCACTCCCCGCACGACACGCATGTGCTCTCGCCCATCGGGGCGTTCAAGTCGAAGGCGATCCGCGCCCCGTAGCCCCGGCTCGTGCGCCCGATCACGTCATTGTTCTGCAGCTCGTCGCAGGCGCGGATGCAGCGGTCGCACAGGATGCACGCCTGATGATCCACCGCGATCACCGGCGAGGAGGTATCCGTGCCCCGTGCTGTCGGCTGGCCCGTGCCGTCGGGGAAGGGCGTCCCGCGGATGCGATAGCCCCGCGCCAGATTCAGCAGCTCATCCTCCCCGGTGGCGCGGTCCCGGACGCTCTCCCGCGGATAGTCGGAGAGTAGGAGCTGGGTCAGCATGCGGCGGTGCCCCTCGACCTGGGCCGAACGCGTGACCACCTTCTGGTCCGGCGCGCATTGCCGCACGCAGGCGGCGGCCAGCACGCGCTCGCCCACGTCCACCACGCACATCCGGCAGACGCCCACCGGCCGCAGGCGCGGATTGTGGCAGAGGACGGGAATCTCGATGCCCGCCCGCCGGGCCGCCTCCCAGATCGTCGTCCCCTGGGGCACGGTCACCCGCTTGCCATCGATGGTCAGCGTGATCAGGCGCGGCGCGTCGGCCATGGCTCAGCTCCGGGAACGGGCGCGGCGGATTGCGCGCGGCGCTGCATGGGTCCGCCGCGCGGCGCGCGAAGTCTTCTTGGCGCGTTGCGCGGCGCCCCGGGAGGCCGCCCGGCTGCCTGCGACGCGCCTTGCTTTCGCCATGGGCCGGGCCGGCTGCTTCGCCGCGGCGCGGCGCGGCGCATGGGTGGCGGCCGCCCGCCGCTTGGCAATCTGCTTCTTGGCCGGCTGCCCCTTGGCCATCCGCTTCCTGGCTGCATGCTTCGTGGCGGTTTGCTTTCTGGCTGGGGCGCCGGTCTTTACGCGGGACGGGCCGAGGCGGCCGGCTGCGTCCGCGGGGAAATTCGCGATCACGCTGAGGATCGGCTGCAAGGCCACCTGCCCCAGGCCGCAGATGGAAGTCTGCGTCATGGTGCTGCCCAGCTCCTGCAGCAGCGGAATCAGGCCCGGCCGGGGCTGGCCCCGCAGCGCTTCCTCGATCATCTCCACCGCCTTCTCGCTGCCCACCCGGCACGGCACGCATTTTCCGCACGACTCGTTGCGGAAGAAGCGCACCACGTTCGCCCCCAGCTCCACCAGGTCCCGCCCTGCGGCCACGTAGATGACGGCTCCGGAGCCCAGCATGCTGCCCGCCTGCTGCAAGGCGGCGAAATCCAGGGCCACGTCACGCTTGGCCGCCGGCAGGAAGTTCGACGAGGCGCCGCCGGGCGCGAAGGCGTAGAGGGCCTTTCCGCCGGCCACGCCGTCGCACAGGTCGAGCAGCTCCTGCACGCTGGTGCCCAGCGGGACGCACACGACCCCCGGCTTCCCGACGTCGCCTGAGACGGCGAGGAACTTCAGGCCTTTGCAGCCGCGCAGGCCCTGCGCCGCCCACCAGTCCGCGCCGCGCTCCAGGATGATCGGGACCGCGGCGAAGGTCTCCACGTTGTTCATCAGCGTGGGCCGGGCGTTCAGGCCGTGGGTGGTGGGGAACGGAGGCTTGTTGCGCGGCTCGCCCCGCTTGTCCTCCAGCGCCTCCAGCAGCGCGGTCTCCTCCCCCATGATGTAGCTGCCGGGGGAAATGAACAGGCGCACGTCGAAGCTGAATCCGCTGCCGAGGAGGTTCTTCCCCAGCATGCCGCGCGCCCGCGCCTCGGCCAGGGCGCGCTCGACGGCCTTGCGCTCCCGGCCGTACTCGTGCCGCAGGTAGATCACGCCCTGCTCCGCCCCGACGACCCAGGCGCCGATGATCATGGCCTCGATGACGAGGTGGGGCAGGTCTTCCAGGATCAGGCGATCCTTGAAGGTGCCCGGCTCGCTCTCGTCCGCGTTGCACACGACGCTCTTGACGGCTCCCGGAGCCGCGCGGGTCGCCTCCCACTTCGTTCCCGCGGGAAAGCCGGCCCCGCCCATGCCGCGCAGGCCCGCGGCCTTGAGGGTGGCGATAACCTGATCCCGCCCGCGCTCGGCCGTCGCCGCGTCGCCGCCTCGCAGCAGGCGCGTCAGCGCGCCGTAGCGCTCGGCCGGTGCGGGGTAGGGGTCGGTGGGCCAGCGGCGCGGCGCGGCCGCGGGCTCGTTCCCGGGCAGGGGCTTCGCCCCCGAGGCAAAAGCGGCGATCTCCTGCGCCGTGCCGTGCACGGGAATATCGTTGACCGTGGCGGCGGGCGCGGAGTCGCAGCGCCCGATGCAGGATACCGCCTCGATCTGCACGCGCGGATTCCTTCCGCCGGCGTCTCGGCCCACCGCCCGGCGCACGCGTTCCACGAACCCCGCGCCGCCCTGCATGTGGCAGCAGATATCCCGGCACACCTTGACCTGCCGCTTCGGGCCGGGTTGCGCGCGAAATACCGGGTAGAAGCTCCGCAGCCCTTCCAGGCGGTACAGGGGAACGCCCCGCTCCTTCGACAGCGCTCGCAGCATCTCGTCGGTCACTGCGCCGTGGTGCTCCTGGAGTTCCATCAGCCGGGTCAGCAACTCCATCGCATCTCCCTTTGAGCTGCGTGCGGTGCGTTGGTCAAGCCGTATCGTCGCACACGGGCGCGGGAGCAGGCCATTGACCTAGGATAGGTTTCGCTCGCCCCGGAGGTCCGGTTTGTATACCACATACAAAATCCATCTCAACGCGGTGCCGGGCAGCGGACTTGGCGATCCGCGCACCTGTGCTACCCTGTGGCCACCCATTCCGCGGTCATTGCCTTGTCTCGAATTGCCACGTCTCAAAGGGAGACCGTCATGTCCAGGCCCAAGCTCGTCATGTGCTGGAGCGGCGGGAAGGACAGCGCCCTGGCGCTGCACCGGATCCAGCAAGCGGACAGCTACGAGGTGGTGGGCCTGCTGACGACCGTCACGCGGGGCTGGGACCGGATCAGCATGCACGGCGTGCGCGACGCGCTGCTGACGGCGCAGGCCGAGGCCCTGGGCCTGCCGCTGCACCGCGTGTGGATCCCCCAGGCGTGCATCAACGCGGAATACCAGGCGGCCATGGGCCTTGCGATCGAGCGGCTCAAGGCGGATGGAGTCGTCGCGCTGGGCTTCGGCGACCTTTTCCTGGCGGACATCCGGCGCTACCGGGAGGCGCAGCTTGCGCCCACGGGCGTGCAGCCGGTGTTCCCGCTCTGGGGACAGGACACCGCCGTCCTGGCCCGCGCCCTTCTGGCCGAGGGCTTCGGCGCGCGGCTGTGCTGCGTGGATCCCAAGCGCGTTCCCGCGGAGTGGGCGGGGCGCAGCTTCGATGTGGCGCTGCTGGCGGAACTGCCTGCCGGCGTGGATCCGTGCGGCGAAAACGGCGAATTCCACACCTATGTCCATGCCGCGCCGAACTTCCGCGGGCCGATCCCGGTGACCGTGGGCGAGCGCGTGGAGCGCGATGGGTTCTGGTTCGCCGACTTGCTGCCTGCGGATCGCGCTGCCGCATAACACTGCACCTGCCGCTTTCCGCTTCCCCAGAACTCGGAGTGACGCCCAGGTCCTTGTGGCGCCACAGGAAACTTCCTGTGGCGGGGGGTTGTTTTTCCCGGCGCCTACTGTGTATACCAGCGCACGGGTGCGAGAATGCCCGTTCAGGTCAAGGCGATTGGCATGACGACGCCCGCGACCGAAGTCCGTCACGAAACGTGAAACCTCGGTTTCGCTCGGCGCAGGCAAGGGTCGCTGCGCCGGATAGAGTGGGAGGCAAATCGGGGCAGTCGGGCCCGCGCCGCATGATTGGCGGAGCCGGTCTGCCTCACGCTCGTCAACTCAAGACCTTCCAGCGCCGGGCGGCATAGTGCCGCGCTGCCCCGCCGCAACGCGCGGGGACCGCTCTATGGGCCGAGGTACGGTCGGTGGGGCGCCACGCGAGCCGATTGCGTGGGCCGGGGAACGAGGGAGGGCATGAGCCTATCAGGAGGGGGAAATGAGTGCTGGAACCGCAGGAGCACGCGCCGATCAGGCGTCCTTGGCATTCCGCATCACGCAGCTGGTTATCGGGATCCTGTGCATGGTCGCGATCGCCAACCTGCAATATGGATGGACGCTGTTCGTCGAGCCAATGAACGACAAGTTCCACTGGGGCCGCCCGTCCATCCAGCTCGCCTTCACGCTGTTCATCCTGATGGAAACCTGGCTGGTGCCGATTGAAGGCTGGCTGATCGATAAATTCGGCCTGCGTAACCTGTTCATCCTGGCCGGCCTTCTCGTCGGCATCGGGTGGTTGGTCAACGCCTTCGCCGACTCATTGGCGATGCTGTATACGGGCGCGATCATAGGCGGGATCGGCGGCGGGATCATCTACGGCGGATCGGTAGGAAACGCGCTGAAGTGGTTCCCCGATCATCGTGGACTGGCGGCGGGTCTCACTGCGATGGGCTACGGAGCGGGTTCGGCACTTACCGTCGTGCCGATCGCCAACATGATCAAGGAGCGCGGGTACGAATCCGCGTTCTTCGGCTTCGGGATCGGCCAAGGGATCATCGTCGTCCTGCTGGCCCTGTTCTTCCGGGCGCCCCGCGAGGGCGAAGCGCCGACGGTGCGCAGCGAACGGGTGCCGCAAGCCACGATAAACAGCAGCCCGACCCAAGTGATGAAGGCGCCGATCTTCTGGCTCCTCTACGTCATGTTCACCTTGATGGCGACCGGCGGCCTGATGGCGACTTCCCAGATCGCCTCGATGGCGAGGGACTACAAGGTGGCGGACGTCCCCGTGACCCTGCTGGGATTGACTCTCGCGGCGCTGCCCTTTGCGCTGTCCATTGACCGGGTGCTCAATGGCTTGACCCGTCCGTTCTTCGGCTGGGTCTCCGACCATATCGGACGGGAAAACACCATGTTCATGGCCTTCGGCCTTGAAGGTATCGGGATCATCCTGCTGCTGTTGAACGCGCACAACCCCGTCGCCTTCGTCATCTTGTCCGGCGTCGTGTTCTTCGCTTGGGGGGAAATCTACAGCCTGTTTCCCTCGATCTGCACAGACCTGTTCGGCAAGCAGTTCGCCACGGCGAACTACGGCCTGCTTTACACAGCCAAGGGTATGGGCTCGCTGCTCGCCCTCCTCGGCGCGGTGCTCGTTGCCCGTTCGGGCACCTGGGTGACCGCGTTCGTGATTGCCGCGAGTTTCGACATCATCGCGTCAATCCTGGCCCTGGCGGTGCTGAAGCCGCTGCGCATGCGGGTGCTGCGCCAGGGCGCCTGAGGCGGACCTGGCGGGATAGGTGGGCCCGGGCGGCCAGCACCGGAGCGTGCGGCCGCCCGGGACATTCCGCGAGAGGGGAGAATTCCCGGAATGTGTCTGTCGTTATTGGATAAAGCCTCGCTTTGTCAGACCTGCCGGTTCAGCCATCGCATGGCCGGCCGCGAAAAACGGTGCTGGAATGTGGAAGCGCTGAGATCGGTTCGAAGCGCGCGCTTGTCATTGTGTATCTGGCATACTATATACCAGCCTACTAGAGGCTAGATCCCCGCAGTCGAAAATCGAACTGGTATACCCGCGACCCATCGTTCCGAAGCGGGGCGTATCTCCCATAAAAGTACGGAGCTTGCTGTGAGCACCGGCCGCTTGAGCGTTCAACCGCTGGAGGCGACTTTCAGCCTCAAGGACAAGGTCTACCGGGCGCTGAAGGATGCGATCCTCTCGATGAACATCTACGGCAGTCCGGAGGAGATTCGCCTGGACGAGCGGGAGCTCTCCAACCAGCTCGGAGTGAGCCGCACCCCGATCCGGGAGGCGATCTCGCGCCTGGAGCAGGAGGGATTCGTCCGGATCGCCCAGCGCAAGGGCGTGTTCGTCGTGCGCAAGACGAAGCGCGAAGTGGTGGAGATGATCACGGTCTGGGCGGCCCTGGAAGGCATGGCCGCGCGGCTGATCACCCTCCACGCGCGCGACGAGGAGATCGCCGCGCTGCGGCGGATGTTCGCGACCTTCGAGAACGACAGGCTGCGGGCGCACATCGACGAATATTCCGAGACGAACATCTGCTTCCACCAGAGTATCCTGCAGATGAGCGACAGCGAGCTGATCGGCCAGCTCGCCGATAACCTGTTCGCCCATGTGCGCGCCATCCGCGTGCGCACCATCGGCGACAACGACCGGGTCGAGCGCTCCATCATCGACCACATGCAGATCATCGAAGCGCTCGAGCAGCGCGACACGGACCTGGCCGAACGGCTCGTGCGCCAGCACACGCTCGATCTGGCCGCCCACGTTGAACGGAACGTTCACTACTTGGATTGAGGGATGAACATGGAAACGAAATCGACCGAGGGCAAGATCTCCGGCGGCCACCTGGTCGCCAAGGCGCTCAAGAGCGAGGGAGTGGAAGTCATCTTCACCCTGTGCGGCGGGCACATCATCGACATCTACGACGGGTGCATCGACGAGGGCATCAAGATCGTGGACGTGCGCCACGAGCAGGTCGCCGCCCATGCCGCCGACGGCTATGCCCGCGTCACGGGCAAGCCGGGCTGCGCCGTCGTCACCGCCGGCCCGGGCACGACCGACGCCATCACCGGCATCGCCAACGCCTACCGCGCCGAGAGCCCGATGCTGCTGATCGGCGGCCAGTCCGCGCTCTCCCAGCAGCACCAGGGGGGCCTGCAAGAGCTGCCCCACGTGGACATGATGCGGCCGATCACCAAGTTCGCCGCCCAGGTGGCCACGACCGAGCGCTGCGCGGACATGGTGAGCATCGCCTTCCGCGAATGCTTTAACGGCGCGCCCGGCCCCTCCTTCCTGGAGATCCCCCGCGACGTGCTCGACCGGCAGGTGGACATTTCGAAGGTGCGTATCCCGACGCCCGGTCACTACCGTGCTTCGACCAAGAGCATCGGCGATCCGAGAGCCGTCGAACAGCTCGCCGACATGCTCGCCGCCTCGGAGCGCCCGGCGATCCTGCTGGGCACGCAGATCTGGACCTGCCGCGGCGCGGACTCGGCGCGCAAGTTCGCCAAGTCCCTCAACATCCCGGTCTTCATGAACGGCGCGGGCCGCGGCACCCTGCCCCCCGGCGATCCCCACGGCTTCCAGCAGACGCGCAAGTACGCCTTCGACAAGGCCGACGTCATCGTCATCGTCGGCACGCCCTTCGATTTCCGCATGGGCTACGGCCAGCGCCTGAGCAAGAAGGCGAAGATCGTGCAGATCGACATGGACTACCGCACGGTGGGCAAGAACCGGGACATCGACCTGGGCCTGGTGGGCGACGTCGGGGCGGTGCTGGCGGCCGTGGAACAGGCCGCCTCGGGCCGCAAGGACAACGGCTCGGCCCGGCGCAAGCCCTGGCTGCAGGAACTGCGCGCCGAGGAGGGCCGCATCGAGGAAGAGCGGCTGCCCAAGCTGAAGTCGGATGCCCAGCCGATCCACCC
The DNA here is from genome assembly GCA_041476685.1 of bacterium. Classification (GTDB taxonomy): domain Bacteria; phylum SAR324; class SAR324; order SAR324; family JACQKK01; genus JBGPEV01. The sequence continues at coordinate 3,404 of JBGOTW010000117.1, read as the reverse complement.
GCTGCGGCTGTGCTACGAGATCAACGAGTTCCTCACCGAGAAGTCGGTCTATATCGGCGACGGCGGCGACATCGTCACGTTCTCCGGCGGCGTCGTGCAGCCCCGCCTGCCCGGCCACTGGATGGATCCCGGGCCGCTGGGCACGCTGGGCGTCGGGGTTCCGTTCGCGATGGCCTCCAAGCTGATGCAGCCGGAGAAGGAAGTGGTGTGCCTGTTCGGCGACGGCGCGTTCCCGCTCACCGGCTGGGACTTCGACACCATGGTGCGCTTCAAGCTGCCCTTCGTCGGGATCGTGGGGAACAACAGCGCCTGGAACCAGATCCGCTACGGCCAGATCAGCAAGTACGGGGCCGAGCGCGGCGGCGTCGCCAACCTGCTCAGCGACGTCCACTTCGACCAGTTCGCGAAGATGCTGGGCGGATACGGGGAAGAGGTGCGCGATCCCAAGCAGATCCGCCCCGCGCTCGACCGCGCGCGCGCCTCGGGCAAGCCGTCCCTGATCAACGTGTGGATCGACCCGAACGCGTACAGCCCGGGCACCACGAACCAGACGATGTACAAGTAGGGCGTGGAGGGCGCCCCGGGAAGGTGAAAGGTATTCAGCGGGGAGTCCGCGATGCAAAGGCGGCGCTCGAAAACGGGGATCTACGACACCCTAGTTCGCATGATGCGCCGCGCGACAGTTGCGTCACCTGTGACCAAGCAGGAGATTGCTGACGCGGTGCATCGAAAATTCCCTGAACACACACCGACTCAGATCGGGCGTTCAGTTCAGCAGGTTGCCTGGTATCAGCGAAAGAAAAGTCGAAAAACGCGAAACTCAACGATTGAACGATTGTTGAAGGGGCTGAGGGTTGTCACCAAACCTTCCAAGCCTCGAGGTTTCTTTATCACTGCAGAAATCAACAGCCGTCCCGAGAATGGCAAAGAGACGAAGAGTTCGAATTGGAAAGATGCCGCAGTCAAGCAAGACAAAGAGCAACGCAAGCACGTCCAAGCCGAGATCGTCCAGCGCAGCCAAATGTTGGCCGCGCTCATCAAGGCCAAGCGTGGCTACCGCGAGGTTTGTGAATTCAAGTTTGACGATATGTACGGAGATTTGGGAACCGAGTTCCTGGAAGCTCGTCACCTCCTGCCAGTGGCACGCAAGAAACTGGTGAAGTGGGATTCTTCGGCTGATTCCCGTGCTGGCCTGTGCGCCAACTGCCACCGGATGCTGCACCGGCTTCTGTGGCAGCGGAAGATCAAGAATGAGACGGAAGGCCGTGCACGAGTGAAGGAGCTTCGCATGATTGTTCTGCGTAACAGAAAAGCAGTGAAACTGAGCAAGTAGTGGCATGGAGCCTGGAGATGCCGATCCGGCTCAAGCTGACATACCACGCGTTGCAGCGCATGCGAGAGCGCCGCGTGCGCGTGCGGGAAATCGCCCAGATCGTCGAATATGGAGAGGTGATCGAGGACTATCCGGACGACAACCCTTTTCCGAGTCAACTGATTTGCGGGCAGAGTGGCGAGCGCATACTGCATGTGGTGGTCGCGGTAAATCCCGGGGACGAAGCGCGGATTTTGGTCACCGTATACGATCCAGATCCGCAAGAGTGGCATCCTGGGTTCAAGACGAGGCGAAAGCCATGAAATGCGTCATCTGCAAGCACGGCGAAACCAAGCCCGGCACAGCCACCATGAGCTTCCAAGAAGGCAACACCACGGTCGTCGTCAAGGAAGTACCTGCCGACATTTGCCAGACTTGCGGCGAGCCGTACATGGATGGCGAGGTCGCCAAGGTGATCGAGCGCTTGCTGGACGAGGCCGTCCGCAAGGGCGTGGAAGTGGAAATTCTGCGCTATGCGGCATAGTCCGCGCCGCTTTTCCCCGAGGGAGACACACCATGAGCAAGGCGTTGGAAGGCATTCGGATCCTGGACATGTCCCACGTGCAGGCGGGACCGTCCTGCACCCAGATCCTGGCCTGGCTGGGGGCGGATGTGATCAAGGTGGAGCTGCCGGGCCGCGGGGACATCACGCGCGGCCAGCTGCGCGACGTGCCGGATGTGGACAGCCTCTACTTCACGATGCTGAACTGCAACAAGCGCAGCATCACGATCAACATGAAGTCCGAGGCCGGCAAGGAGGTGTTCACCCGGCTGCTCAAGCAGTCCGACATTCTGGTGGAGAACTTCGGCCCCGGCGTGCTGGATCGGCAGGGGTTCCCCTGGGAGACCATCCAGAACCTGAATCCGCGCGTCATCTACGCGTCGGTCAAGGGCTTCGGGCCCGGCAAGTACGAGGACCTGAAGGCCTACGAGACGGTGGCCCAGGCGATGGGCGGTTCGATGAGCACCACCGGCTTCGAGGACGGTCCGCCCACCAGCACCGGCGCCCAGATCGGCGATTCCGGCACGGGCATGCACCTCGTGGCGGCGATCCTGGCGGCGCTGCTCCAGCGCACCCGCACCGGCCGCGGCCAGCGGGTGGAGGTGGCGATGCAGGACGCCGTGCTGAACCTGATCCGCGTGAAGATGCGCGACCAGCAGCGGCTCGCCCACGGCCCGCTGAAGGAGTATCCGGGCAAGACCTTCTCCGACTTCGTGCCGCGCTCGAACAATGCCTCCGGCGGCGGACAGCCGGGCAACGCGCTGCGCTGCGCGCCGGGCGGCCCCAACGACTACCTCTACGTCATCATCCAGCCTCCCGTGTGGGCGGGCCTGGCCAAGCTCATCGGGCGGCCCGAGCTCGCCGAGCACCCGGACTTCGCCACGCCCGAGGCGCGCATCAAGCGGCTGGACCAGGTCTGGAGCGCCGTGGAAGCCTGGACGCAGAAGCACGACAAGTTCGAGGCAATGACCCTGCTCAACGAGGTGGACGTGCCCTGCGGCCCGATCTTGAGCACCAAGGACCTGATCGAGGACGAGTCCATGGCCAAGCGCGGCATGATCGTCACCGTGCCCCACAAGACCCGGGGCAACTTCAAGACGGTCGGCTGCCCGCTGCGGCTCTCCGACTCGCCGGTGGACTACGGCACCTCCCCGCTGCTCGGCGAGCACAACGAGGAAGTGCTGACCACGCTGCTCAAGTACAGCCATGAAGACGTCAAGAAGCTGAAGAGCCAGGGCGCCATCTAGCGCCGGCGTCCCCGTGGCGGTCGGGCCGTGCGCCCCATTCCGGCGCCGGCGGCCCCGACCGCACCAACCTCATCCGAGCATCGCCATGCGCATCGTCGTCCACGGGCAGCAGGCCTTCGGCAAGGCTGTGCTGGATGCCCTGCTCAAGCGCAAGGAGGACGTCGTCGCCGTGTACTGCGCCCCCGAAAAGGAAGGCCAGCGTGCCGATCCGCTGAAGGAGGCGGCGCTGGCCGCCGGCCTGCCGGTGCACCAGCCGAAGAGCTATCGCAAGCCCGGCGAGGTG
>JBGOTW010000116.1:0-11848 GCA_041476685.1 bacterium | reverse complement strand
GCCGCGGTCGCGGCCTGGGCGCTGACCCTCTTCCTGCAGCATTTCGTTGTCGGAACCTGACTCACGCGCCGGAACCCTGCGGCGGCTTCACGGCGAATACAGGTGCTGCAGCAGGAGCGACTTGACGTCCGTGGCCGCCACGGACTCACCCTGCACCGTGCGCTTCTCGCTGCTGATGAAGACGGGGCCGTCCTGGGGATCGTCCGTGAGCCGGCCGTGGGACCCCTTCACCAGACCCGCATCCAAAGGAATCACGTCCATCAGGTAGCGGAAGCCCAGCCGCTTCTTCAGCAGCGTCCACGCCACCTTCACCAGCGGCAAGGCAAGTTTCGGGTCGACGAACAGCTCGGCCGGGTCGAAGCCGGGCTTGCGATGGATATCCACTGTGCGTGCGAAATCCGGCGCCACCTTGTCGTCGAGCCAGTAGTAGTACGTGAACCAGCGGTCCGGCTCGGAAATGGCGACGAGTTCCCCCGCGCGCTCATGGTCCAGGCCGTACTCGGCCTTTCCCGTTGCGTCGAGGACGCGCTCGATCCCCTGCGTGTGCTCCAACACGCGCTTCACTTCGGTAATCTTCGCCGGGTCTCGGACGTAGACGTGGGCAAGCTGGTGATCCGCGACGGCGAAGGCTTCGCTCGCTCCGGCGTCCAATGTCTCCAGCCCCAGTTCGGGCCGAACCGCGATCCAGCCCTGCTCGCGCAGAACCCGGTTGATGTGCACCGGCTCTCGCACGTCGGTGATGCCGTACTCGGAAAGGACCACGACACGGGCGCCCGCAGACTGGAAGTGGTCGATGAGCCGTCCACAGATGTCGTCGATCGCCCTAAGATCCTCGCGAATCGCCGGATCGGCCGGGCCTAGCCGCTGCAGGTTGTAATCCAGGTGGGGCAGGTACACAAGCGTGAGGCTGGGACGATGCCAGTCGAATACCAGCTTGCTTGCCTCGGCGATCCACTCGCTGCACGCAATTCCCGCCTTAGGCCCCCAGAACGTGAAGAATGGGAACTCCCCCAGCGCATCCTTCAGGCGCGCCGGAAGGTCCGCCGGAGCCCCATAGATGTCGAAGATCTTTCCCCCATCTGCGAGATATATCGGACGCGGAGTCACTGACCAGTCCACGCTGGCGTACATGTTGTACCACCAGAACAACTTGGCACAGGTGAAGCGGGGGTCCCGGCGGCGCGCGGCCTCCCACACCTTCTCTCCCTGCACGAGGTGGTTGGACTGTCGCCACAGCCAGACCTGGGCCAGGTCCCGGAAGTACCAGCCATTGGCGACGATGCCGTGATCGCGCGGCAAGGCGCCAGTCAGGAGGGTGGACTGCACGGTGCAGGTCACGGCCGGCGTAACGGTGCGCAACGAGGCCTGGACGCCGGAACGGGCAAAGGCCGCGAGGCGGGGCGTCTCCGGGCCGATCAGCCTGCCCGTCAACCCAACGACGTTGAGCACCACCGTCGGGTGAGGGGCGCTTCCGGAAGCCGACATCAGGGTTCCACGACTGGGGTTTGGCCCCGCAGCACGGAGTTGCCTTCGAACAGCTCGGTCTGGTTGATGCTCGGCCGGCGATCGATGTCGGCCAGGCTGAGGTTGTCGCTCTGGGCGAAGAAATCGGCGGGATTACTCCACATGATCTGCTCGATCATCTCCTCGGTGATTCCAGCTTCGCGCATGATCGCCGCGGTCTTCGGCACCTTGAGCGGATCGCTCACGCCCCAATCGGCCGCGCTGTTGACGATGATGCGCTTCGTTCCGTACTCCCGCACCAGCTTGGCCATGCGCTGCTCGTCCATCTTCGTGTTTGGATAGATCGAATGACCTGCCCAGCAGCCCGTCGCCAGCACGAGCGGCAGGGTTTCCTCGTTGTTGTGGTCGATCAGCACCCGTTCTTCGGGGAATTTCAGATCCCGCACGACACTCAGGGAGCGGATGGTTCCCTTCTTCTTGTCCCGATGAGGCGTGTGAATCAGTACGGGGAGACCGAATTCCCTGGCCAGTTCCATTTGGCGGATGAACACCCGCTCCTCCGCCGCGGTCTGGTCGTCGAATCCCACTTCTCCCACGGCAACGACGCCATCCTTTTGCAGGTACCGCGGGAGCAGGTCGATGACCCCTTCCGCGAGCGTGGGGTTGTTCGCCTCCTTGGGATTGAGCCCGAGCGTGCAGAAGTGGCGGATGCCGAACTGGGACGCCCGGAAGCGCTCCCAGCCGAGCAAGCTATTGAAGTAGTCAATGAAGGAGCCCACTTCCGTGCGCGGCTGCCCGAGCCAGAATGCGGGTTCGACGATGGCGCGGATCCCGGCTGCGGCCATCGCCGCGTAGTCGTCGGTTGTGCGGGAAGTCATGTGTACGTGCGGGTCGAAGAATTTCATCGCACACCTTGCGTCAGGTTTGCATCTGATTCAGGGCGTCCAGGGAGGTCTGAATGGCCTTCGCGACGCGCGCGTCCTGCTCGGTGCCGCTGCGGGCTTCCAGCGCGCTTCGGCCCGCCGCGTCCATCCGTGTACCCAGTGCGACGGCGAGCCAGTACCGATGTTTCGGCGACGGATCGGCAAGGTATGGGAGCACCCGCGGCACGTGTTCGAGCGGGAGACCCGGCACGAGCGCGAGCCAGATATCCTCCGGCACGGACCGGCCTGCGGCCTCCCGTTCGCACTGGTAGTCGAACGTCATCCTGGCCAATTCGGCGTTGCGGCGCTTGGCTAGGCCTACGATGCGCGTGAGCTCGATCCTGCTGAACAAGGCCTTTACCACCATCTGGTTGAAGTTCAATTCCGGGAAATAGCGGATGGGATACGGGTTTTCGCAGGCAATGGCCTCGAACAACGGCTGGATATTCGTCCGGCAGGCATCAGTGGCCGTGTGGACGAACCGCTCCGGCTTGGGCAGCAGGCACAAGGCCCGCAGCCAACTCTGTTGCTCCCGGCTGTCGCCCAATTCGTAGCAGCGCACCACGAGCGCGGCGAAGTCGTCCGGAGGCAAGGGGGTCAGCGACAGCAGGAGCAGGGCTCGCACTGCCTCGTCCGTTCCCCAAAGTCCGATCTCCAGTTCAGGGTCCACAGCGCGTACCCGCGCCGCCTCATCCGGATCAAGCTGCAACGCCTGTTTTCCGGCGCGCCGCGAGGCCCCGGCATAATAGCCGAGCACGGTGTTGGCGTGCACGGGAGGCCGAGCCCCGGCCAGGGCTTTCTCGACCCAATCCCAGGCCTGCGGAGGCAAGCGATTGCGCAAGATCGCAGTCAGCACGTCGTTCATACCGCGGATCCAGCCATAGTTCGGGGAGCTCCGTGGGCGCTATTTCTTGCTATCCGCCGTACCCGCCTGTCCGGGTTGCTCCCCTGGCGCAAGGACGGCGCCGATGTTCACCCGATGGATGTGAACTGCCAGGCTGCGGAGATCGGCAGGGGTCAATGCTTGCCCGAATGCGGGCATTTGCCTTCGGCCCGATCCTACCAGTCCGGCGATGAAGCCCTCCATGTCCTTGGGCATGGCGTAGAACCAGAAGGCGAAGCCTGGCTTATCCAGCGGCGGCGCGTCTACAATCGCTCCACGCACATGCCCTTGCATTTTCGCTCCATGGCAGGCCACGCAGTACGTGCCGTATAGCTGCCGACCCCTATCCTGTAAGCGTTCTTCCTCTGGTAGCCGCCGCCAGCCTGCCGCATACTCGTATCCCACAAGTCCGACAATCGCCATGGCAAGCACGCCGAGGAAGATGGCCATGATTCGTATTATTCTCGCGGCGAGTCGAGTGCGGTGCACGGAGCCTCTAATTCCCCCCCTGTTCTCTTGATCGGCCACCTCTACCGGGTCTGCCCGGGCACGCTCCCGGCCAGCTCGCGTCCCTCGTTTCGCCAATCGAGCAGCCGCGACCTGTCGAGCTGAGCCAGGCTCGCCGCGCCCACCAGGAACATAGCCAGACGCAACTAATGTATGAGCCGCTCACCGGCCTCGATGGCGGCGGCTGCCGACCGCTCTGCCGCGATCAGGAATGGCCGCGCGACGCTCACGTAATCCGCGCCGAGGGCCAAGGCCTTGGCCGCTTGCAGCCCATTGCGGATGCCGCCTCCGGCAATGATCTTTGCGCTGCCGGCGACGGGGCGGTTGATCGCAGTGGGCAGCCGCTCCAGCACCCAGGCGGTCGGCAGGCCGAAATCCTTGAACAGCTTCCCCAACTCGTCACCGCCGTTCACTTGGCCTTCCACTGCGGCCCAACTCGTCCCGTCGTTGCCGGAAATGTCCACAAAAGCCACGCCCGAGTCTGCCAGTCGTACGACCAAATCGGGAGCGATGCCGCCACCGCACTCTTTGACATAAACAGGGAGCGGACAGATCCGCAGGATCGATTCCAGGTGCTGCCACATGCCGCGAAAATCGGTGTCCCCGTCGCTCTGAATCGCTTCCTGCAGGGCGTTCAGGTGGAGTGCGAACACATCGGGCCGCACCACTTCGAGGATGCGCGCGATGTCATCGTAGCGGACGTCGTAGTTGAAGCTCACCAGGCCCAGGTTCGCGATCAGCGGCACGCTGGGGGCGATGTCGCGCACGCGGAAGCTCGCCATCGCCTCCGGATGCTGGATGAGTACCTTCATGGAACCAAGCCCTAGCGGCAGCTTCAAGCGCTCCGCGGCGACGGCCAGGTTGCGATTGATGCGGCGAAAGCGATCTCCGGCGCCTCCAGTCATGGAGGAGATAATGATTGGCGCTGCGATCGCCTTACCGGCGAACTCTGTCCGTGTCGAAACGTCCGCGAGAGAAATCTCGGGCAGGGCGTTATAGCGGAGCTTGTGGGAGGCAAAGCTGTCGCGCTGCATGTCGACGGAATCGTCGAGACATGCGTCGATGTGGGCGGCCTTGCGGTCGTTGAGCCGGGCGGCCTTGATTTGCGGAATGCCCCGCCCGCGATACGTCATGGCCATTATTCATCACCATCGGTACGCTGCTCGCGCAGCGGTGCCGTCACGGATGCAACCCCTGATGTACCGCCCGCGCCATTGGGCCAGAGGCGATCAACGTATCTTCCGGCCCCCGAAGTTCAGTTGCACTCCGTGGGCTCCTGCGGGCTCGGCGTGCTCCGCCCCTGAGCTTCCATCCTCCATAACCATCACGGTACGCCAAACGCAGGGTATCATATCCGCCGAAAAGGCCCGCAGTTGCGAGTCGCGGACCTACCTGCCGCGCCCAACCTCTGCGGGCGTGAATCGCCGCCCGCTCCCGCGCACCGACCGGAGCGCGTCACCGGGCGCACCGCTTCCACCGGATCACCATTGTACTTTCTTGCCCGCCTTGTTCGGGTCAAGGTACTGCCCCTTGAGCGTCAACAGGAAATTGACCAGCTGGTCCACCTCTTCCGGCTTGAGCAGCGTGGAGAAGTTGGGCATCACGTCGCGCGGAAAACCGGGCACAATGTAGGCATTGGGCTCCAGGATGGATTGGCGGATGTAAGCCTCGTCGCGACGGGCCCCAATTGTGCCCAGGTCCGGGCAGACGGCGTTCAGACCATTGATGTTATGACAGCGCACGCACCATTGCGCGAACAGGGGAGGCACCGCCGGTTTCGCCTGCGCGGGCGCAGCGGGGGCCTGCACGGCGGGCTCTTGCCCTTGCGGCTGTTCCCCCGCCCTGTCCTGGGCCCAGGCGGCTTCGCCGCACGTCCACCCGGTGAACACTGCAATTCCTAAAAGCAACAGCCTGACGCCCATCGCGGGCCTCCCCGGTTATTTGCTTTGTCGCTCGGATGCTGGGGACACTATGCTCGGCCGCCCATCTGCTCCACGTCACGGGCGCGGGTCTTGGCGGCGAGGCTGTACGCGACCGGGCGACAGGATTGTGCTCGCCCGGCCGGTCCATCCCGGGATCGCCCTTGGGGGCGATCCCGGCTACGAAGACTACTTGCGGGAAACCTTCCAGACCACACCTTCTCCGGGAGACGGACGGAAGGCGTGCACGTCCACCGGGCCGAAGTCCGTCACATACAGCACGGCGCCGCTGGGATCGAAGCGCGCCTCGATGGGGTGGTTCAATCCACCCGTACCCGCCAGAGAGGCCACGCCGGGTTTCGTATTCCAGACGAATGGCGAGATCTGCGTGCCCGCCGGCTGCAGAAAGTGCACGCGCAACACGTTGCTTGCGCTCTCCGCGCGGTCCACCGGCGCAAAGCCGATCTGACCCCACAAAGCGATGAACAGGTCATCCACCAAACCGAAGGCCTTGTTGTGGCTGAAATCCATGCCGTCGGCGGACGAATCGACCGGGAACAGGGCGATCGGCTGGGCCACGGTGGAGGGCAGATGGTCGAACACCAGCTCTGCACCCTTGGCATTATCCCCGAACTGGGTGCCGGTCACTTCGACCGACCCCTGCTTCCAGTTGGCCATCAGGAAGCCGAACGAGTCTGGCCAGCCGTGGAAGTCGCCTTTGCCATAGGCCACGTGCAGTTCATCCGGTGCGTTGGCGATGGGGCGGCTGCCGCGCATGTCCGGGCCGTTGTTGGACACCAGCAGCGCCCCCTTCAATACAGGATGATTCGCCGGCGCAAAGGCCAGGCCAAAAGGGTTGCGGAAGCCCCAGTCCAACAATTCCATCGTATGCTGGGGATCGCTGATCTTGGCGCGCTCCACCGAACTGGTGCAGGGCACCTGACCCTTGACGACCGTTCCTTTGGGGGCCGCCACGCCATAGGGCCGGTATGGGCTGGTGTGGATTTCTTTGCCCTTGTCGTCCTTGGTCGTATAGCTCGACCCGGACAGGACGATATCCTTGCAGGGGACGTCGCGGGCCAACTCGCCCGTGTTAGGGTCGATCGTCTTGGCCAGACTTGGGCCTGCCACGTCCTCGCCCACGACGGAAGAGTTGGTGTCACTGCCCAGTCCGAAATAGACGTACTCCCCCTTAAAATGCACCTTGCTGACGTTGTGGTCGCCCAAGGTCGGCAGATCCTTGACCCAGACCGCCACGTCGCCCGAAGCGGGATTAACCTTCCAGATTGTGTTCGTCCCGCTCACATAGAGCGAGCCCGCGTGGAAGGTGATGCCCAGTGACGCGCCCGGATCCAGCTTTCCCTTGGCCAGCGTGCGCAGGTGCTTGCCGGCCTTATCGTAGACCTGGATCGCCGTGGCCTCGTTGTCCGAAGCCTTCTGCCAGCCGGACTCCAGGACGTAGGCCTCGCCTTTGTCGTCCCAGGTAATACCCATCGGAGTGTTCAGTCCCTTCACATACAGTTCAATCTTATACCCGGGCGGCACGGACATGTCGGCCGCATTGGGCGAATAGGCCAACGCCGCCGCAGGCAGTGCCGCGACGCCCGCCACAATCCAAGCAAGCGCCTGCAATAAGCGATTCACGGTATCCTCCATTCTGGTTAACGGCTCCCCAACGGACAATGCAATACGTCGACGCGCACAGGCTTCCCCCCAACCTGCGGGCGGAAAATCCTGACGTCACCGATTGAAGCGTTTCGAATTGGGCCCCCTTCCAACGTACTTCTCTAACAGAGCCGCAGAATGATTGTCTAGCGGCACCTATTCTACGGCAGCCAGGGCCATGCACAACATGCGGGCTCGGGCGGCCAGCCATGCGATACCCATTGAGGACTTCAGCGCATGCCGTTGACATGCTTCAGGCCGCCTTGGCGGACTAAGCGACGCGGCGGCCTAGATCCCGAATCCCAAGCCCGTTGGGCAACTCTGCCCGCATGGAATTCCCGAAGGTCCGCAGCCACCCGTTGTACCACGCTGACACCTACGCCTTGATCTCGTGCAATCTTCCGTATCCCCTTGTCGCCTCGGCTTAGGGCGAGCCGGATCGACTTCTCCACGTCTGGCCCTACACTTGGCCGGCCCAACCGCTTGCCGTTCGCCGTCGCTCGGGCCAGGCCCGCATTGACCCGCTCGCGGATGATGGAGCGCTCAAACTCGGCGAAGACCCCGCACATCTGAAACATGGCTTTACCGGCGGACGTGGTGGTGTCCACGCCTTGCTGATGCAGGTACAGGTCAATGCCGAGAGCCTGAGTCTCGCCGAGGAAGGTCAGCAAGTCTTGGAGCGACCGACCGATACGGTCTACCGACCAGGCCGCGACGATATCGAACTGGCGATCTGACAGGTGGCTACCTCAAACTCGCACCGAAGCGAGTTCTCGAACCCACACTGCAGATCGAGGACGAGCTTTTGCGGCTGGCCAAAGTGGAACGTGTTCCGACGAGCGAACGCGACCCCGATAGCTACAGCTAGCCCGCGCCTATTCCCGTCCGGGTTGCCGCGACGGTCGACTGCTTGGGACTACCAGACAACGAAGCGCACCCCATTTCAATCGAATACGACCACGCCGCGGGCCACCGTACCCGAGCGCAACTGCTCGAATCCTATATTGATCTCGTCCAAATGATAGGTCCGGCTAATCAGCGCATCCAAGTTCAGCTTGCCGTCCATGTACAAATCGCAGAGCAATGGAATATCGAGGCCGGGCCGGACCGAACCATAATAGGTTCCGCTCAGCGCCTTCTCCTGGAATACCATCTGGGAAGGCGATATCGGCGCCTTGACGGTCACGGCGGGTATTCCCACCAGCACAGCGTGTCCGCCCGGCGCAATGGCTTCGACCGTTTGTAGGGCCGTCTGCTCGCTGCCGATAGCGTCGAAGGCGTAGTCCACGCCCAGGCCGGTCATGGCTCGCACACGCTTCACGACGTCCTCTCCCTTGGCGTCAATTGTGTCCGTGGCGCCGAAAGTCTTGGCATAGCCCAGCTTCTTGTCGAGCAGATCGGCGGCGATGATGCGCTTCGCGCCCGCGAGTCGAGCCCCTTGAACGATGTTGAGGCCGACCCCTCCGCAGCCAATTATTAGCACGGTTGATCCGGCCGGAACCTTCGCATGCCGGATAACCGCTCCGACTCCGGTGGCAACGCTGCACCCTACCAAGGCCGCCTGCGGCCAAGGCATGTCATTGCGGATGGGGACCACCTGTTCTGCACCACACACCACGGATTCAGCAAACGTGCCGATGCGGGCCATTTGCCGCACAGGAGCTCCGTTCAAGCTGAGACGCGCTGTGCCGTCATACAACATGTGCGGGGCTGCATCGATATGGCCGATACACAGCATTGGCCTGCCTACTGCGCAATAGCGGCAGTGTCCGCACTGGGCGTGAAACGAGAAAATCACGTGATCGCCGATCTTCACCGTAGAGACACCCGGCCCCGTTTCTGCCACGACGCCAGCAGCCTCATGCCCCAACACCATGGGCAATTTCGCCGGCCAGTCCCCGTTCAGAATGTGCCAATCGCTCATGCATACGCCCGTGGCCTTGACTTGGACACGTACTTCGCCCGCCTTCGGGGACTCCTGCTGCAATTCCACGACTTGGAGCTGCCCGCCGATCTGAGTCAATACCGCAGCTTTCATGGCCAAATCTCCGCAAGCACATCGTGACGGGGAAAATTTTCCCTAGATGAAGCCCTCTATAGCTGGGTAAACTGCCGCAAAACCGGCGATGCAACGACGCGGTTGTTTTGGATCGCTCGTCGCGACCCCATGGAGCGCTCGCTGGGCGGAATACGCAGAGGATTGGCTTGTGTCTCGCTTGCGCCGTTCGCCCCCTTGCAGATTGGCCCCCAATAGGAGCATATGTCCAATGCATAGCATTTGTCCGCTGCATCAGGTTTATTGATAATTGGTGCAACTATGGACACTGAAGAACTCCGTGCATTCGTCACGATTGTCCGGTTGGGGGGATTCAGCCGTGCTGCCGCGGCATTGCATAGGTCCCAACCCGCAATCAGCCGACGCGTAGAGATGTTAGAGCAGGAACTGGGCGCTTCCTTGTTTGAGCGGACTCGAAAGGGGACCCCGCTGACTGACGCTGGCCACGCCCTGCTCCCTCACGCGGGCGCGGTTCTCTCCGCCATTCAGGATGGCAAATCAGCCGTGCGCGGGTTGACTGGCGAGCCGCGTGGTGCGGTATCACTCGCCCTTCCTGGAACCTTGGCCAGTACGGGACTTGCGGTGCGGCTGCGCGCCTTTGCGCTCGAAAATCCGGGCATAAAGCTCGACTTGCGTACTGCCGTTCCCGTGGACGTAAGCGCCCTGGTGCGCTCCGGCGAGGTGACGCTCGGCTTGCGGTATAGGCCAGACCCAAGCCCTCGAGTCGTCTCGGAAAATGTGGGGGAGGAGAACGTGGTTGTTGTGTGCTCGTCTGGCAATCCTCTTCACGTAAAGAATTCCCGTCGAGGTGCCAAGCGTCGGGCAATCGATCCACGGGAATTGGCTGGGGAACGCTGGATTGCCCATCCCGCGCAACGTGGAGTCGGCGAACCATATCCGCGACTCATCGCGCAGCATCTTGCCGCGGCGGGTCTAACAGAGGCAGAGATAGTTCCCGTCGATGGATTGACTGCCCAGAAGCGGCTTGTCGAGGCAGGCTTCGGCCTTGGCTTTCTGACCGAGAGCAGTATCCGGGACGAACTTAGGTTAGGAACCTTGGCTACACTCAACGTTCCGGCGCTGCGGACGAGCGCACCCGTATGCGTTATATACCGGCGAAATGGCTACTTAGGCGCGGCAGCTCAGGCGTTGCTGACCGTGCTTAGGTCCGGAAACTGGCTCAGGCCCAACAAGTTGGGGAAGCTTAGCCGTGGGTTGGAAGCACACACTCGATAGGGCGGGGCGAACGATGTTGTCCGCTCTGATGCAAATGCGTGGCTGGTAAAAAGGACGCCTGCCAGGGCGCGCAGCGACAGGGCGCCAGCGTCCGGCTCTGAGCCAGGGAGCAGCAAGCCCTTGAGCTTGCCGAACCGCTGATCCTGCGCAATGCGAAGACGGATAGCCTTGTCCACCAAGGCGCTGGTGGCCGTGTACAGGTCTTCACCGGCAAGGAAAGGCATCACGTGGAGGTCGCGAAATTTCCGCGCCGCCGTTATGTCGCCGGTGCTAAGGGATCGTTGAAAGACTTTTTCGCGCGCGAAGCGATCAGGCAAGCGAAAACGAATTGCCCAGACGCCTCCGCGTTTGAAGAGGTACTTGGTATCTGCCATTTCGCTTTGCCCACGCTTCCGCTTCATTCGGAAAGTGTAGCACAGCGTGTGACAGAGATTCCCGGAGTTCTATTTGCCTTGTCAAATCAACAGACCGAATTGGATAGTGCCCAAGAGAGGACTCGAACCTCCACGGAGTTGCCCCCGCTAGAACCTGAATCTAGTGCGTCTGCCAGTTCCGCCACTTGGGCCGGTCGAATCAATCGGATGTTGGCTTGCCTTGTCTCCTCCGCAACGGGCTGGGTGATGTTGGAACGCGCAGGGAGCGCTCGGCGATCCTGGATCGCGTGCAGTCCGACGGACTTGGAGGGATAACAGGGGCCCGTTCTCCCGTCAACCCGTTCACTTCGCGCCCCGCGCCTCCCAGCGCTTGGCGAGTTCCTCCCGGCAGGCCGGGGACAGCTCGCCCTGGTGGCCTTTCAGGCACGCGGCGACCCGCCCCTGTCCGGGCTTGATGTCCGCGCAGAACTTCCGTGCATCGCCCCGGCAGGGGTCGCGCGTTTCAGCGAATTCGGCCCGGCGCCGCCGTTCGAACTCCCTGCATGCGGGAGACAGCTCGGACGCCTTCTCGTGCAGACAGCGGTACATTCGCCCCTGCCCTGGCTTCACGTCCCCGCAAAGCCTGCGCGCATCCTCGCTGCACGGCCCGAATCCGGAATTGGCGCGCGGAGCTGGGGCGCCGGGCCCGGGCTGGGCTAAGGCCCATCCGGCCCCCGCCGCCCCACCCACCAGCAGCGCGCAAAGCATGAGCTTCGTGAATCCGGACATGGGGCCGCTCCTTGACCAGCCGGGGACCTCGGGTGCGGCGGAGCATGCCCTGG
>JBGOTW010000115.1:0-11867 GCA_041476685.1 bacterium | reverse complement strand
GTCTGATGACAATAACGCTCCAAGTCTTCGATTTCGTGTTTCAGTCTCTCGTGATCGAAGCTGGCTATCCCTGGCTGCTTCGTGTCTTTGTTGAATCCGACGTACACCAATTCCGGATCTCGAATTGATTTCTGCATAAGGATATTTGTGCTACCGCTCGACAATGCCGCCTGGACCATTTGTAGTCCCGCTGGCAAAGTCGGATTTTTCAGCCGACCGATTACTTCTTGTGAATTCATCCCTGGAAACTTCACGTCGAAGTCCACGTTAACGCCAAAGGCCTCTGCCCTGTGCGCTATGAATGGTCCAAGCACAAGACTTTTGGCGTTCCGGTAGATCGTATATAGCACCTCCGCACTGGCCCCTTTGAAGGTTATCTTTGTGATTGGCTGAAGCTCGATTAACAGTTGATTCCATTCACCGAGGATTACCGCAACGCCATTCGGCATTTGTGCAACATTGCCCGGTCCCAACTGTCCAAATATGCGGCTTAGCTTAGTGCCGTCGAGCTGTACGTGAATCCCGGCCCCTCCCGGCACGACAACGTACGAGTAGGTGAGAGGGGTCAACTCTGGCTGGTCGCCGGATAGGGTCGCTTCGCTCATCGAGTTCTGGTCTTTGTTTCAGGCGTTTCCGTACTGGTGCAGACCTGCACGGCCTCATTGGGGCCTTCTGTTACACGATAGTCTGACAATGACAAGGCCCCGCCGGGGTCCAGTGTATCTTCACCACGCCCGACAGGACAGCCCCTCAGGGAGTGGCTCGGGCTGAGCTTTTGCCAAGCGGCAAAGTAGCCGCGACCCTAATTGCCTCTACCTTCCCCGCCGCTCCAGCGCCTCCAGCCTGCGCACGACGGAGTCGTTCTCCCGGTGCATCTCCTCCCGCAGGCTCGCAAGCGCGTCGCGCAACGCATCGAGCCGCGTGACGATTGCCTGCTGGCCGTCGGCCAGGGCCTGATCGGACGCCGCGCCCCGCTGCTCCAGGCGCCCCAGGCGCGCCTCTTGCTGGCCCTCCCGCTCGTTGTGCAGCGAGAGCAACCCCCCGGTCAGCGAGAGCAACACGCCGCTCACCGCGATCAGCGTGCCCGGCTTGCGCCAGGCGTGTCCCTTGTGCTCGACCATCATGTCCGTTCGTCCAGCGGGGCGCCCCATTTTCCGGCGACTCGAGTGAGCAGTGCACGGCACGCGGGCAAGGCGCGGATCATCGCGCTCAGGTCCAGGATGAACGACAATTCGTCGCTTGGGGAGTGCACCTGCGGTCGTATGCGCGAAATGTGGAAATTTCACTGAATAGATGGAACGGGGCGAAAGCGGCGCTTTTCAGGCGGCGACCCCGCCCCCGCGCCGGGTCGGATGGAACGGCCGGACGGCTCGTGTCCCGGCGCGTCCGGCTCCGGACAGGGTCGGTTGACGCCCAACCCCCGCGCCGACTATTCTCTTCCGTGGGCAACGGGGCCGTGCGAACGGCGTGCCCGGATTCCAGGAGACGTTCTGCCATGGCTCTGCGCTTCGGACGGCGAGTGGAACCCGAGGGGCTTGTCGCTCCGGCCAGCTTCCAGGAGGGATTCTACGGGATCGCGCCGGCCATGCCGGACGATCTGCCCGCCATGGATCGCATCGAGCAGCAGTCGTTCTCGACGCCGTGGAGCCTGGACCTTATGCGGGGCGCGCTGGCGAACCATCGCTACCGCGTGCGCGTGCTCCGCACCTCCGACGCGCAGCTCGTCGCCTTCTACATCGCCCACACGAGCGACACCGCCAGCAATCTGGACAATCTCGCCGTCCTGGAAGCGAGCCGCCGGCAGGGCCTCGGGCGCCGTCTTGTGGTGGATTGGATCGCCCACGCCCGGCGGCAGCGCCTGACCGCGCTCACGCTGCAGGTCAATACGCGCAATCAGGCCGCCGAACGCCTGTATCGCACGCTCAGCTTCCGGCGCGTGCGGCTGCTGACCGCCTACTATCCGGACGGCGAGGACGCCTACCAGATGGAGCGGGACCTGATCATGTAGCCGCCGCCCTTCCCCGGCACGCCCGCCGCACCCGGCCCAGTCGTTTCGCCTCTTGACCCCATTCGGGCGGTCCCGCGGCAGCCGCGCCTTGGCCACGCCGCCTTCTTGCGTCGCACCCCACTTCCGCCGGAGCAGGCATGGTCACCTCGGACTTCCTCATCATCGGCGGCGGCATCATCGGGATCAACATCGCGCGCGAACTCAAGCGCAAGTTTCCCGACCAGGCGGTGACGCTCATCGAGAAAGAGCCCGAGGTCGCCCAGCACGCGAGCGGAAGGAACAGCGGCGTGCTGCATGCCGGCTTCTACTATTCCGCGGATAGCCTCAAGGCGAGATTCACCCGGCAGGGCAATATCGCCATGCACGAGTATTGCGACGCGAAGAAGTTGAAGATGCACAAATGCGGCAAGCTCGTCGTCGCCAAGGACGAGCGCGAGTACCCCGTGCTCGACGCGCTCCTCGAGCGGGGCAAGAGGAACGGGGTGCCGCTGGAGAAGATCACCGTCGAGGACGCGAGGAAGATCGAACCTCGGGTGAAGAGCTACCGGCACGCGCTGTGGAGCCCGACAACGTCGTCAGTGGATCCGCTGGAAGTGAGCTTGGCCATGCGCGCGGACGCGGAAGCCGAGGGTGTAACGATCCGCACCGGCGTGGCCTATCTTGGCCGAAAGGGCAGAACGCTGCGCACGAGCGCAGGGGAGATGCAGGCCGGCTACGTCATCAATTCGGCCGGATTGTACGCGGACAAGATCGCCCAGGACTTCGGGTTCTCCGAGCACTTCCGCGTGCTTCCGTTCAAAGGCGTGTACCTGTATTCGAGCGAGCCGGACGGTTCATTGCACGCCCACGTCTATCCGGTGCCGGATCTGAGAAATCCATTTCTGGGCGTGCACTTCACGGTGACGACGGACCGGCATATCAAGATCGGCCCCACCGCGATGCCCGCCTTCTGGCGCGAGCAGTACGAGGGATTCAAAGGATTCAGCGCGGCCGAGATGGCGGACATCGTATGGCGGCAAGCCGGCCTGCTGCTCTTTGCCGGATTCGACTTCCGCCGTCTCGCCTACGAGGAGCTGCGCAAGTACGTCCGCTCGCACCTGGTCTCTCTGGCGACGTCCCTGCTGGAGGGCGTGACCCCGAATAACTTCAAGCATTGGGGTCGCGCGGGAATCCGCGCTCAACTGCTCGACATCCGCACGCGCAAGCTGATCATGGACTTCCTGTTCGAGAAGGATGACCGCTCGCTGCACATCCTGAACGCCGTATCGCCGGGCTTCACGTGCTCCATCCCCTTCGCCCGGCACATCGTGGAGCAGATCGGCTAGCGCGACTACTCCTCCAGGCTCGCAATCACGTATTCCTGGAATGCGTCAATGGGCGCGGCACGGATGCGCACGTCCACGACTTGTCCGCCCTGCCCCTTGGGGAAAAGCATCACGGGATTGAAGTCCACTTCGCGGATCTGGGGATTTTCTTCGATCATCTGGGACAGGCGCGCCAACATCTCGTGCAGTGCGTCCACGTCGCGGGCGGGCTCGCCCCGGTAGCCGTCGAGGATGCGCCTGGAGCGCAGCTTGTCCACCATCTGCACGATCTCCCTGTCGGTCACGGGCTGCAAGACGAACTGCACATCGCGGAACAGCTCGAGGTAAATCCCGCCCAGGCCCACCATCAGCACCGGTCCGAACTGCGGGTCGTGGCTCATGCCAAGCACCATTTCCAGCCCGCCCTGCGCCATGGGCTGCAACATCACACCGTCCATCTCCTTCCGCCGCCCGAGCACGGACAGCGCACGCTCGATGCGTCCGAATGCGTCCCGGACCTCCGCGCCGCTGCGCAGGCCAAGCTGAACACCTTGCACGTCCGACTTGTGCGTGATCGTCAGGCTGCTCAACTTGAGCGCAATCGGAAATCCGAGCGCCTCCGCCTCGACAACCGCCTCCTCCGCCGTGCGCGCCAGCCGCGTGGCCGCCGCCGGAATGCCATAGGCGCGCAGCACATCATAGGCCTCTAGCGGAGCGAGCCAAGCACCCGGCTCTTCCCGATGTGCCGCGTCGCCTGGGGCCGGTGTGTGGAGCGGAAGTCGCAGATTCGCGGTGGCACGGCGCAGGATCGCTTGCGCATCGTCCCGGCGCGAGTCCTTGAAGCGGACCCGATTTCCGCGCGGTGCTCGCCGCCACTCGCTGTACCGGGTCAGCTGGGCCAGGGCCGTGACTGAATCCTCGGGAAAGCGGAAAGTGGGGATACCCTGGGATTCGAGCAGATCGAAGGCCTCCCCGCCGCCCACCTCACCCATCATGCAGGCCACCAGCGGCTTGCCCAGCTTGGACTCCGGCTTCCCGCCGACCACGGCAGCGCGCGCCCGCAGAATCGCCTGAGCCACGTCTTCCCCGCGGGTGACAACGGGCGGAATGAACAGCACGGCGACCTGGTCCACCTCCGGCGATTCGAGCAATAGCTTTAGGCAAGCCTCGTACTGGGCGACCGTGGCCTGGGCGACCATGTCCACGGGATTGTGCACGCTGGCCGTAGGCACGACGAGCCGGCGCAGGCGATCCTGCAACTTGTCGGACAATGTGGGCACCGTCAGCCCTTCCGCCTCGGCGCGATCCGCGCTGAGGATGGCCGGTCCGCCGGCGTTGGTCAGAATAGCCAATCGGCCGCCCGCCGGAAGTGGCTGCGTGCCGACTACCTTCGCCGCATGAAACAGCCGCTCCATGCTGTCCGTCTGGATGATGCCCGCCTGGTCCATGAGCGTCTTGGCCACGACGGCATTGGAAGACAGGGCGCCGGTGTGGGAGCTTGCGGCGCGGGCCCCCGCGGTGCTGCTACCGCTCTTCAGCACCACGATGGGCTTCTTTCGACTCACTCGCCGCGCGATCCGGCTAAACTTCTTTGGATTTCCGAAGCTTTCCATGTACAGCAGGATCACATCGGTCCCCGGATCGTCACCCCAGTAGTGCAGAAGGTCATTGCTGGACACGTCGGCCTTGTTGCCCACACTGACAAACTGGCTGATGCCCAGGCGAAGTTCGCGGGCGAGGTTGAGGACCGCGATGGCGAGGGCACCGCTCTGAGAGCTGAGCGCGACGCGGCCCGCCGGCGGAAACACAGGCGCGAAAGTGGCGTTCAGCCGGACCGCGGAATCGGTGTTGAGCAGGCCCAGGCAATTCGGACCGACAAGGCGCATGCCATACCGCCGCACCAGGTCGAGCAATCCATCTTCCAGCGCCTTCCCAGTCGGCCCCGTTTCTCCGAATCCAGCCGAGATGACGACCAGGCCGTAGACGCCTTTCTTCGCGCATTGCTGCACGACGTTCTTCACCTCGGGCGCGGGTACCGCCACAATCGCCAGGTCCACCGGCTCCGGAATGTCTTCGAGCGAGGCATAGCAGGGGACCGAGCAGACGACCCTGTGCTTCGGATTGACCGGATAGACCGGCCCCACGAATTCCTGCGAGAGCAGGTTGCGCACAAGCGTGTAGCCGATCGTGCCCGCATGGTCGCTCGCGCCGATCACGGCCACCGCGCGCGGGCAAAGCAATCGCTCCATCGCGGCACGATTCGCCTGATGCTCACGCGCCCAGCGCTTCTCCTCGCTCAGATCGGTTTGTGCCACCGGGAATTCGATGTGCACAACGCCTTCGCTGAGGGACGCCGTGAGCTGGAAGCCCATCTTCCGGAACACGCTCAGCATGGCTTGGTTCTCGGCCAGCACCTCCGCTTCCAACACCTCGATGTCTGCCGCGCGGGCGAAGGGCAGCAGCTCCTGCAGCAAGTGCGTGGAGATACCCAAGCCCTGGTAAGCGTCGGCCACGGTAAAGGCCACTTCCGCGCGCGTTGGCTTCGGCAGGCGCACGTAGCGCCCGACTGCGATCAAGCGTTCGCCGCCGGGTTCGCCTTCGTCCGAGACGATTCCGACGATCGCCATCTCGTTGTCGTAGTCGAGCTGGGTGAAGCGCTTGACCTGATCCGGGGAGAGCTTCGGCAGCAACATCATGAACCGCGTATATACGCTGCGGTTGGACAGACTACCGTGCAAATGCCGGAGGCGCTCGCCGTCATCGGATGTGATGGGACGCAGGCGTAGTGACGTCCCGTTCTTGAGAATTACGTCCTTGCGCCAGGCCGGCGGCGTGGGGTTCCTTCCGGCGCCCGAGGGGCGATACTGGGCGGATGCGCCGGCGGCAGCGGGTTCGGCGGGTTTGGCGGAACCGCCCATCGTGGGCACGGCCGGTACGGGATTGTCCGGAGATTGGGGCATCGAGAACCTCTGGCAGGACGCACGTGCATCCACCCCTTCTTTGATCATCGAGCCGAGCATACCGCACGGGACGGTGGTCCGGCATCTCGCGCGAGCGTAACCAACCGGTGGTGCGCGGCGATTGAATGATGAGTCAGATTATCCGTCAGACAACGGGGTGATTTTCTGATCTGGCGGGCGTAGCGTACAAGGCCGGTCGGGGATAATGCCAATCCGGAGTAACGCAGTGCCTTCAATCCCTCCGGATCATTGGGGCATGCTTCCTGCTGCTCTCGCTCAGACCCTTTCTTGTCCGCGCACCATCCGGATACACAATCACCATCGCAGACGACG
Source organism: bacterium (assembly GCA_041476685.1). GTDB lineage: Bacteria > SAR324 > SAR324 > SAR324 > JACQKK01 > JBGPEV01. Next base: position 5,262 of record JBGOTW010000115.1, on the reverse strand, counting down.
ATTCTGGAAAGGTGCGCTGGCCTCCGTCGTGCTGGCGCTGTTCCTGCCGGCATTGGCGCGCGCCGATCTCGTTCCGGACAGGATACGCGACTATGACGCGCGGCCCCCCAACGAGTATCTCGTGATCCCGGCGGTCGCCTCGCTGCCGGGGTTCGGCGTATTTGTGGGTGTCATCGCCTCAGGGAGCAATCTCTTGGACACCGGCATGAATGTCGGCGCCGGGGGGGCCGAATCCATCAGCGGCTCGGATATTCATTTGCAGGCGATCGCCTTTCAGGAAATTCCCATCTGGAAGCGCACGCTGACGTTCGATTTTCAATACGCCGACATCAAGCTCGGCAACCTCCAGGGGCGCGTGCCCGGACGGGATTCGCCAAACTTCACCTATCCGATCACCCAGGAATTCCTCTTCCAACTCGTCCGGCCGACCCTCAGGCTGTGGGAGCGGCGCATCACCGTGGCCTACACACTGGGCTTCGTGAACGGGTTCAACGTGGATGAAAACGGGAACGAGATTACGTCCCGGAACCACACTTCCAACGGATCAATCGCGCTGGATTTCACCGACGACGTCGTCAATCCGGTGAAGGGCGCGCGCTTTTCCTACCAGACGAGCCTGACGCCCCCCAACTCCTCCTTCTTCGGCACCAACAGCGGAAATGCACGTAACCTGCTGGCATCGCGTCGCGCGAACATCACCTCGGAGCAATTCGAAATGAGCGGCTATCTTCCCGTGCTCGAGCGCTGGGATTTGGCGGCCGACCTTCAGTTCTTCCAGGCGATCGGAGATAGCGATGGCGCAATCGTTCCCGGAGGCGGCCTTCAGATGCGGGGATACCCCGGCAATCGCTGGAGCGACCGCTATGGAATCATGGGCGCAGTCGAAGCCCGCTATACGATTCCCCTGAACCGCAGGCTGGACATTCCCGGTCTCGCCCACGGCATTATCTCGGGATTTCAGCTCGCAACATTTTACGAACAGGGTCAAGTTTCGCCGTCGAAGGACAATTCCCTGTTTACCAGCATGCACAGCGATTTCGGCGGAGGAGTGCGCTTGATCCTGCAATCCATCGTAGTGCGCTTCGATGTCGCATTGAGCGACGAAGGCAGTCAGACTGCCCTTACGATCAACCAACCCTTTTGACCGCCATGGCCGTCCTCCAGCTCCGGATTGGCGCCGCTGTCCTGATCCTCATGGTCGGGGCGTTGTCTGCGTGCGGCAGCGACAAGCCGAAGGAAAAATTGTCGGGCGCAATCGGAGCCGGGTCGGGCGGACCCGCCGTGGGCACGCTGACGACTTCGGAGCTGACCAGGCCCAACGGAACCGTGATCGGCAGCCTGGCCTACGATGCGACATTCTTTTCGCCGATTGCGCCGACCGCGGCGACCCAGGGCGCGCTGGTAAGCCCCGCGTATAGCGTCGCCATCGCTCTGAGCCACATATCCGGGCGACCGGATACCCCGTGCCGCTTCAGCGCCGCCGTGCTCGCTCGCGACTCCGGATACGAGATCGGCGACACAGGCTTTCGCACGAATGACGGCGGTCAGGAGCTATACGAGGTCAACCTGAGCGCGCCGGGCTCGTACCAGCGCTTGTTCTGCGCCCAGCTGAAAGACAATGTCGGTACACAGCTCTCGATCCTGGCGGATGCGCCGGACAAGCTCGGGTGGATGGAGGTCCATGCGACGCTGAATTCGTTGCACGCGCAGTAGCCTCCCCGCACCGAGGCCCGGTCTTCCCGCACCGGCAGGTCGCAGTTTGGTCCGTTGCCTTGTCCGTTCCGGGCCGAGCGATCAGCGACCGAGCGAGGAATCTTCCTCACGCAGGAGATAGTAGTACGCCATGTATTCCGTGGGCGTCAGGCCGGCCGCGCGCAACTTCTGGCGTACGACCTCCTCTTGGAGCTCCGCAGCCAGCGGCACGGTGACGGGCGCGGGCTGGCCTTTCCGTGCCAAGCAGAGCGCACGCTGGCCCTGCTTATACGGGCGGAATCCCGCGCGTTCCAGAATGCGGATGAAGATGCGCGCTTCGACGGGCGCCAAGATGCTCATCGGAGACGGCGCCTTATGGAAGCTGGGTCAGGTCGAGTTCGAAGCTGGCTGCCTCTTCGCCTGTTGGCCCGGCCCCGAGCCGGCCCAGCAGCGCGACCAGCGTGCCCTGCTCCCGCGCATGACTCATGACCAGCGCTGCCTCCTCGCGCAGTGTGGCGCACGCATCCGCCTCGGTGCGGCCCTGGCTGACCAGATCCAGGGCCTCGCAGCGGACCAGCACCCAGCCGTTTACAGGCTCCCCTAGGCGGCCATAGATCAGGCGAAGGCTGCGCTGCGGTCTCGTCATTGGCTCCGACACGGCAAAGAGGATTGTGCGGTTGATCGCGCACCCGGCAGGGTCCGCGGACTGCCCGCGGCTCAGATTGCATCACTCGGCTGGCGGAATCAACGCGAGACGAACAAAATCACGGATCGCTCCGCATGCAGCAGCGATCCGCGGCCCGTCGACTGCCCGCCGTTGTCATCGGCGCGCAAGCCCGGTATAGCTGGTTGGCCCTCGCCGATGTGGTGGAATTGGCAGACACGCTACTTTGAGGGGGTAGTGGGGGCAACCCCGTGGGAGTTCGAGTCTCCCCATCGGCATGCGCGTACAGCGTCGTTTCGTTCAGCCCCTGCATCCGCAATTTTCCGGGTTGCCCGGCTCCGCCCGCTGTGTTCGGCTGCAGGCATGAATGCCCGAACACGAATTGGAGCTGCGCCTCCCGACGATCTACGCCTTCGTCTCGACGCCCTGGATTGGCGCGGCTTGCTATCCCGTCTGGACGCGGAGGGATATGCGCTTACCGGGCCGCTGCTCACGCCCGGCGAGTGCGCCGATATGATCGCCCTCTACAGCGACGATGCCTGCTTCCGCAAGCGCATCGTGATGGAGCGCTTCCGCTTCGGCGTCGGGGACTACGCATATTTTGCGCGGCCTTTGCCCCCTCTCGTTGCCAAGCTGCGGGAAGCCCTCTATGAGCGGGTCGCGCCGCTGGCGACGGACTGGGCGCAGCGCCTGGGCCGGTGGGGCACCGCTTCCGACGCGTTTCCTCCTACGCTCGCCGCGTTTCTCGCGCGCTGCCACGCGGCGGATCAGCGCCGTCCCACGCCTCTGCTGCTGCGGTATGGGGCAGGCGGCTACAACTGCCTGCATCAGGATCTTTACGGAACGGTGGCATTCCCCCTGCAAGTGACCTGCTTCCTGAGCCGGCCGGAGGTGGACTACCGCGGTGGAGAATTCCTGCTCGTGGAGCAGCGCGCGCGCCAGCAGTCCCGCGGCACGACCCTCGTCCCGAAGCAGGGGGAGCTGGTCCTCTTTGCCTCCGCTGACCGTCCCGTGCCGAGCAAGCGCGGCTTCGCGCGTGTGCGCATGCGTCATGGGGTAAGCACGATCGCACATGGACAGCGCTACACCCTTGGGATCATCTTTCATGACGCCGCGTGACGGGCTCCCGCGCAGCCCCACCAGCCGGCTCGTGGGCCCCGCTAGAGGGCGTTCATCTGCGGCGGCAGTCGTTTCTGCCGCCGCACTTGCGGCGTTCATGTGCTCCGCGCAATTGGCCCGGTCCGAGGCCCCGATACCGGATAACGGCACGTTCCCGCCGCCTGACACCGTACCCAATGCGTGCCTCGCCGGGCCGGGAAAACCGCTGGATCCCCTTGAGCCCTACAAGGACAACTACCTGCTGCCTTGGACCCATGATGGGGTACGCTCCGCGGATCGCATGGCAGACGAGGCGAAGTTCCAGATCAGCGTGCGCAAGGAGCTGTTTCGCTGCGCGCCGCTGCACGTGTACATGGCTTATACGCAACGCTCCCTGTGGCAGGTGTACGACCAGACGAACTCCCGGCCGTTTCGCGCGACCGACTACAATCCCGAGCTGTTCCTCGAGCTTCATGGCGAGTCCGACGCATCGCGGCCGAGCCTCTTTCGCGTGGGGCTTGAGCACGAGTCGAATGGCCAGTCCGATCCGTTTTCCCGGAGCTGGAACCGCATCTACGCGCAGCCGGGCTGGGGTTCGCTGCGAGCGGAGGGCGTCACTTTCAAGTTATGGTGGCGCATTCCGGAGCCGCGCAAGGCCAGCCCGGCCGACACGAGCGGAGACGATAATCCCGACATCCAGGACTACCTGGGCGTCGCCGAGCTGAATGCCTGGTGGACCCATTCCCTAGGTGATCGCTGGGAGGTCCTCTTTCGGCGCGGATATCGGGATGGCAGCGAGACCGTGCGACTCGATTGGGACGTGCCTATCGGCTTCCTGGGATCCGGCGTGGCGTTCCGGATCGAGCTGTTCTCAGGCTATGGAGAGACGCTGATCGACTACAACCGCCGCATCAGCCGATTCGGGCTCGGCATCGTGTTTCGCTGACACGCAGCGAGCACTCCCCGACGCATGATCGGCCGGAATGCCGTGAACTCGGCAACACGCCCCCCATTTGGCGACATCCCGCAGCGGACGATCGGGCGCCGCTTGTCCGGGCACGGATTTGTCAGCGCATCGCTGCGAAGGACCCCCGCCACCGATTAGGCAACCTAATGTCCGTACACTCGCACTTGCCAGCTATCCAGAGATCCCACATTGCCGGCTACAGTGTCCTTCGCCGCCAGCTGGAATCCGGTTGAGCTGGGCAACCCGTAGAAGGCATTGGTCGCGAGCGTTTGGCAAGCGGTTGTCGGGACGTTGACCGTATTGAACCCATTGCGGCCGGGCAAGATCACGCTCGTCCCATGTCCGACGAGCGTCAGTTCGAACTGCAGCTCCCCGACATTGGGGTGTCGGATGCACACATTGACTTCGACCGCTTCGATGAATGTCACGGCCGGCGGCGGAGTCAATGCGGCAGCGGTCGTCGCTCCGCTGGCATTGCAGTCCGGGATCGCGAGATTGACGGGGCTGGGACCTGTCGGTGGATACCATCCCGTGTCGGTCAGCGCGCCATGAGCGGTTGCGGAGCCGAAGCCATTGGGCGTCCACGCCGAGGTGGCCATTGCGACGGCGGCATCGAGATTGACTCGCCCGAATCCATACCAGTTGTGAAAGTGAAACCCTGCGCCATTGTCCGTGACCCACGCGGGGGTCAGCGCGGTGCCGCCGCATTCTACCGTCGCAACCTTGGCGACGGCTGAATCCACCTGCGTCGCCGTCTTGGCCAATATGTACTTCACGTCCCGCCACGTCAGGGCCGGATTGGCGCTCAGCAGAACCGCGATTGCCCCTGACACGATAGGCG
>JBGOTW010000114.1:0-11934 GCA_041476685.1 bacterium | reverse complement strand
CGCTCCCACATCGGGGGCCGGTCGCACAAGCCCGCCGTACGTCCGGGGGCGGGGCGGCCGGGCGAGCCGCGGCACACGGTGGGTCCCCGCCCTGTTTTCGTGGGGCCCGTTCCTGCGGGCCTTGCTGGCCCTGTTCCTCTTGCGGTTCCCTTCCGGGCCTATTTCCCGGCTTGCGGCTTGGATTCCGCCTGCACCGCCGCCGCCTGTGCAGCCGGCGCCTGATAGAAGCCGCGCGGATCCTGCCAGCCCAGGTGCACGGTGCCCGCGAGGCCCGTCACGATGAGCTCGACGGGATGCGAGCCGAGCGGCTGGCGCAGCGTCGCCTTGTCCAGCTTGGGAAACGAGACCTTGAACGCCTGGGACCAGCGGTCAAGGCCGTAGAAGTACAGGCTCAGGTACTGATAGTTCGGGTTTTCCGGGCGCAGGCGCTCGATGCTGAGGGGGGTCAGCGTCTGACCGTCGTCGTCCTGCAGCAGCACTTTCCATTGGGCGGTCGGCTCGCCCAGGGGGATGGGGCGGTTGTTGCCGCCATACACGAACACCAGGAAGGAGATCGTGCCGGCGTAGTCCAGCTCCTCGGCGCGCCGCATGCCGTCGGAGTCCGCGTCTGAGAGCATGAACCTCTTGGCGAGCATCGCGACGTAGCCGCGCCGATACTCCTGGTCCATCGCGATCGCATCCACGATCAGGACCGTGCGGTAGTCCTGGTACAGGCTGCCCGTGCGGTAGGTGCTCGCAAAGCGCGCCTCGGTCTGCGAGTCCCGGTAGCGCAGGTTGCCGAAGATGGACGAGGGCGAGTCGCGCTTGCGCGCGCTGGAGCAGCCCGCGGCGCCGGCCAGGAGCAGCACGAGCGCCAGCAGTGCCCCGCAGCGGACCCCGCCGCGCGCCAGGCTGCGCATCCCCGTGCGGAAGCGCCCCGCGCCGGTTGTACTTTTCGCCGGATTGTGGCTTAAGGTTCCCATTGCGATCATCCGCCTCCGCCTCGGGTTCCCTACTCATAGGGGAATTCCGGGCGCTGTGTCTACGCCGTTCGGTCCCCGCCGTTCAGTTACGGAGAGGGAGGGGATGCGCGGCGGGCCGCGGTCAAGGGGGGAATCGAATCCTTGCCGCGCGGACCCGGCGCCGGTTTTCGCGCCGATTTCCGCGTCTGGCCAAGCGTCGCGCGACGACCACGACAGAGGAGAAGACCAGTCATGACCGTGCTTTGGGTTGTCATTGTGCTGGGGCTGCTGTCCCTGGCGACCGCCTGGGTGTTCAACTGGCTCGTGGCCCGCATCCCGGTGGGTGCAGGGGAATTCACCGACGCGCAGAAGTCCAAGCTGCAGGAAATCTCCGGGGCGATCGCCGAGGGCGCGATGGCGTTCCTGAACCGCGAATACCGCGTGCTGGCGGTGTTCATGGTGCTCTTCGCCATCGTCGTCGTGCTGCTCGTGGACTGGCAGTCGGCGCTGTGCTTCCTGGTCGGGGCCGGCATCTCCGTGCTGGCCGGCTATATCGGCATGCGCGCGGCCACGCGCGGCAACGTGCGGACGACCGCCGCGGCCGTGAAATCGGTCAGCAGCGCGTTCCGCGTGGCGTTCAACTCCGGCGCGGTGATGGGCTTCGCGCTCGTCGGCCTGGTGCTGCTCGGGCTGGCCCTGATGTACCTGATCCTGACCGGGATCATGGGCACCGAATCGCCCCTGCACATCATGGAGGCGCTCGCCGGATTCGGCCTGGGCGGCTCCTCGATCGCCCTGTTCGCCCGGGTGGGCGGAGGCATCTACACCAAGGCCGCGGACGTCGGCGCGGACCTGGTGGGCAAGGTGGAGGAGAACATCCCCGAGGACGACCCGCGCAACCCCGCGGTCATCGCCGACAACGTGGGCGACAACGTGGGCGACATCGCCGGCATGGGCGCGGACCTGTTCGGGTCGGTGTCCGAGAGCACCTGCGCCGCGCTCGTGATCGGGGCGGTGGCGTTCGCGACCGACACCCAGGCGCTGCTCTATCCCCTGCTGATCACGGCGGTGGGAGTGCCCATCGCCCTGATCGCGACGTTCTTCTCCCGCACGGGCAGCGACCGGGGCGTGGAACCCGCGCTCAAGCGCGGGCTGATCGTTTCGAGCCTGCTGATGGCGATCGTGATCTGGTACGTCACGCTGCGCGTCCTGCCCGCGACCTTCTCGTTCTACGGCGTGCAGCACACGGCGCTGGGCGTGTACCTGTGCTTCCTGGCGGGCCTGGTCGCCGGCCTGCTGATCGGAATCATTACGGAGGCCTACACCTCCCATCGCCACCGGCCGGTGCAGGACGTCGCCCGCGCCGCGGAAACCGGGCCGGCCACCAACGTCATCTACGGCCTCGCGCTCGGCTACCGCAGCAGCGTCCTGCCCATCATCCTGATCGCGGCGACGATCTTCATCGGCTATTACTTCGCCGGGATGTACGGCATCGCGATCGCGTCCCTGGGCATGCTGGGCACCGTCGCCGTCTCTCTCACCATCGACGGCTTCGGGCCCGTCGCGGACAATGCCGGCGGCATCGCGGAGATGGCCGGATTGGGCGAGAACGTCCGCAAGCGCACCGATATCCTCGACAGCGCCGGCAACACCACCGCGGCGATGGGCAAGGGCTTCGCGATCGGATCGGCCGCGCTGACCGGCCTGGCGCTGTTCTCCGCGTTCCTCGTGCGCTCGAACGTCCAGAGCCTGGACCTGCTCAAGCCGGCGGTGATGGCGTTCCTGTTCGTGGGGGCCATGCTGCCGTTCATCTTCACGGCCATGACGCTGAAGTCCGTCGGCAAGGCCGCCCTGGCCATGATCAAGGAGGTGCGCCGGCAGTTCGCCACGATTCCCGGCCTGCGCGACACGCGCCAACTCACCGCGGCTTCGCTGGTCAAGCTCAAGGAAGCCGGCGTCACGCGGGAGCGCCTGGGCAGGCTGCAGACCCTCGTCGGCAAGCCGTACCCCAACGACGAGAAGCTGCTGCAGGCGGTGAAAGAGGTGCTGGCCCGCATTTCGGGCCCGCTTCCCGACGAGCTCATCAAGCCCGTGATCAACGAGGGCATCGTGCCGGGCAAGCCGGACTACCGGGCATGCGTGGACATCTCCACCCGCGCCTCGCTGCGGGAGATGATCCTGCCCGGCGCCCAGGTGATCCTGACCCCCATCATCGTGGGCGGCCTGTTCGGGGCGGAGGCGCTCGCGGGCCTGCTGGCCGGGAGCATGGCCGCCGGGGTGGTGTTGGCCATCTCGTCGGTGAACGCGGGCGGCGGCTGGGATAACGCGAAGAAATGGATCGAGACCGGGAAGCTGGGCGGCAAGGGCTCCCCGACCCACAAGGCGGCGGTCGTCGGCGATACGGTGGGCGACCCCTTCAAGGACACTTCCGGCCCGTCCTTGAACATCCTCATCAAGCTCCAGGCGATCATCAGCCTGGTCTTTGCTCCCTTCTTTGCCCACAGCTTGTACCTGCTGGGCTGAAGCCTCGGCCGGCTGCCGGGGGTGCCGCAGCGTCGCGGCCCCCGGCTGCCGGAGGGTGCCGCAGCGTAGCGGCCGCCCTCTCCGGTCCCGCCTCTCTTCTTCCGTACGTCCCGCTGCACGATCCGGCCGTGGCGCCGCACATGGGCCTGCCGGCGCGCTCGCTCGGGCCGCTCCAGGCGCGCCACCAGCCCGGGCTCCGGTGCCGGCGCAGGGCGGGGTTGCGTCCGGGAGCGCTTTGGACTATCACCAAGCGCCTGCGCGTCCCCCAAGGGGAATACTTCAGGGTCCGCAGCCGTTCCATGCTGGGGGCATGGATGAAATCGAGCGCGTCGAATTCGATCCGGCGCGCGCAGGATTCGCGTGGCACGCAGCACTCCCGCCGACCGGCACGTCCGCATCCAGAACGTGGAGCGACTGAGTCATTGGGGGCCAGCAGGTTCACGGGACGCCGATACACGGAGGGTCGCAGTCATGGCCAAGAAGAAGGACAAGAAGGCGAAGAAGGAAAAACGGGAGCAGCGCAAGGGACGCCCCGCCCGGGCGTCCAAATCGCCCAAGCCGCGCGGCGCGGCCAAGAAGAAGCGCCCGGCGATCCGGGCGGCAAAGGCCCGTCCCGCGGCGCGGAGTTCCGCGCGCACGACCGCGGCGAAAGCCGGGCAAAAGGGCAAGGAGGCGAAGTCCGCCAAGGCCGCGCGCAAGGGCGGGTCCGCGCCCCTGCGCAAGGTCGGCGGCCGCATGGAGCAGGCCGCGGAGCGCGGCGGTGCCGCGCGGCCTCCCTTCCTGGTCGTGGGGCCCGCCAATGCCACGGTCTTCAAGCTGTCCCCCACGCCCGACGACGAGAAGGGCCCGAGCGTACTGACGATCCCGCGCGAGGCGCGCAAGAAGATGTTCCACATTGACGACGCCACGATGGCGAAGATCGTCGCGAGGCTGGACGAGATGCGGCTCGAGAGCCAAGGCGTCGTGCGCCAGCACGTCACCAACGACCTGGAGCAGCAGAAGGAGGTCTCGGACGTCGGCGACGACCTCGATCAGGCCGTCACCGAACGGGACCGGGAATTCGACCTGATCATGCATCAGCGGCATCTGCGCCGCCTGCAGCAAGTCCAGGAGGCGTTTGCGCGGCTGCAGGAGGGCACGTACGGATTCTGCGAAGGCACCGAAGAGCCCATCAACCCCAAGCGCCTGGTCATCATGCCGCTGGCCAGGTTCAGCCTCGAGTACCAGGAACAGCAGGAGAAGATGCTGGGCCGTTCGCCCGAAGACGCCCTGGGCGGGGAGGAATCCTTCGCGGCGGAAGAGTAGCGCGCGCGGCAGGTCCCTGCGCGTAGGCTCTCCCCTTCCGATCACCTTGCAGTGGCTGGGCAACCGCAAAGTCCTCGGTCGTGTCGATTCGGCCGTGCGCTCCCGCCTGCGGCGGGCCTCATCCGCCCTTCGGGCACCTTCTCCAACGCCGAACTACTGGCGTGGAGAAGGACTCCCCGCCCGGATCTTGCGCCGAACGGCACCCGCGCGGCATCTTGTCCGGCGGAAGCGCTACGGGCTGTCCTCGAACCGTTCCAGATTGTGCTTGATCCGCTGCAGCAGGCGCGAGGCCGGCGCTCCGTCCACGCCGCGGTGGTCGAAGCTCAGGCAGAACGTGCACTGGAGCCGCGGCACCACCTGGCCTTCCCGCACCGCGGGCCGCTCCTCGAGCTTTCCGATCGCCAGGATGAAGATCTCGGGCGGATTGAGCAGGGCCGCGAAGGACCGGACGTCCCACTCCCCCAGGTTGGTGATCGTCAGGCTGCTCCCGAACAGCTCCTCGTGGCTGAGGCTCACGTTCAGGGCTTTCTTGATGAGGCCCTTGAGCCGGCGCTGGATTTCGGCGAGGCCCAGGCCGGCCAGGTTCTTCAAGGACACCGTCACCAGGTTGTCGCCGAGCGCGACGGCGATCCCGACATGGATACCGTCGAGCGGGCGCAGTTGGCCGTCCCGCCACTGGATGTTCAGGTGCGGGAGGGCCTGGAAGGCGCGCACGACCGCGTGCGCGATGTACACGTTGTACGACGGGGGGTCCTCGCCCTGTTTCTTCAGGGCGAGCCGGTGCGCGTGAACCCGGGTGAAATCCACCTCCGCGAACAGGTCCACCTTGGGCGCGCGCCAGCTCGCGTCCATCCTTTGCGCCGTCATGTGGCGGAGCTGGCCGCGCAGCAGGTCGCGCTCTCCCTTGGGGACAGAGCGCGCGGGGGCGTGGGTGGGATGGGGCGAATCCGCCGCCGCGCGCACGGCCAGCTCGCTGCCGGGCGGGAGGGGCGCGATGCCCGGCTCCCAGCCGACCAGGCGCGGGGTCAGGTGCGGCGCGTGCTCGCCGGGAGCGCCGATCCAGGCCAGGGGCTCGCCGGTCTCGATGATGGCTCCCGCGGGCGCGTAGATCGCCAGCACGGTTCCCGCCTGGGGCGCCCCGAAGACCTGAATGGCCTTCTCCGAAGCCAGCTCCACGAGCGCCTCGCGCAGCGCCACGGACTCCCCCACCGCCTTCAGCCAGCGGAGCACCGTCGCTTCGGAGGTGGCGTATCCCAGTCGCGGCAAATCGATTCTGGCCACGGATTCCTCTCTCGCCGGCGGCTCTCCCCAGCGGCTTAGGGTCGCGCGGCCCTGGAGAGCCGGCCCTGCGGGCGCGCAAAGCCCGCGAAGCATAGCGCAATTCCCGGCCGAGTCCCACCCGCGCCCGAATCCGCAGGGACGAGTCCCGAAGGCGCGCCGCGCGCGCCGGCCGCCGCGGAGAATGGCGGAACGGCCGGCGTCCGCGCCGCGCAGGCAACACGCGAACCTTGACATTACGGGCCGGATTCCTTACCCAGGAAATTCCTCCCGGATCGGCTCTCGACGCGCTTTTCGAGCGGGCAGGGCGAAATTCATTCGTGTCGCCCGGAAAGCGTCGAGGGGTGTTCCCGCTCCGCAGCGCCGCAGATCGATGCCGGACGGGGCCAACGCCCGTCGCCCGGCTCTATTTCGGCCGCTTGTGGAGCCGCCCGCTCCGGTCGTACGATGCTGCTGCTGCTCGATGCCGCAGTGATTCCGCGCGCTGTCGCCGCAAGGCCGCCATGTAGCCGCGCTGCCGCAGCGCTGCCGCCGGGAAGATTCGAGGCGGCGTCAATTTCCGGGATTCCCTGCGGGGAAGCCGGTTCTGTCAGGGACTCGCCATGGACATCAAGACCCACCCCAGCGCCGCCGCCGAGCGGCGTCCGAAACCCCAGGACGAGAGCAAGCTGGGATTCGGCAAGGTGTACAGCGACCACATGTTCTCGATGCAGTGGAGCTCCGGCGAAGGCTGGCACGAACCCACGGTAGGCAAGTTTCAGCCGCTCAGCCTGTCGCCCGCGACGCTGTGCCTGCACTACGGCCAGATGATCTTCGAGGGCCTGAAGGCCTATCGCACGGGTCAGCCGCACCTGAACCTGTTCCGCCCCATGAAGAACTGGGAACGGTTCAACCGCTCGGCGGCCCGGCTCGACATGCCCGCCCTTCCGCAGGACGCATGGATGGAAGGCATCGAGGCCCTCTTACGCATCGATCACGAGTGGGTGCCCCACAGCCCCGGCACCTCCCTGTACGTCCGCCCAACGATGCTCGCGACCGAGCCGTACATCGGGCTCAAGTCCTCCGGCAGCTTCCTCTACTTCGTCATCACCGGTCCCGTCGGCGCCTACTATCCGGAGGGATTCAATCCGGTGAAGATCGTCGTCGAGGAGCGCTATTCGCGCGCGGGGCCGGGCGGCCTGGGATCGGCGAAGACGGCGGCGAACTACGCGGCGAGCCTGCTCGCCGAGAAGGAGGCCCAGAAGCGCGGCTTCACGCAGGTGCTCTGGCTCGACGCGGCCGAGCGCAAGTACGTCGAGGAAGTCGGCTCGATGAACATCCTGTTCAAGATCGCCGGCCGGGTCGTCACGCCGCCCCTGGGCGGGACGATCCTCGCCGGCGTCACCCGCGACTCGGTGCTGGAATTGCTGAAGAGCTGGAACGTCCCCGTGGAGGAGAGGCGCATCTCCATCGACGAGGTGATGGAGTCCCACGCGAAAGGCACCCTGGAGGAGGTCTTCGGCGCCGGGACCGCGGCGGTCATTTCGCCGGTCGGCGTGCTGGACTACAAAGGCCGGTCCATCACCATCTCCGACGGGAAGACCGGCCCCCTGGCGCTCAAGCTGTATGACGAGGTGACCGGAATCCAGTACGGACGCCGGCCGGATCCGTTCCACTGGCTGCATCAGGTGAAGCTGACCCAGGCCGCCGCGGCCCCCGTGCGCACGCGCGCGGCGGGCTGACGCGGCGCGACTTCAGCGCGCGACAGGGTGCAGGGAGCGACCGCTCCCTGCTGGAGAGCGCGAGAGGCAAAGCCTCTCGCAATCCCTCTCGAACTAGCCATTGCATTTCCCTAGCGGACGCCGGCCGCTGGACCCTTTGCCGGCAGGCGGAACAGGGACAGCGAGCCCAGCTCCCGCACGGGTGTCAGGCGCGGATGCTCGGCGCGGAGACGCTCCACGCTCTCCTTGGGCGCGATCACGTACAAGGGCCGCTCGCCCGGCGTATCGAGTCGCGCCGCATCCCCCGCGAACTTGTACGTGCCCACCATGTCGATGTCGCGGCGTCCGTAGAAAAGCGCGGCGTAGGACACGTTGTCGTACAGCGCGAGATCCCCGCCCGCGCCGTAGGCCTCCTCCACCAGCGCCAGCAGCGGCCCCTGGTTGTACGCGGCGACGAGGGGCAGGTGCACCCGCCAGGCCCCGATGATGAAGGCGCCCATCGTCGCGGCGGTCAGGCTCACGCCCAGCAGCGCGCGCCCGCGGGCGAGCAGCAGCGCCCCCAGGCAGATCCCCGTCCCCAGCACCACGCCCGGCACCGCGGCCAGCGGAGGAACCTCCGGCGCCGGCTGCAAGGCCGCTCCCGCCGCCTGAGCCAACTCCGCCATGCGATACGGCGCGAGGCCGAACAGCGCCGCCACGCCCAGGCCGTAGGCCGCCATGAGCGCGCAGACCCAGCCGGGCGGTCGCGCGCGGAGCCGAACGACATGCAGGAGCGCCAGGGCCGCGAGCAGCGTCAAGGGGACGTACATGCCCGAGGAGTAGTGGGGCAATTTGGTCTTCACCAGCGAGAACACCACCAGGATGAATCCGGCCCAGACCAGGCCCATGCCCGCCAGCGCGCGGCTGCGGGGGTCCTGCCCGATGCTGCGGCGCACCGCGGGCAGCGCATAGAGCAGCAGCAGGGGAGTCCACGGGAACAAGCCCACCAGGGCGGCGGCCCAATGGTAGTAGAGCGGGCCCGAATGTCCCTCCAGGGGCCGCGCGAACAGCAGCCCCATGAAGCGGGCGAATTCCCGGATGAAGGCTCCCCCGTGCACGAGGTAGTTGGCGGCGTACCACGACAGGGCGACGGCCAGGGACAGCACGCCGCAGGCGAGCCAGTGTCCCACGCGCAGCGGCGCGCCCCGCCGCACGAGCTTGTATCCGGCGAACGCCACGAGGGGGACGGCGCCGCCCGAGGGCCCCTTGGCCAGCACCGCCAGCCCGAGGGCCGCCGCCGCGGCGCCGAGCCAGGCCCAGTGCCGCCAGGGAGACGGGCGCGGGCCGGCCGCCCTTAGCGCGGCCTCCCGCCAGCGGGCGTAGGTCTCGTCATACGCGACGAGAGACAGGGCACCGAGCGCCATGAGCGCGTTGAACGTGTGCTCGACGACTGCGGCGCGGGAGAGGAGCAGCGGCAGGAAGGACGATGCATAGAGCAGGGTCCACAGCGCCGCCAGGTCCGTATCCAGCACATGGCGGGCGATCCAGAACAAGGCCGCCAGGAACAGCAGTCCGTTGAGCGCCGACGTCATCCGGGCGGTGGTCTCGCTCACGCCGAGGAGCTTGAAAAAGCCCGCCATTTCCAGGAAGAACAGCGGAGGCTTCTCGGTGAACGGCTGACCGTTGAGCGTGAGCTGAAGCAGGTCTCCGCTCAGCAGCACCTGGCGCGCCACCTCGGACTGCATGTTCTCGTCCCAGTCCAGCAGGGGCGCCGCGCCCAGTCCCACCAGAGACGATACCCCGGCGATCAGCAGCACCAGGGCCAGCACGCGCGCGGGCTTGTGGCGGACGATGGACGGCGCAGCAGCGTGACCCTGGTTGGCGGACCTGGGGGCGGCGGCACTAGGGGTAGCAGACGGGGTGGCGGACGGAGTGACGGGCATAGTGCAGCCGGAGCGATCCGAGCGTAGACTCAACGATCGTGGGAAATCCAGGAGGATGGATACCCGGTAGTGGGCCAGTTCGGAGACACAAGCAGATTTCTCGCTGGACTCGAAATGACAATTCTTGTCACTCCGAGCGCATGCGAGGAGTCTGTTGTTGCAGTTCAAGGCACCTTCATCAAATTGACCCATTACCGGATACCCGTCCGGGTTCCATCCCGTCAACTCTCGAACCCGGGCCAGCCTGCGCGGAGCGGATGCCTTGAGCGAGCCCGCCGTCCGGAATGTCCAGCCGCCCACGGTGAAGGCAGCCGTGCGGGCAGCGCCGCAGTCAGCGGTGCAGGCAGCGCCGCCGCCCCGCTATCCGGTGCTATTCGTCAACCTGTCGCGCACCTGGGGCGGCGGGGAGCAGTGGCATTTCGCCATGTCCCAGGCGCTCGCCGGACGCGGCTGGCCGGTGGAGCTGCTGGCGTGGCCGCGCTCCCCCCTCGCCGCCCAGGCCGCCGCGGCGGGGCTGGCCTGCTGGCCCCTGGCGCTGCGCGCCGGCAGCCTGCTGAATCCGCTCAAGCTGGCGCGGCTGAGCCGGGGACTGGCGCGCCGGCAGCCGGGGGCGGTGATCCTCAACGGCTCCCACGAGCTGAAGACGGCGGGGGTCCTGGCGCACCTGGGCGGCGTGCCGCGGGTGATCCTGCGGCGCGGCATCCCCCATCCGCTCTCCGCGGGGCGGATCAACCGCTGGTTGCTCAGGCACGCGGTGACCCGGCTCATCACCAATTCGCAGGCGACCCTGGCCGCGATGGAGAGCGGGTTTCCCGGCCTGATCGAGCCGCTCCGGCCGCGGGTGATATACAACGGCGTGGATCCCGCCGCCTTCGTGCCGCCGGCCGCGCGCACCCCGACCGGGCGGATCGTGATGGTGGGCCGGCTGGAGTGGGAGAAGGGCGTGGATCTCGGCATCGCGGCCTTCGCGCAGCTGCGCCGGCATGTGCCGCACGCCCGGCTGCGCATCGTCGGGGACGGAAGCGAGCGCCAGGCGCTGGAAGAGCTCGCGGACAGCCTCGGGGTGCGCGAGGCGGTCGAGTTCACCGGGCCGACGCGCCGGGTGCCGGACATGCTGCGGGACGCGGACGTGCTGGTGCTGGCCTCCCGCTGGGAGGGCTTCGGATTCGTGCTGGTGGAGGCGATGCTGATGGAGCTGGCCACCGTCTCCTTCGACTTCCCGGCCGCGCGCGAAATCGTCGTGGACGGGATGACGGGGCTGCTGGCGCCCGAGGGGGACGTCGAGGCGCTCTCCGCCGCCCTGACCGCCCTGCTGACCGCGCCGGCGCGGGTGCGGGACCTGGGCAAGGCGGGGCGGCTCAGGGCGTTGAGCAATTTCACCCTGGACCGCTCCGTCTCCGAGCTGGAACACGTGCTGCTGGAAAGCTGAGCCGGCATTCCCGGCACCCGATTGGACCCACGCCCGCGGCGATCCGGAGCCACACCCTTGCTGCCGCCCGACCTGATCATCCTCATGTACCATCACGTCGCCGAGCCGCCGCGCGGCGCTTCCCTGCGCGGACTCTATGTCACGCCGCGGCAGTTCGCCTGGCAGATGGACCGGCTGCGCAACGCGGGCGTCCGCTTCTGCACGTTTGCGTCGCTCACAGGCGGCACGATAGCAAGCGCCGCGTCGCCGAGCACCACGCGTGCAGGCGCCGCGCCGCAAGGAGGCTCGCCGCAAGGCGGGCAAGCCGCCGCACCGGGCCCGTGGGTGCTGGTGACCTTTGACGACGGATACCGGGACGTGTACGAGCATGCATGGCCGGTGCTCCGCGAGCGGGGCATTCCCGCGGTCGTGTATCCGGTGGTGGGAGATATCGGCAAGAGCGGAGTGGTCTGGCCCGAGAGCACCGACCGCACGCCGGCCGACGTGCTGACGGAACTCCAGGTGCGCGAGATGGCCCGGGGCGGGATCGAATTCGGCTCGCACCTGTTGGATCACGTGCATGCGGACCGGCTGGCCCTGCCGGACCTGCGGCGGCAGCTTGCGCGGTCGCGGGAGGGGCTGGCCCTCATCGCCGGGAGCGCACCGCTGAGCATCGCCTATCCCTTCGGCTCCTACACGCCGCAGGTCGCGGAGGAAGCGGCGCGCGCGGGATACCGGTACGGCGTGACGACGCGGGCGGGAAGCAACCGCGGCGCTCCGCCGCTGGAGCTGCGCCGCTCGGCGGTGAAAGGCACGCGCCTGTACCACCGCTGGCGCTTCGCCTGGGCGCTGCGGCG
>JBGOTW010000113.1:0-11948 GCA_041476685.1 bacterium | reverse complement strand
CGTCACGATCCGCGGCATCCTCTTCGGCGCGCGCGAGGGCGAGAGCCTGAAGCTGTGGGGCGGCTGGGAGCAGCACCCGCGCTTCGGCCGGCAATTCCTGGTCGCGAGCCACCTCGTGCTGGAGCCCACCACGTTCGAGGGCATCCAGCGCTACCTGGCCGGCACCCTGCCCGGCGTGGGCGAGCAGATCGCCAAGCGCATCGTCGCCATCTTCAAGGAGCGCACCTTCGAGATCCTCGACCGCCAGCCCGAATTGCTGCTGGAAGTGCCGCGCTTCCCGAAGAAGGCGCTCGCCGAGGTGAAGGCGGCCTGGGCCAGCCATCGCGCCGTGCGGGACGTGATCGTGTTCCTGCACTCGCTCGGCGTCTCCGCCGCCTACGCCGACCGCATCTTCTCCGCCTACGGGATCGCCAGTGTCGAGGCGATCAAGGACAATCCCTACCGCCTCGCCCTGGAGATCCGGGGCATCGGCTTCCGCACCGCGGACGCGATCGCCGTCCAGCTCGGCGTCGCCCGCGACTCGCCCCACCGCGTGGACGCCGGCGTGCTGCACGTGATGGACGAGATGCTCGCCGACGGGCACACCGGCTATCCGCTCCCGCTCCTGCAGCGCCGCGCAACCGAGCTGCTGGAGCTGGAGCCCGACGCCGTGGAGGAGGGCATCCGGCGCCTGCTGGCCGACGGTCTGCTGCGCGGCCTGACGCCCGGGCTCCTGCCGGAGGAGCAGGACGGCGGCCGGCGGTCCGGGCAGCCCGGCGGCGCGCTGGTCTTCCGCCCGCGCTGGTTCAAGCTGGAGGAGGAGATCGTCGCGCGGCTGCAGCGCATCCTGGACAGCGACCCGCTCACGCCGCTGCAGGACCTGCCGGAGACCCTCTCCGCGATGGAGCGGCACACCGGCATCACCCTCGCGGAGGAGCAGCGCACTGCCATCCAGGCCACCGCCCGGCACAAGGTGCTCATCCTCACCGGCGGCCCGGGCACGGGCAAGACCACCATCATCCGCTTCATCCTGGGCCTGGTTTCCGGCGCCATCGCGGAAATCGCCCTGGCCGCGCCCACGGGCAAGGCCGCCAAGCGCCTCACCGAGGCCACGGGACGCCAAGGCGTGACGCTGCACCGCCTGCTCGAAGCCGGCCCCAAGGGCTTCGGCCGCGACGCCCAGCGGCCGCTGGACGCCGAGCTGGCGATCGTGGACGAAAGCTCCATGATCGACACCGCGCTGCTGCACGCCCTGCTGGTTGCGCTGCCCGATCACGCGCGGCTCGTGCTTGTGGGCGACGTGGATCAGCTCCCGTCGGTCGGGCCCGGGCGCATCCTCTCCGACCTGATCGCGTCCGGGCGCGTGCCCGTCGTGCGCCTGGAGCGGATCTTCCGGCAGTCGGAAGCGAGCCTGATCACCGCGAACGCCCATGCCATCCGCAAGGGCCGCCTGCCGCGCCTGGCGCGCCCGGACGGCGCGGAGCTGACGGACTTCTACTTCCTGCCCGAGTCCGATCCGCAGCGCGTGGTGGACAAGATCCTGACGCTCGTCGCCGAGCGCATTCCCGAGCGCTTCGGGTTCGACCCGAAGACGGATGTGCAGGTGCTGACGCCGATGCACCGCGGCCTGACCGGGGCGCAGAACCTCAATCGCGCGCTGCAGGAGCGTCTCAATCCGTCGGGCGCGGAGGTGGTCTTCGGCGAGCTGCGCTTCCGCGTGGGCGACCGCGTGCTGCAGACGCGCAACGACTACGAGAAGGACGTGTTCAACGGCGACACGGGCCTCATCGCGGGGTGGGACCCGGCGGAGGGCGTGTTGCACGTCAAGTTCGACGAGCGCCTCGTGCCCTACGCGCGCAAGGAGCTGGACCTGCTGATGCTGGGCTACGCGATCACGGTGCACAAGGCGCAGGGCAGCGAGTATCCGGCCGTCGTGCTGCCGCTGACGACCCAGCACGCCATCATGCTCCAGCGCAACCTGCTCTACACGGCCCTGACGCGGGGCAAGAAGCTGGCCGTGATCGTCGGCACGGAGCAGGCGGTGGCGATCGCCGTGCGCAACGCCAAGCCCGTCGTGCGCTATACCGGCCTGCTGCCCCGGCTGCAAGCGGGCGCATCCGAGGCGGCAGCGGGGCCGGAGGCGTCGGGCCGCCCCGCGCGCTAAGGCATTCGGGGGGGGGGCGGAGATTTCGTTGCCCAGACGGTTGTTTCCGGCCATCCTCACGCGGATTCGACGGCTGCTGGAATCCGTGACCAGATGAAGAGTCGAAAGCCGTGAGGCGCGATCAAAGACCGCGGTCAGGAACAGATGAGGGGGATGGCCCCAGGGGAACACGCTCGCCCGCGGGCCATGATTCCCAGGGCGGCGCCCTCGCCGCAGCCCTTGAACACCGCGGCGATGACCGGCACCAGGTAACGCTTGGCTCGAAATCCAGGGTAGGGAGCGCCCCCAAGCAACTGGCCGCAGAATTCCATGCGGGAAGTGTCGGTTAGCCGGAATGAGTGGTATATTCGGCTCCGCATATCCAGCTAAGATAATCGGCGCGATGGAGCCGCAGAAAAACGGCTGTGGCCCGATCAGGCCCGTTGGCTGAATGATGATAGCGTGCAGTGCTGCGCCATTCGCGACCAGCGGCCGTATCTCACTTCAATCGCCGGACCTGCAGCCCGGGGGGGGGGCTAGCATGAGATTGCTCATTAAAATCAATTTGGTGATGGTGTTGGTGTTTGCCGCCGGATTGGCGATTGCGGGAGTCCTTTCCTACAAGTTGCTGGAGAACAATGCACGGAGTGAAGTCATTCAGCAGGCCAGAATCATGATGCACTCCGCGCAGGCGGTGCGCGCCTATACCGTGAACGAGGTGCGGCCCTTGTTGAACGAGGGGATGAAGACGGCTTTCCTGCCCCAGTCGGTACCCGCCTATGCGGCCACGCAAAACTTCGATTCATTCCGCAAGCAAAATCCCGAGTATAGCTACAAGGAAGCGACGCTGAATCCGACCAATCCGCGGGACCGGGCAACGGACTGGGAGGCGGACGTGGTGCGCTATTTCAGGGATAAGCCTGATGCGAAGGAATTGATCGGGCGACGCGACACGCCCACGGGGCCGTCCGTATTCTTGGCGCAGCCCCTGCAAATAAAGAATCCGGAATGCCTGACGTGTCACTCGGTTCCCAGCGCCGCACCGAAAACGATGATGAAGCTCTACAGCGCCGACAACGGCTTCGGATGGAAGCTCCAGGAAATCATCGGAGCCCAGATCGTGAGCGTTCCGACGTCCATCGCCGTGCAGAAGGCCAATTCCGCCTTCTACCTGTTCATGGGCTCATTGCTGCTCATTTTTCTCGTAATGGCGGCCATGCTCAATTCGCTGATGTACTTCATCGTCATCAGGCCCATCAATCACATCGCGACCGTTGCCGACCAGATGAGCACGGGCAACCTGGATGCCCCCGAATTCCCGGAATCGGGCACGCGCGAAGTCGCGAACTTGGCAGCGTCTTTCAACCGGATGCGCCGCAGCCTCGTCAAATCCATGGAAATGCTTAAGGATTGACACCGCCTGCACCGGTGCTTCCAAGACTTCGCATATGGAACCTTCCAATCGTACCCGTGTCTGCTCGATCGTATTCGTCGATATCGTCAAGTATTCCACCCAGCACGTCGCGGAGCAGATTGTCGTCAAGGAGAATTTCAACAGCGTCCTCCGCAGCGCGATCGAAAACGTCGCGGAGAACGAGCGGATCATCCTGGATACCGGAGACGGCGCAGCGATCTGCTTCCTGGGCGATCCGGAGGAGGCGTTCTTTGCCGCCTGGAGCGTCCGCAATGCCGTCCTCGACAGTGCAACAAAATGCAAAGTGCCCTACGAAGTGCGGATCGGAGTCAACCTCGGGCCAGTGCGCGTCGTCAAGGACATCAATGGCAACTTGAACGTGCTGGGAGATGGCATCAACGACGCACAGCGCGTCATGTCCTTCGCTGCCAGCAATCAGGTGCTGGTGTCGCGCTCTTTCTTCGAGGTGGTCTCCAAGCTGTCCAACGAATATGCCGGGATGCTCCAGTATTTCGGCACACACAAGGACAAGCATGTCAGGGAGCACACCGTATTCCAGGTGGTGCCGCTGGGGACCCCACGCGGCGCGGAGCCTCCCGCCCCACCCGAGCCATCCGAATCACCATCCGGCGCGATGTCCGCGCCGCAAGGAAATCCGCCGCCCATCGCGGAGAAGTCCGCGGCGGCCCAGGCCCCTCAACCTGGGCTTGTCGTCGGTGCGAATGTCTCAACGGAGCTGGAAAGAAGTCTCGCCGTCGAACTGGGACCCATCGCCAAGGCGCTAGTCAGGAAAATTTCCGCAAAGGCATCGAGTCTGGAGGAACTTAAAGCGCTCCTGGCGGCTGAAATCTCGAGCGACAAGAGCAGGAAGTCCTTTTTGGATGCCGTCAGGAAAATTCATTAGACACCCGAGGCCCCTCGGCCGCGGCGAGAAGCCCGGGTATTTTCCGCTTTCTGCGCTGCCCGCGCCGCACGATGGCATGCGACCCCGCCTGCGATCCCCCGCGGTGAGGAAGTGACGCGAGCAGGGCCGCGACCGCTGGACAAATGAGCCCACTCATACGGTTCAACCAACGTCCGGGTCGCCCTCATTCGGCTTGCCCAAGGGGTTCTCCACAATCGAGCTTGCCTAAGTTGTTGCCGCTGCCAGTCGGGCCGCACACCGGACGCAGCCGCCCATGACGATCCCGCCGCCACTCATGACCCCGCCCTTGCCGCCCCGCATCGCCCGTCTCGCCGCCCTGGCCCGCAAGCCCGCGCGGCGCGTGCTCGGCCTGATGTCGGGGACTTCCCTGGACGGCCTGGACATCGCGCTCTGCTCCATCGGCGGCGCGGGTCCGGACACGCGCGTGACGCTGGAGCGCTTCCTCACGCGTCCCTACTCGCCCGCCGAGCGGGAACGGCTGCGGGCGGTGGTGTCGCGGCCGGAGGCGGCCCTGGCGGACGTGTGCGTGCTGCACGCCTGGCTGGCCGAGACCCACGCCCGGGCGGTGCTGGCGGCGCTGGCCGAGTGGGGCGTGGCCGCCGCGGAGGTGGACCTGCTGGCCTCGCACGGTCAGACCGTCTTCCACGCGCCCGGGTCGTGGCGCCCGGACGGCGACGCGCGCGGGCCCGTGCGCCACGCGACGCTCCAGCTCGGCGACGGCGACCTGCTCGCCGTGCGCACCGGCCTGCTCACCGTCTCCGACTTCCGCCAGAAGGAGATCGCGGGCGGGGGCCAGGGCGCGCCGCTGGCGCCCTACGCGGAGGCGCTGCTGTACCGCGGCGCGGAGCCGCGCGTGCTGCTCAACCTGGGCGGGATCGCCAACTTCACCTGGCTGCCGCCGCTGGGCAGCGACGCGCCGGTGCGCAGCGGGGACACGGGCCCCGCCAACACCCTGCTCGACCGTGCCGCCCGGCTGGCGGCGCCCGACGGGCCGGGCTTCGATGCGGACGGGGCCGGCGCGGCGCGCGGCGCGGTGGACGCGGGGCTGCTGGCGCGGCTGAAGGCCCATCCGTACTTTGCCCTGCGCTGCCCGAAGTCCACCGGGCCGGAGCTGTTCGGGGAGGCCTACCTGGCGGAGGCGCTGGAGTGGGTGGGCGAGCGGGCGCCCCGCGGCAACGACCTGCTGGCGACGCTGACCCGGCTCACCGTGGACACGGTCGCCGCCACGCTCGTGCGCGAGGTGCCGCGCCTGGCGGAGGCGAGCCTGTACGTGTCGGGCGGGGGGCGGCACAACGCGACGCTGATGCGCTGGCTGGCCGCGGCGCTGCCGCAGGTGCGCTTCGCCGACGGTGCGGCCCTGGGCATTCCGCCCGACGCGAAGGAAGCGGTGCTGTTCGCGGTGCTGGGCAACGAGGCGGTGGCGGGGCCGGGGTTCGCGATGCGGGATGTTGGGGCGCCGGGCGATGTGGCGGCGGGCCGTGCGACGGCGGGCGCGGCGGCGGCGGGCCAGGCGGTGCCGGGCGATGGGGTGGCGGACCATGCTGGGCCGGGCGGGTCGGGCCGGCGGCTGACATTCGGCAAGCTCTCCTTCCCGGATTGACGCCCGCCGCAGGCAGGCCCAGGGGGCACGCTTGAGGGCGGACGCCGGGGGCCGACGCGGGGCCGCGGCGCTGGGAGCCGACCCGGGACTGCCGCCGGGGGAGCGGCACTGCTGGCCGCTTGGACTTGATCCGGATCAAGCGGGCGTTGACTTCACTAGATGAGATTGAGTATCATTCTCTCAATCGGGCGGCGCCGCCTGGACCGGCCTGTCCGGACAGGCCTCCCTGAACAGGCCCGCCGGGAGGGGTCCGCCTGAACAGGTCCGCCTGGACGGCGGCCACCCGGATGGGGCACTCTTGCCGCTTGGTCCCGCAGCCGTGAAAGGTCGCCATGCCCGCACGTCGTCCGCATCTATCCCGCACCGCCGCCCGATTACCGGCCCTGGCGCCGGCCGGTTGGCTGGCGCTGGCTTGTGGGCTGGCGCTCCTGTTCGCCGGCCCGGCGCGCGCCGAGGATGACACTTTCACGCTGACGATCCGCGAGCATCGCTTCACGACCGCGCGGCTCGAGCTGCCCGCGGGAAAGAAGATCAAGCTCATCGTCAGGAACCTCGACGCCACGCCGGAAGAGTTCGAGAGCGTCAAGCTCAACCGGGAAAAGGTCGTTCCCGGCGGCGGGGAGATCGTGCTCTTCCTCGGGCCGCTGGAGCCCGGCACGTACGACTTCTTCGGCGAATTCCACGCCGACACCGCCAAGGGTGAGATCATCGTCCGTTAGCTTCCCGGCAGGGGCCGGGCCGCCGGCAAGGCTCCCCCAGCGCCGACCGCGCCATGCCCGGCCCGCCGGAAATCCCGCAGAGGAGTGCGAATCCGCCCATGCTCGCCACCGCCCTGATCGTCTTCCGCGAGATCTTCGAGGTCTCGCTCGTCATCGGCATCGTCCTGGCCGCCACGCGCGGCATCCTGGGGCGGGGCCTGTGGATCGTGGCGGGCCTGGCGGCGGGCCTGGCCGGATCGGTGCTGATCGCGCTGTCCGCCGGCACCATCGCCGCGGCGGCGCAGGGGATGGGCGAGGAGCTGCTCAACGCGACGGTGCTGGGCATCGCGGTGGTGATGCTGGGCTGGCACAACGTCTGGATGAGCCGGCACGGCCAGGAGCTGGCGCGGGAGATGGATTCGGTGGGCCATGCCGTGGCCGCCGGCGCGCGTCCGCCGTACGCCCTGGGCGTCGTCGTGGGACTGGCGATGCTGCGCGAGGGCTCGGAGATCGTGCTGTTCCTGTGGGGCGTGGCGGCCTCGGATTCCGGCGGCCCGCTCGCGAGCATGCTGGCCGGGGGCGTGGCGGGGCTGGCGGGGGGATGCCTGGTCGGGCTCGCGCTGTACCTGGGCCTGCTGCGCATCCCGCAGCGGCACATCTTCGCCGTCACGAGCTGGATGATCGTGCTGCTGGCGGCGGGGATGGCGTGCCAGGCGGTCGGCTACCTGCGGCAGCTGAACCTGGTGCCCGCCCTCGGCCAGACGCTGTGGGACACCTCGGCCTACATCCCCGACCGGAGCCTGGTCGGGCGCGTGCTGCACACCCTGGTCGGCTACACCGCGCGGCCGGACGGGATCCAGGTGCTCGCCTTCCTGCTGACGCTGGCCGCGATCACGGCGCTGATGCGCTGGTTCGGCACGCCGAAGGCGCCGCCGGCCGCCCTCGTCGCCGTCGCGGTCATCGCCGGCTTCGCCTTCCTGTACCCGATCCAGACCGCCGAGGCCTCGCGCAAGGTGTTCATGCCGCTGGTCGTGGCCGGCGAGGGCGAGGTGGAGCTGCGCGGGCAGGAGGAGCGCTTCAACGGCGGCTCCACCGGCTCCCGGACCACCGCCGCCCGGTCCACCGCCGAGCTCGGCTATGGGGTGAACGACCACTGGTTCACCGAACTGGAGTTCGAATTCGAGCGCGAGCGCGGGACGGGCGAGACCGAGCACACGGCGACGGCCTGGGAGAACGTCTTTGCCGCTCCCCAGGGCCGGTACTGGCTTGACCTGGGCGCCTTTGCCGAGCTGGAGTTCGGGCAGACGCCGGACGAGCCCAGCCGGACGCTCATCGCCGGGCCGATCCTGCAAAAGCAGTGGGGCGCCACGCTGCACACCGTCAACCTGTTCCTGCGCGGCGAATCCGGCGGGGCGCGCGCCGATCCGAACGTGAACCTGATGTCCGCATGGCAGTCGCGCTGGCTGCTGTCGCTGCCCTTCCAGCCCGGCTTCGAGATCTACGCGGAGCCCGGCGACGTGAGGCACACCCTGCCGCCGTCCGAGCAGGTCGTCCTGGGCGGCCCGGTGCTCTTCGGCAAGTTCCTCCTGCCCAGCCGCTTCGCCGTCCGCTACGAGGCGGGCGTGCTGTTCGGCCAAACGAAGGCGGCGCCGCAGCAGACGGCGAAGTGGATGGTCGAGGTCGAGCGCGTGTTCTAACCTGGGGCGCCGCAGGTCCGGTACACCGCACATCCGGCGCACCGCAGGTCCGCTATACTGCGCCGGGGCGTCACCCCCAAAGCCCGCCGGCGCCCCGCACCGCGGGGGGAGCGCGACCAGCGCGGCCCGGATGGGCTGGCTCCAATCGTTTCCGGCCACGCGCCGTCAAGGGCCCATGTCCGCTCCCCGCTCCAGACCGCCCGCCAACCCCCGCTCGCGCTGGGCCCGCTTCGCCGTGGTCGTCGGACCCGGACTGGTCGTCATGCTGGCGGATACCGACGCGGGCAGCGTCATCACCGCGGCCCAGAGCGGCGCGGAGTGGGGCTATCGCCTGCTGCTACTGCAGGTGGCGCTCGTGCCCATCCTGTATGTGGTGCAGGAGCTGACGGTGCGCGTGGGCATCGTGAGCGGCAAGGGTCACGGCGAGCTCATCCGCGACCACTTCGGGCACGCCTGGGCGTGGGTCTCGGTCGGCACGCTCGTCGTGGCCTGCATCGGGGCCCTGCTGAGCGAGCTGAGCGGCCTGGCGGGCGTGGGATTGATGCTCGGCGTGCCCGCCTGGCTCACGATGCTGGTCGCCGTATGCGGGCTGACGCTGATGGCCTATACGGGGTCGTACCGGTCGGTGGAGCGGATCGCGATGGCGATCGGGGCCTTCGAGCTGGTGTTCCTGCTGGTGGCCTGGCAGGCGCAGCCGCAGGTCATGGCCGTGCTCTCCGGCAGCGTGAGCCTGCCCTGGCGGGAACCGAAATACCTGTATCTCGTGGCGGCCAACATCGGCGCCGTGATCATGCCGTGGATGGTGTTCTACCAGCAGTCCGCCGTGGTGGAGAAGAAGCTGACCAGCGCCGACTTGCAGGCGGCGCGCTGGGACACGGCGCTCGGCGCCGTCGTCACGCAGGTGATCATGGCCTGCGTGCTGATCGCCACGGCCGCCACGCTGGGCGAGGCCCACTCGAATGCCGCGCTCGATTCCGTGCAGCAGATCGCCCAGGCGATCACGCCGTTCCTGGGCGAGGGGACGGGCGGGGTGCTCTTCGCGCTGGGGTTGACCGGCTCGGCGCTGGTGGGGACCATCGTCGTCACCCTGACCGCCGCGCGCACCTTGAGCGAGGTGCTGGGCCTGAGACATTCGCTGGAATACGAGCCCCGCGAGGCGCCGTGGTTCTACGGCTTCTACACGGCGGCCCTGGCCGCGGCCGGGCTGATCGTCGCCTCCGGCGTCAACCTCATCGCCCTCAGCGTCGGCGTGCAGGTGATGAACGCGCTGCTGCTGCCTGTCGTGCTGGGCTTCCTGTACCTGCTCGCGCGCCGCCTGACCGGGCCGCACCGGCTCAGGGGCGGCTACGCGGTCCTCGTCGCGCTCGTCATGGCGCTGACTACGGGGTTCGGGGTCTATGCGGGCCTGGCGGGCCTGCGGGGCTAGTGGACTGTAACATCGCAGTTGGTAGTAACTGCTGCAAAGCGCGGGGCGCTGCCCCGCACCCCGCTGGGGCCGAGGGCCCCAGACCCCTCGGTTGCCCGGGCAACTGGGCGGCTTTCGCGCAAAATCCGGGTGCAGGGAGCAACCGCTCCCTGCTGGAGAGCGCGAGAGGCAAAGCCTCTCGCAATCACACCCGAAGTCGCTACCACAGTTCGTAGGGGCAACGCGCGCGGCGGCGTGGGCCCGAGTTTCCGTCGCGGCACCCGGGCTGCCTCGGCATGCCGTGCGGCTCACCCGGCCCGCGCCTCCAGGTGCCGCCGCCAGGGCGGATGCTCGTTCGGATCGGGCAGCACCGCGCCGCAGCGCCGGCAGGTGCGCCGGGCGAGGTCGGTGTTGAACGCGTCCAGCGCCCGCTTCAGGTTCGTCTCGATATCCTCGCACGGCAGCCACAGCTCGTGCAGCGGGTGGCCGCAGCCTTCGCAGTACCAGGCGATGCCGTCCAGCTCCTTCGATGTGCGGGGCCGCTCGACGACGAGCCCGATGGAGCCGGGCGGGCGGCGCGGCGAGTGGGGCGTGAAGGCGGAGACGAGCAGCACGCCGCCCTCGCGCACTTCCGCCACGCGCTCCTTTCCGTTCTCCCCGATCAGGTGCACCCAGATCCTCCCCTTCAGCTGGTAGAAGATCTCGTCGTACGGGTCGAGGTGGAAATCGTTGCGGCGGTTCGGGCCCTTGATGATCTGGAAGATGAAGTCGGAGTGGCGGAACACCTCCTTGTTTGCGACCGGCCCAAGCTCGCCGGACATGCTGCGCCGGATCCACTCCATCAGGCCGAAGGGCACGCCGCTGACCGCGCGCACCGCGCGGGGCCGCGCGCGCGTCCTGCGCCGGGCCGGCCGGGCGCGTCCGTGCAGGCTGCGCGCGGGCCTGGCGCGGGCCAGCGGCGCGGCGCGGCGGGGCGGGCGGGCGGCCGCCGAGCGGGAGGCGCGCCGCGCCGCGGACGCCCAGCGCCCCGCACGGCGCGGCCCGCCGTGGGCGGAGGCGCCCTTGCGGC
Organism: bacterium; assembly: GCA_041476685.1. GTDB lineage: Bacteria > SAR324 > SAR324 > SAR324 > JACQKK01 > JBGPEV01. Next base: position 1,018 of record JBGOTW010000113.1, on the reverse strand, counting down.
GCGCGCGGGGACCTTGGCTCATGGCGCTCCTTCCTGCGGCGCGGGGGGATCAGGCGCCGCGGCGGGTGTGCTCGGTCATGATCCGCACGAGGCACTCGGTCAGGCGCTTCGCGTAGGGCACGTGCAGGAACTCGTTCGGCCCGTGGGCGTTGGAACCCGGGCCGAGCACCCCGGTGATGAGGAACTGGGCGCGCGGGAATTCCTCGCCCAGCATGTGCATGAACGGGATCGAGCCGCCCACCCCGAAATAGCACGCCTCCCGGCCGTAGACCGCGCGCGAGGCGCCGTCCGCGGCCCGCTCCAGCCAGGGCGCCAGGGCCGGGGCGTCCCAGCCGGGCCCGCCGTTCGCCGTCACGCTGACCTTCGCGCCGAAGGGCGGGCGCTCCTCCAGCAGGCGCTTGACCTCCGCCGCCGCGGCCTGGGGATTCACCGGCGGCGGGATGCGCAGGGAAACCTTGAGAGCGAGGCTCGCCAGCAGGACGTTGCCCGCCTGGGCTGTCTCCGGCATGCCGTCCTGGCCCACCACCGCCAGCGACGCGCGCCAGGTGTTGTTGAGGATCAGCTCGACCAGGTCGTCCGCCATCGGCCGCACGCCCTCGGCCCAGGGGAAGATGCCCGAGACCGCGCCGCCCAGCACCTGCGCCGCCTTGCGCGCCTGCGCCAGACGCGCCGGAGGCACGGGCACCTTGAGCGAGGCGGGCAGCACCTCGCCGGTCTCCGCGTTCTCCAGCCGGCCGATGAGGGCCCGCGCCACCTGGAACGGCGTCGCGACGATCCCGCCGGCCATGCCCGAGTGGACGCCCTCGGTCAGCATCTCCACGCGGATCGTCCCGGTCACCAGTCCGCGCAGGGAGGTCGTGCTCCAGAGCTGGTCGTAGTTCCCGCAGCCGGAGTCCAGGCAGACGATCAGGCTCGGTTCGCCGATCCGCCCCTTGAGCGCGCGCAGATAGTGGGGCAGGTCCGGCGACCCGCTCTCCTCGGAACATTCGATCAGGGCGACGACGCGCCCGTGCCGGAT
>JBGOTW010000112.1:0-11981 GCA_041476685.1 bacterium | reverse complement strand
CTGGGCGTTCCGCTCGGCATGCTGGCGGCGCTGGGGCTGGCGGTGCTGATCGGCACGCCGACCCTGCGCCTGCACGGCCACTACTTCAGCATGGCGACGATCGGCGCGGCGGAGCTGATCCGCATCGTCATCTCCAACTGGGACTTCATGGGGGCGGCGATCGGGTTGCGCGGCCCGGCCGTGTCGCGCACGGTGTGGGACTTCGCCTTCCGCGGGGTCGTGCCCTACTACTACCTGTTCCTGGGGGTGCTGGCGGTGCTGCTGGCGGCGACCTGGCGCCTGGAGCGCACGCGCATCGGCTACTACCTGCGCGCCATCAAGGCGGGCGAGCGGGCCGCGCGCAGCCTGGGCGTGCCGGCCCGGCGCTACAAGCTCTACGCGCTGCTGGTGAGCGCCGCCTTCACCGCGCTGGCCGGATCGCTCTACGCCCTGTGGATCGGATTCGTGGACCAGGAAAGCGGCTTCGGGATCCTCGTCTCGGTCGAGATGATCATCATCACCGCGCTCGGCGGCGCCGGCAGGCTGTTCGGCCCGCTCATCGGGGCCCTCATCCTGATCCCGCTGCAGAACGTCACCAACGCCCTGTACGGCGGGGGCGGCACGGGCCTGACCTTCCTGCTCTACGGCGGGATCATCGTCCTGATCGCCCGCTTCGAGCCGGGCGGACTGATCGAGCTGTGGCAGCGGCACATCCGCCCGCGCTTCACGCGGGCCAAGGGGGACCATGCTGCTGCACGCTGAGGGCGTGACGATGAAATTCGGCGGCTTCGTCGCCGTGGACGGCGCGCACCTGGAGGTGCAGGCGGGCGAGATCGTCGGCCTGATCGGTCCGAACGGGGCCGGCAAGTCCACCTTCTTCGGCTGCCTGGTGGGCGACCTCAACCCCAGCGCCGGACGCGTCACGTTCCAGGAGGCGGACGTCACGCTGCGCTCCCCGGAAGCGCACGCGCGCCTCGGGATCGCCCGCACGTTCCAGGTGCCCCAGACCTTCGAGGACCTGACGGTGCTGGACAACGTGATGGTGGGCGCGTTCCTGCGCCACCGCCGCACGCGCGACGCGCGCGCCGCCGCCGAGGCCGTGCTGGCCTTCACCGGCCTGGCCGATCAGGCGGGGCACAAGGCGCGCAGCCTGGGCACGCCGGGCCGCAAGCGCCTGGAGATCGCCCGCGCCCTGGCCACCGAGCCCAAGCTGCTGCTGCTGGACGAGGCGCTCGCCGGCCTCAACCCGGTCGAGATCCGCCGCGCCATCGAGCTGGTGCGCGCGATCCACGCCCGCGGCATCACGCTGGTGATCGTGGAGCACATCATGGAGGTCATCGTCACCCTCGCCCAGCGGGTGATCGTGTTCAACCAGGGCCGCATCATCGCCGGCGGCCTGCCCCGCGCGGTGATGCAGGATCCGCTCGTGATCGAGGCGTACCTGGGCACGCACGGCCGGCGCAACGCCGGGTAGGCGGAGCGGCGGAGGGGCGGAGGGACAAGCGCGATGAGCATGCTGCACGTGGAGCATCTGGAAGTGCGCTACGGCGACCTGGTCGGCGTGGCGGACGCTTCCCTGCGCGTGCCGGAGGGGAGCATCGTGGCGCTGCTGGGGTCGAACGGCGCGGGCAAGACCTCCACGCTCAACGCGATCGCCGGGATCGTGCCGCCCAGCGGCGGGCACATCCGCTGGCGCGAGGAGGAGATCGGCGGGCTGCCCGCCTACGCGATCGTGCCCAAGGGCCTGGCGCTCTCGCCGGAGGGCTGGCGGCTGTTCGCGAGCCAGACCGTGGAGCAGAACCTGCGCCTGGGCGCGGTGCCCCTGCGCGACCGCAGGCGCATCCCTGCCGCGCTGGAGCGGGTCTTCGCGCTCTTCCCGCGCCTGAAGGAGCGGCGCGCCCAGCAGGCCGGCACCCTGAGCGGCGGCGAGCGGCAGATGCTGGCGCTGGGCCGGGCGCTGATGAGCGAGCCGGTCCTGCTCTTGCTGGACGAGCCCAGCCTGGGTCTCGCCCCGACCATCATCGAGGCCCTCTACGGGTCGCTGCAGGAACTGCATCGCCAGGGCCTGACGCTGCTGCTGGCCGAGCAGGCGGTGGGCCTGGCGCTCGAGGTGGCCGACTACGCCTACGTGCTGCAAACGGGGCGCACCGTGCTGGAAGGCCCGGCGCGCGAGCTGCAGACCAATCCCCAGGTGCAGGAAATCTATCTCGGCGTGGCCGCGGACGCGGGGTGAGAGCCGGGCCCGCCCTGCGCCAGGAAGTCCATGAAGCGCGCCTTGACCTGGACGGGAGTCAGGGTCGGGCGGCCCAGCTTGTCCAGCGCGCCCGGCTTGACGCGCACATGGAGCAGGTGCGGGCCGGGCGCCCCCAGCGCCCGCCGCAGCGCGCGCCCCAGCGCCGCCTCCGACACGAGCGACGCGGCGGTGGCATAGCCGCAGGCGAGCGCCACCCCGGCGAAGCTCACGCTGCCCGACAGGCTCTGCTGCCCGCCCGTGGACTCGTGCATGCCGTTGTCCAGGACGACGTGGAGAAGGTTGCGCGGGGCGTAGTGGCCGAGCGCGGCCAGCGCCTCCAGGCGCATCAGCGCCGCCCCGTCCCCGTCCAGCACGGCCACGGGCCCGCCGCCGGGCCGGTAGCGCGCGACGCCGAGCCCGATGGAGGAGGCGCAGCCCATGCTCCCCACCACGTACAGGTTGCCGGGACGCTCGCGCAGGGTGAACAACTCGCGCCCGATCTTGCCCGTCGTGGCGATCAGCGCGGCGTCGCCCGGCAGCGCGTCGGCGACGGCGGCGATGGCCTGGGCGCGCTCCAGCACGGCGGGCGCCGCGGGGTCTTCCCCAGTCACGGCCGCGCCGCGGGACGGGGACGCCGCCTGGAGCGGGGGCGCCGCGCACTCCGCCACGCTGCCGTGCTTCATGATCCACGCCCACGGCAGGCTCGTCGCTTCCAGGTGGGCCAGGGCCTCGCGCAGCGACGGCGCAATCTGCTCCGGCGCTTGGGGAAACGGACCGCAGCCCACTTGGGCCAGGCGCAGCATCGCTTCCGTGATCTCCCCCATCAGCTCGTGCTGCGGCTCGTCCTTCAGGCCGGGCTCGCCGCGGTGCGTCGTGATCAGCAGCAAGGGGATGCGGAAGGGCCAGGTGAGCGACGTGAGCGGGCTCAGGGCATTGCTGAGCCCCGAATTCTGGAACATGACGACCGGCCGCCGCCCGGCGAGGTAGGCGCCCGCGGCCAGCGCCACCGCCTCGCCCTCATTGTTGGCGGCGAGGTACTCGTGGCGGGGCGAGGCGATCGTGAAGTTGATGAACGGCGTCAAGAACGAGCACGGGACGCCCACGTACGGGCCGCACCCCGCGGCGTCCAGGGCGGCGAGAAAGTCGGCGGCTGCGATCATGGGAGCGGCGAAACGGGGCGTCTGCCGGCACGGCGGTAGACAGCGGAAGCGCGGGTCTGACGAGCCGGGAAGATGGCGCGCGACAGGGCGTGGCGGCGTGCAACGCGGGGAGCGAGCCCGCCCCGTCGCTCCGGCGCCGGCTTGCGGCCTTCAGCGCGGGCCGGGGCGGGTGCCGACGCTCCTACAGCATCAATCCGGCGTTGATCTTGTCGAGCGCGTCCCTGGACGGGCGCAGGTCCTTGGGCTCGAGGTAGGCCAGCGCCGTGTCGGTCAGGTTCTCGATCTCGGCCAGGTCGGGCTGATCCTCGTTGACGTACAGCAGGCCGGTGAGGAACTTGTTCTCCCGCTGCGCCGCGTCGAGGCGCAGCAGCGCCGCCATGCGGTCGCGCGGATCGTGGTCCTTGATCTTGTGCAGGGTGATCGTGCCGCCGTGCATCGCGATCTCCAGGTCCGTGCCTTCCTGGTGGTGATCCGTGTTGGGGATCTGCTCCTCCACGAACTCGATCTCGTTGGCCGCGTCGCGGTGCGAGCGGATGTACTTCAGGCTCTTGGTCGAGCCGTCGTGGTCGTTGAACGTGACGCAGGGGCTGAGCACGTCGAGGATGGCGGTGCCGCGGTGACTCAGGGCGGCCCGGATCAGCGGCGTGAGCTGCTTGCGGTCGCCGGAGAAGCTGCGGGCGACGAAGGTCGCACCCATCTGGATCGCCAGCGCGGGGATGTCCACCGCGTGGAACAGGTTCGCCGGGCCCTTCTTCAGCTTCGAGCCCACGTCGGCGGTGGCGGAGAACTGGCCCTTGGTCAGGCCGTACACGCCGTTGTCCTCCACGATGTAGGCGATGCGCAGGTGCCGGCGAATCATGTGCGCGAAATGGCCCAGCCCGATCGAGGCGGTGTCCCCGTCCCCGGTGGGGCCGATGATGAGCATGTTCTTGTTGGCCATGCCGACCCCGGTGGCCATCGCGGCCATGCGGCCGTGCAGGCCGTTGAACCCGAACGCCTGGCTCATGAAGTAGGTCGGCGTCTTCGCGGAACAGCCGATCCCGCTCATCTTCACCACCTGCGCGGGGTCGATGCTGGACTCGTAGCAGGCCGTCTGGATGCAGGCGGTAATGGCGTCGTGCCCGCAGCCGCGGCACAGGGTCGAGACCGCCCCGTCGTAGTCCTTCTTGGTCAGGTTCAGCCGGTTCCGTTCCGGCTGCGCGGGTGCGGCCCCTGCGAGGCTTGTCGCTTCGGTCATGGATCCACTCTCCCTTTGGCTGATCCGCCGCCCAGGCGGTCGGGCACCATTCACTGCATTTGGCTCACCAGCTCGCCCGCCGTGGGCGGCAGGCCGTCGTATACGAGCACGGAGCGGATGCGCTCCGCGTACTTCGGGAATTCCGCGCGCACGATCTCGGCCATTTGCCCGTCGCGATTCTGCTCGGCCAGGTAGACCAGGTCGTGCCGGGCAAGGAAGGCCTCGGTCTCCGCGCCCAGGGGCAGGGCGCGCAGCAGCAGGTGGTCGAGCTTGCGGCCCTGCTTGTCCAGCCGCTCCACCGCCTCGCGCGCGGCCTCGTAGGTCGAGCCGTAGGTGATGAGGCCCTGCCGGGCGCCGGCGTCGCGCATCAGCAGGGGCTTGGGCACGTGCTTGCGCGCGGTGTTGTACTTCCTGAGCAGCCGGTCGAGCGTGGCCTTGTAGACCGTATGGTCTTCCGAGTAGCGGGCGGCGTCGTCGTGGCCGGAGCCGCGGCAGAAATAGGCCGCGCCGGGCACCGTGTTGCCGGGAACGGTGCGCTGGGGGATGCCGTCTCCGTCCACGTCCGCGTAGCGGCGGAACTTGCCGCCCAGGGCCTTGAGCTGGGCCTCGTCGAGCCGCTTGCCGCGGTCCATCTCCTGCTGCGGGTACTGGAACGGGTCGGAGATGCTGGTGTTCATGCCGATGTCGAGGTCCCCGGCGACGAATACGGGGGTCTGGAAGCGTTCGGCCAGGTCGAAGGCGCGCCAGGCCATCTCGAAGGCGGAGGCGTTGTCGTGCGGGATGAGCACGATGTGCTTGGTGTCCCCGTGCGAGCCGTGGTGCATGAGCTTGATGTCGGCCTGCTGGGTGCGCGTGGGCTGGCCGGTGGAGGGGCCGCCGCGCTGGACGAGCATGAACACGCCGGGAATCTCGGCGAAGTAGCCCAGGCCGATCGCCTCCTGCATCAGCGACAGGCCCGGCCCGGCGGTCGCCGTCATCGCCCGCGCGCCGGCGAAGCCCGCGCCGAGCACCATGTTGCCCGCGGCCAGCTCGTCCTCCGCCTGGATGACGGCGATGCGGCTCTTGCCCTTGGGATCGGTGCGGAACTTGGGCGCGCGCGCCATGATCTCCTCGGCCAGCGAGGTGCTGGGCGTGATGGGGTACCAGGCGAGCACGGTCACGCCGCCGAAGAGCGCGCCCAGGGCGCAGGCGGTGTTGCCGTCGGTCATGATCCGGCCCGCCGTCCCGCCCTCGATCGCCTCGAGCCGGGCGAGGTCCTGCGCGATCTTGTGGCTCTCGATGTGCTCGTAGCCGAGCTTGATGCACAGCAGGTTCGACTCGATCACCTCCGGCTTGGCTCCGAAGGAGTCCTTCAGCACCTGGCGCAGCACCTCGATCGGCATGCCCAGCAGCTTGGCCAGGGCGCCCACGTAGACGAGGTTGCGCTGCTTCTCCCGCAGCTGCGGCGCGGTGATGTGGTCGCGCACGAGCTGCAGGGCGGGCACGCCGATCCACTGCTGCTTGCCGTTCTTCGCGATCCCCGGGGGCATGGGCGCCGACTCGTCGAACAGGATCACCCCGCCCGGCCGCGCCGCCTTGACGTCCTTGGCGAACGTGTCCTCGTTGAACGCGACGATCAGGTCCACCTCGTCCTTGCGGGCCAGGTAGCCCTGGGCCGAGACGCGGATCTGGTACCACGTCGGCAGGCCCTGGATGTTCGACGGGAAGATGTTCTTGCTGGAGCAGGGGATGCCCATCTTGAAGATGGACTTGTAGAGGATCGTGTTCGCGGCGGCGCTGCCGCTGCCGTTCTTGGTGGCGATGGAGACGGAAAAATCGTTGCTGGCCGGCGGTGTCATGTGTTGCCCCTGAATACGGTCCCCCTGGGTGCGGTGCGCCAGAGCGCGGCGCACGCACCGAACCCTGAGGGGCCGGACGTGACATACGGATCTGAATTCGGCGTCACTATAGCATTCCCGGAAGCGCGAGGCGACTCGCGGCCGCCCCCGGCCGCACGCGACTGCGCCGTCTGCCCCGTGCGGATGCGCGGCGCATGGCCGCGCCCGCCCGAAGACGAGTGCACACCATGGCGGCGGTGCCCGTCAACCGTCCCGATCGGCCCGCAGGCTATGTTCCTCCGCCGCGATTTGCTACCCTGCCGCTTATGCCCGCAGACGGGTTCCGTCGGCCGCACCCGGCGGGCGACGGCTTGGCCCAGCCCCAGCGAGGGACACGGCATGAAAACGCTCGTCCGGCTCACGGTCAACGGCATCGAGCGGGAAGAGGCGGTGGCGGATACGACGCTGCTGATCGACTTCCTGCGGGACGGGCTGGGCTTGACCGGCACCAAGATGGGCTGCGACGGCGGGGACTGCGGCGCTTGCACGGTGCTGGTGGACGGACAGCCGACCCTGTCTTGCCTGACCCTGGCTGCGACGGTCTCCGGCGGGCACATTCTCACGGCCGAAGGACTCGCCGACAAGGGGGTGCTGCATCCGGTGCAGGAGGGCTTCCACCTCAAGCTGGGCGCCCAGTGCGGCTTCTGCACTCCTGGCCAAGTGATGGCAGCGTACGCCCTGCTGCAGCGCAATCCCAGCCCGACCTTGATCGAGATCAAGGCGGGCATGGCCAACAACTTGTGCCGCTGCACCGGCTACAACACCATCATCGAGTCGGTGCAGTACGCGGCGGAGAAGCTGAAGGAGCGGGGCCGGTAACGGGTCCTCATCCCCTGACCCCTTCTCCGACTGCGCGGAGAAGGGGGACGCGGGCTTGAGCGGGTTTCTCGATAGGCGAGGCCGCGCATGCCGAGCCGCGACGCAAAGGCCAAAGACCCCTTCGCTCAGCGCCTGATGTTGCGTTCCCGGCAACTGCGACGCGAGGCGACCCCGGCTGAAGCGGCGCTTTGGCCTCTGCTGCGAGGCCGGCGAGTCGCGGGGCTCAGGTTTCGGCGACAGGTACCGTTGGGCCGATTCATCGCAGACTCTATTTGTGCGGAAGCGAAGCTGGTCGTCGAGCTTGACGGTGGCGTGCACCAGGAGCGGGCCGACGTGGATCCGGTGCGAGACGATGTCCTCGCAAGAGGCGGACTGCACGTGATCCGTTTTGCCAACGAGCGGGTATTGCGCGATACCGAAAGCGTCGTCGCGGAAATTGAACGGGTAGCGCACCGACGGGTCGCGAGTCTTGGTCACGGGAAATGATCGCGCCCCTTCACTAAACCCCTCTCCGCGAAGTCGGAGAGGGGTCGCTGCGAAGCAGCGGGGGTGAGGACCCGTGGAGAAGCTGAAGGCAAGCAAGGGATGAGGCCCACGAAGCCATGGCCACCGATCATCAAAGCCCGAGCGCGCCAGTGAGGCGGCGTCCCGACGCCGAACCCGCTGCGCCGGGAAAGGATGCCGGCCCCAAGGGTCCCGCTCCCGCCGACGTGACCGCGAAAAGTCCGGGCTCCAGCGGCAAGCGCGACAAGGTGCCCGGCGCGCGCAGCCGCCCGGCCGAGGCGCTGCCCTCGGCCTCGGCCATCGCCACCAAGAAGGTCCACAAGTACGTCGGCGTGGCCCAGCCGCTCATTGACGGCGTGGACAAGGTCACCGGACGCGCCAAGTACTCGGCGGACCTGCCGTTTCCCGACGCGCTGGTGGGCCGCATCCTGCGCAGCCCCCACGCGCACGCCGACATCAAGCGCATCGACGTATCGAAGGCGCTGGCCCTGCCGGGCGTGCGGGCCGTCGTCACGGGCGCGGACAGCGACACGCCCTTCGGCGTGCTGCCCGTCGCGAAGGACGAGTACGCGCTGGCCCGCGAGAAGGTGCGCTACAAGGGCGAGGAGGTGGCGGCGGTGGCGGCCGTGGACGCCTGGACGGCGGAGCGGGCGCTGGCGCTGATCGAGGTCGAGTACGAGCCGCTCCCCGCGTACTTCGATCCCACAGAGGCGATGGCGGAAGGCGCCGCGCAGATCCACGCGCACCGCCCCCGCAACATCGAGCGCGAGGTGGATCACGAATTCGGCGACGTGGACGGGGCCTTCGCGCAGAGCGACGTGATCGTGGACGAGAGCTTCTTCGCCCCCGAGGTCACCCACGCGCAGATGGAGCCGCACGCCGCCGTCGCCCAGTGGGACGAGTTCGACGGACGGCTGACCCTCTGGTGCTCCACGCAGGTGCCCTACTACGTCCACGTCTCCCTCGCCGCCGTGATGGGGCTGGACATGAGCCGCATCCGCGTCATCAAGCCCTTCGTCGGCGGCGGCTTCGGCTGCAAGACCGAGGCGCAGTCCTACGAGCTGATCTGCGGCCTGCTCGCCCGCAAGGCCAAGGGCACCGTCAAGGTCGTGCTCAGCCGCGAAGAGGTCTTCTTCGCCCATCGCGGCCGCCCGGCCACCTGGACCCGGCTCAAGCTGGGCGCCACGCGCGACGGAAAGCTGCTGGGAGTGCATGCCGACGTCGTGCAGCGCGGCGGGGCGTACGGGGGCTATGGCGTCGTGACGATCCTGTACGCGGGCGCCCTGCTCAACGCCATCTACACGATCCCCAACGTCCGCTACAAGGGCTATCGCGTCCTCACCAACACCCCGGCCAACGGCGCCATGCGCGGCCACGGCACGGTGGACGTGCGCTTCGCCTTCGAATCGGCGCTGGACATCCTCGCGAAGAAGCTCGGCATGAACCCCGCCACGCTGCGCAAGGCGAACCTGCTCGGCGCGCCGCTCATGACCGTGAACGACCTGTTCGTCAACAGCTACGGCTACCCGGAGTGCATCGACAAGGCGCTCGCCGCGTCGGGCTACATGGACAAGCAGGGCAAGCTGCCCTTCGGCAAGGGCGTGGGCTTCGGCGGCAGCCACTACGTCTCCGGCTCGTCCAAGCCGGTCAACCGCTCCAACATGCCCCACGCCACCGTCACCTTGAAGCTCGACACCGACGCCAGCATCACCCTCTTCACCGGCGCCGCGGAGATCGGGCAGGGCTCCAGCACCGTGATGATGCAGATCGCGGCGGAAGCCATCGGCGTGGGGCCGGAGCGCTTCCGCGTCGTCGCCGCCGACAGCGCCGTCACGCCGAAGGACAACGGCAGCTACTCCAGCCGCGTCACGCTCTACGTCGGCAACGCCACGCTCGACGCCGCGACCAAGCTGCGCACGATCCTCTACGACGCCGCCGCGCGCGGCCTGCACGTCTTCCCCAACGACCTGGAGCTGCTGGACGAGGAGTTCCGCGTCATCGCCCAGCCGGACAAGAAGCTCAGCTTCAACGAGGTGGTCGAGCTCGCCCTGGAGTACCAGGGCACGCTCATCACCAAGGGCACCTATGCCACGCCCAAGATCACCCACGGCGGCAACGCCTACCGCGGCGCCGGGATCGGGGCCGGCCCCGCCTTCAGCTACTCGGCCCAGGTGGTCGAGGTGGACGTGGACCTGAACACGGGCAAGGTCAACATCGAGAAGGTGACGGTCGCCCACGACTGCGGCTTCGCGCTCAACCGCCTCGCCGTCGAGGGCCAGATCGAGGGCTCGGTGTGGATGGGCATGGCCCAGGGCCGCCAGGAGGAGACGACCTACGAGAACGGCCTGCCCCTGGCGCCGAACCTGCTCGACTACCGCTTCCCCACGATCCAGGAGTCACCGGACATCGAGACGATCATCGTCGAGTCCAACGAGAGCGGCGGGCCGTACGGCGCGAAGGAGGCGGGCGAGGGCTCCCTGGCCGGGTTCCTGCCCGCGCTGGCCAATGCGATCGAGGACGCCATCGGCATCCGCATCCGGAACCTGCCCCTCTCGCCGGAGAACGTGTACGCCGCCATCCAGCGGGCGAAGAAGGCGCACAAGGCGGCTCAGGCTACGCCCCCGCTGCCCATGGCGGGAGGAGGGGACTAGGCTTTGTTGGAAAACAGCTGCCGAGGGTCTTTGCCCCTCGGACACCCCAGCAGGGAGCGGTTGCTCCCTGCACCCTATCGTGCGCTAAAGCCGCGCTTGGCGCGGCTTTAGCGCCGAGAAGGGGTACAGGGGTCTTAGACCCCTGGCGGAGTTGCAGCGATGACGGCTTGCCGGAAACGTCGGCCAGCAGCGGGCAGCGCCCCTTGCAGGGCCGTTCCAAACACAGCCTGGCAGGAGACGGCCGATTCGCGGCAATCCCCATCCTCTGGGCCGCCTCCCAACCCCGCAGGAAAGGGAATCCGGAGCAGTTCATCGCACCACAGGAAGCGCCGCCATGACCTACGCCGTCTCGCCCTTCACGCTCCACCAGCCGCGCACCGTCGCGGGCGTGCTGGCCGCGCTCAAGGAGCATCCCGACGCGCTATATCTCGCGGGGGGGACGGACCTGATGGTCAATATCCGCCGCCGCATCCGCGAGCCCCAGCACCTGATCGCGCTCAAGGGCGTGGCGGACCTGCGCGGCATCCGCATCGACGGCAATTCGAAAAACGGCGACACGCTCGCCGTCGGCGCGCTGACGACGATCAGCGAGCTGAGCGAGCACGCCGAGGTGCGCCGCCGCGTGCCCGCGCTGGCGGAGGCGGCCGGCCTCGTCGCCGGGCCCACGATCCGCAACATGGCTACCGTGGGCGGCAACCTCGTGCTGGACACGCGCTGCCGCTACTACAACCAGAGCTTCTTCTGGCGCCAGGCCAACGACTTCTGCCTGAAGGCCGAGGGCAGCGTCTGCCACGTGGCGCCGGGCGGCACCTTCTGCTGGGCGGCGTTCCAGGCGGACACGCCGGCGGTGTGGCTGGCGCTGGACGCCTCGCTGGACCTGGCCGGGCCCAAGGGCGAGCGCACGGTGCCGCTGCGCGAGTTCTACGGCAAGGACGGGCGCTGGAGCCTGGGTGAGACGCCGGGCGGGCTGGCCCCGGGCGAGCTGATCCTGCGCGTGCGTGCCAAGCTGCCGGGGGCGGGCTGGGAGGGCGTGTACGAGAAGCTGCGCGTGCGCGACTCGATCGACTATCCGCTCGTGGGAGTCGCGCTGCTGATCCGCTGGGGGGCGGGCCCGCAGGCGGACGGGCGCCGCATCGAGGAGCTGCGCCTCGCGCTGACGGCGGTCAATCCGCGCCCCGAACTGCTCGCCGGCACCGACGTGTTCGCGGGCCAGGCCATGACTCCCGCCGTCGTCGAGGAGCTGAAGAAGCTCGCCAACCGCGCGGGCAAGCCCATGCGCACGACCGTCTCCGATCCCGCCTACCGCCGCGCCATGATCGGCGCCCTGATCGAAAAGGCCGTGGGCCGCCTCGCTCCGGACATCGCCGCGCGTTACAAGGCCCAGGCGCAGTGGGCGTGAGGGGACGCGCGGAGCGGCCGGTGCGGGTCCTCACCCCCGCTGCTTCGCAGCGACCCCTCTCCGACTTCGCGGAGAGGGGTTTAGTGAAGGGGCGCGATCATTTCCCGTGACCAAGACTCGCG
>JBGOTW010000111.1:0-11984 GCA_041476685.1 bacterium | reverse complement strand
CTTGACGCTCGACATCGCCCCGGGCTGCCTGATCCCCCGGCCCGACACGGAGACGCTCGTGGAGGCCGTACTGGCCGCGCTGTCCGAACTGCGCGGCGCTCCGCAGGACGGCAGATCGCGTGACGGCGGTGTGGAGGACGGCGGGGCGTCGGGGGCCGGGAGCGGAGCTCCGGGCGCGACGGTCGTGCTGGAGCTGGGGCCAGGCTCCGGGGCGATCCCGCTGGCGGTGTGCTCGGAGGTCGAAGGGCTGACCTGGATCGCGGTGGAGCGCTCGCGGGAGGCGCTCGCGGTGGCCCGGCGCAATCGCGTGCGGCACGCGGCGCTTCTCCAGCCGCGCCGCAACCGGCTCTGGCTGATCGAAGGGGACGGGTTTGCGGCGCTGCGGGCCGACGCGCGCGCCGACCTGATTGTGAGCAATCCGCCCTACATCCCTAGCGCCGCGATTGCGGGACTGATGCGGGAGGTGTCCCAGGCCGAGCCGCGCCTGGCGCTGGATGCCGGGGCGGACGGGCTGACGTTCCACCGCCTGCTGGTGGCGGAAGCGGCGGCGCGGCTGCAGCCGCAGGGGCGGCTGCTTCTGGAGCTGGGTCACGACCAGCTCGCGGCCGTGCGGGGTCTGCTGGCCGGCGCGCGGGAACTGGAGGAAGCGGGGGTGCGCAACGACCTGGGCGGACACGCGCGCGTGCTGGACGTGCGCAGGCGCGGGGTGGCCGCGGCTCTATAGCCCCGCGTACATGCGTCCCGGGCTGAGAATGCCCGACGGATCGAAGGCGCGCTTGAGCTGCTCGTGCAGCTTGCGGCGCGCCGGGTCGAGGGGCGTGAACGCCTCCAGTTCCGGGGGCACCGGCGCCGTGCTGCGCACGAGCCGGGCGTGCCCGCCGGCGGCGCGGGCCAGCTCGTGCACCCAGCCGTCGGCTTGGGGCGGCAGCGCCGCCCAGACCAGACCGCCGGCCCAGTCGAAGGCCAGGCGGGGAGGCTGGGCCTCCATGCGTCCGCGCACGGCTCCCAAGCGCGCCCGCAGCGCGTCGGCGAGGTCCGCCGCGGCGGCGGCCGGCACCGAGAAGCGCCAGAGCCGCTCGCCGGAAGCGAGCGGCAGCGCTTCCAGCTCGCGCACGGCGTGCCAGACGGAACGCGACGCAGCCGCGTCCAGGGTCTCCGCCCGGCCCCCGCGTTCCCGGGCCAGCGCGGCGAGCGCATCCGCCTGGGCCGCGACGGCGCGCTCCGGCCCTTCCACGCGGAGCAGGGCCACGCAAGCCGCCAGCCCCCGCAGCGCCTCGGGCAAACCGGTGTCCCGCGACTGCGGCTGAGGCCGCGCTTGTCCCGGCGGCAGCGGGTGCCCCGGCAAGTACGCCAGCCCGCTCGGCTCTTGCTGCGTGCGCGCCGCCTCGCCCAGCAGGGCCAGCGCCGCCCGCTCCGCAAGCCCCGTCACCGCCAGCGTCCGCTCCGCTTCCGGCCGCGGCAGCACCTTGACGCACAGCTCGGTCAGCACCGCGAGGGTGCCGAAACTGCCGCAGAGCAGCTTGCTCATGTCGTAGCCCGTGACGTTCTTCACCACGCGTCCGCCGCCGCGGATGAGCTCGCCCCGGCCCGTCACCGCCTGGAAGCCGAGCAGATGATCCCGCGCGGCGCCCGCCTTGAAGCGGCGCGGCCCGGCGAGGTTGCACGCGATGGCGCCGCCCAGCGTGGCCCCGGCGCCCCAGTGGGGCGGCTCGAACGCCAGCATCTGCCGCCGCTCGGCCAGCAGCGCCTCCAGCTCCGCCAGGGGCGTGCCCGGCCGCGCAACGACGATCAGCTCCTGGGGCTGGTAGTCCACGATGCCGCCCAGCCCGCGCACGTCGAGCGCCTGCGCGCCTTCCACCGCGCGTCCGTAGCCGCGCTTGGTGCCGCCGCCCACCGGAGCGAGAGCCGTCCCATGCTCTTGGGCGTCCGCGATGCGCTGCTGGATCTGCTCGGGAGTGAGAGAAGGGAAGGTGGACGGGTCGCTCGACATGGGGCGATGCCAGTAGGGCCGGAGGATTCCGGCAGGACCGTTGGGCGCGCCGACTCAATGTTGCTGCGCACTACGCTGCTGCCAACTACTCCGGCTCGACCAGGATCAGCAGCGCCTTGTCCCCCACCACGCGCGCCTTGTGCCGCTCGGCCTCGCCCGCCAGGAGGAACACGCCGTCGCCCGCACGATACGTGGCGCGACCTTCCGGGAACTCGATCTCCAGCGCGCCCTCCAGCATCCAGCCTGTGTGCGCCTTGCGGCACCAGTCGGCCTCGACGAAGCCGGCGCTGAACTCGACGAGCCGAAGCTTCTGCCCGCCCCGGCTGACGGCCTTGAAGCGCACGCCCGGCGCGGGCGACTGCCAAGGCAGGGCGTCGAAGTCGATGGGGGAGACGGGCATGGGGACTCGCGCGCGGCGCCGCTAGATCCGCTCCAGCTCCGGGTGCTTGAGCTTGCCGCCGTGGACGTGCATGCGGCCCAGCTCGGCGCAGCGGTGCAGCTCGGGGAACATCTTGCCGGGGTTCATCATGCCGTCCGCGTCGAAGCTGCACTTGACGCGCTGCATGGCGATCAGGTCGCCCTCGGAAAACTGGTAGGGCATCAGGTCGCGCTTCTCGATGCCGACGCCGTGCTCGCCGGTCAGCACGCCGCCCACGTCCACGCACAGCTTGAGGATCTCGCTGCCGAGGCGCTCGGCCTTGTCCAGCTCGCCCGGCACGTTCCCGTCGTAGAGCACGAGCGGATGCAGGTTGCCGTCCCCGGCGTGGAACACGTTGGCCACGCGCAGGCCGAACTGCTGCGACAGCGCGCGGATGCGGACCAGCACCTGCGACAGTGCGCCGCGGGGGATCGTCCCGTCCATGCAGTAGTAGTCCGGGCTGATCCGGCCCATCGCCGGGAATGCCGCCTTGCGGCCCGCCCAGAACCTGAGCCGCTCCTCCTCGCTCGTGGAGACGCGGAGCTCCGTGGCGCCGGCGCGGCGCAGCACCTCCTGCGTGAGCGGGATCAACTCGGCCACCTCGTGCGCCGGCCCGTCCAGCTCCACCAGGAGGATCGCCTCCGCGTCGGTCGGATAGCCCGCGTGCGCGTATTCCTCCGACGCGACGATGGCGAGGTGGTCCATGATCTCCATCCCGGCGGGCAGCATCCCGGCGGCGATGATGTCGGCGACCGCCTGCCCGGCCCCCTCGACGGTCTTGAACACCGCCAACAGCGCCTGGGCCCGCTCCGGCTTGCGCAGCAGGCGCACGGTGACTTCCGTGATGACGCCCAGCAGCCCCTCCGAGCCCGTGACGAGCCCGAGCAGGTCGTAGCCCGAGTCGTCCTGGGCCTTGCCGCCCAGGCGCGCGATCTCGCCGTCCGGCAGCACCAGCTCCACGCCGAGCAGGTTGTTGGTGGTGACGCCGTACTTCAGGCAGTGCACGCCGCCGGAATTCTCGGCCACGTTTCCGCCGATGGAGCAGGCGATCTGGCTGGAGGGGTCGGGGGCGTAGTAGAGGCCGTGGGCCGCCACGGCCTGGCTGATGGCGAGGTTGGTCACGCCCGGCTGCACGACCGCGCAGCGGTTGGCCAGGTCCACCTCCAGGATGCGGTTCATGCGCGACAGGGCGAGCGTCACGCCGTCCTGGAGCGGGAGCGCGCCGCCGGACAGGCCCGTGCCCGCGCCCCACGGCACGACCGGCACCTGCAGCCCGTGCAGCACCCGCAGCGTGGCGGCGACCTCCTCGGTGCTGCGCGGCAGCACGACGACCATCGGCACTTGCCGATAGGCGGACACGCCGTCGGACTCGTAGACGGTTAGGTCCTCTTCCTCTGTGACGATAGTGTCGCGGGGCAGGACGCGGCCGAGCGCGGCGATCACCTGCGCGCGCTTGGCGAGCCGCTCGGGTTGGGGGAGGGGGAGGAGCATGGGAATCCGGGGCCAAGGAAGGGTTGGGCCGGAACGCGGCGCCGCTGGACGCGCTGTCGTAAAGCGGGCCACCCGACGGGGCCATTTGAGCGCAATCGCCGGGGCGTGCGCAAGGGCGGCCGCGATCCCGCGCGCCGGATCCGGCTCGGCCGCGCAAGACGATCTGCGCATGGCGATCCGGCAAGGCGGGGCCAGACAACCGGAGCCGGCCTCAGCGGTAAAACGCCACGGCTACCGCCGCCAGCACCAGCGTGAACGACAGCAGATAGCGCAGGTTGAAGCCCTCGCCGAGAAAAAGGGCCGCGAAGGCGATGAACACGGAGAGAGTGATGCACTCCTGGAGAATCTTGAGCTGGTAGGCCGTCAGCGCGCCGTAGCCGAACCGGTTCGCGGGCACCTGGAGCACGTACTCGAAGAAAGCCAGGCCCCAGCTCGCCAGCACGGCCACCCACAGGGGCAGGCCGCGGAACTTGAGGTGGCCGTACCAGGCGGCGGTCATGAAGCAGTTGGACAGAAGCAGCAGTCCGCTCGTGCGCAGGACCGAAACGTTAATCAGCGCTTGCATGGGCCGAAGGAAAGGAGGTTGGGGGGTGGGCGAGGAGCGCCGCCCGGCTTGGACAGGCTCGCGCCCAGGCGGAAGCCAGCGCCGGAAAAAGCCCCGCTCCGTGTGGGGAGAGGGGCTGCTCGCCTATGGGTGGAGGCAGAGTATGGACAGCCGTTCTAGGCGACCGTCTCCTACGCCACCGTTTGCTTGGCCAGCCTCTCCAGCGCCTGCACCATGGCCGAGTGATCCAGGTCCGCCTTGTCGTCCGCCACCAGCGCGTTGAACAACTGCTGGGCCGAGGCGGTGTGGGGCAGGGCCAGGCCTAGCTGCCGCGCGGCGTTGAGGGCGATGTTGAGGTCCTTCTGGTGCAGACGGATGCGGAAGCCGGGATTGAAGGTGCGCTTGATCATGCGCTCGCCGTGCAGCTCGAGGATGCGGCTCTGGGCGAAGCCGCCCAGCAGCGCCTTGCGCACGTTCTCCGGATTGGCGCCCGCCTTCGTCGCGAACAGCAGCGCCTCGCCGACGGCCTCGATGGTGAGGGCGACGATGATCTGGTTGGCGACCTTCGCGGTCTGCCCGTCGCCGTTGCCGCCGACGAGGTTGATGTTCTTGCCCATCTTCTCGAAGAAGGGCTTGACCTTGCTGAACACCTGCTCCTTCCCGCCGCACATGATCGTCAGGGCCGCCTGCTCCGCGCCGACCTGCCCGCCGGACACCGGCGCGTCCACCATCTCCACGCCCTTCGCGAGGAGCTTCTTGGCGAACTGCTTGGTCTCCACCGGAGAGATCGAGCTCATATCCACGACGATCTTGCCGGCCGAGATGCCGTCCGCGACGCCGTTGGGCCCGAACAGCACCTGCTCCACGTCCGGCGTATCGGGCACCATGATGATGACGACCTCGGACTTCTGGGCGACCTCCTTGCTGGAGCCGCAGCGGGTCGCGCCCTGGGCGACGAGCGCTTCCACGCCCGCCGGGACGACGTCGTAGACGAACAGCGTGTGCCCCGCCTTGACCAGGTGTCCGGCCATGGGCTTGCCCATGATGCCCAGTCCGATGAATCCCACGTTTGCCATAGGTGGCTCCTCTTGAAGATGGTTGGATACAAGCTTCCTGCATCACATGTCGGGATGGACCTGATTGAGCTCGAGGCCATGTCGTCCATTCTTCCGCAAGATTACGACCAAGTCGGGTTCAGTGCGGAACCACACCAGCGAGGCGACGGCCAGTTTGCTGAAGTTCTTCCTGAAGGCGTCCGCCTCCCGGTCTTCGAATGCGGAAAGAAAGCGCACTGAACTTTGAGGAACGTTGGATAACTTAATACGAGCTAGTAGCGCCACCTTCCTGCCTTCGGTGACTGCACCATCGGTTGCCACCACTTCACATAAGAATACGCGCAACGGCGGCTCCAGGTCGGCGACAATGACGTCCGGAAGCTCTGCACTTGCGTCAAATTCCAACCCGACAGACCGCGAAAGTTCAATGAAGTGAGGATTCAACTTCTTGTCGCTTCCGCTCAGCCACAAAATCGCCGGCCTCTTGAGATGTCTTCGCGCGAAATTTTCAATTAGGCCCTTCACAATGATTGAAGACGGACCCGCCGCAATTCGAATCCGGCTTCCCTCGGGCAGGTCAACCAACACTTCGCCTTGACGCATTTCGACGCCCGCGGCCCGCAGGGCCATCCGCTGCAATGTAGCGGGATCCAGGTGTTCTTGCTGCCATATCCGGATAGCTTCTTCGCAATGCTGCGGCGACAGCGCTGGATCGAACAAGGCCGCGAAGGGAGTAGAGAGGAAGTAGATCGGCTTGCTGGAAGTAATGGGGAGCCCTGGCACTTTCTGCACGAGCCCCAGGCGCAGCAGCTCGTTGCGTATCAAGTCGTCTCGAATGGACTCCCTACTCGTATCCGCGTACCAGCGCTCGCCCTTTGGGCGAAATCCTGGCCGGACGGCCAGCGAAACCCACTTCTCACGCTCCGCGGGACCCGTCTTCTCCGCTTGGGTTTTGGTGAAGAAGTAAACATGAGATGGCCGCAGGTAACGGTCATGGCCCTCAACAAATCCCCCATACAGAAATACGTAGATCACCCTTTCAGCCATCGTCCCGACCAAAATGCCCCGATTCGGAAAGGTCTCAGGGAAGATCAGTCCGAGCCGCCGCCCGACCTCGTCGACGGAAGACAGCGCAGGCAATCGTATGGACGTTCCTGCGGGGGATCTTGGAGCCTTGCCCATGAGGGGTCGGGATCTCTATGCGGTCGCGGCGGCGAGTTTACGGATTCCAAGGACCAGCGCCACGGCGTCGTCAACCTCCGCCAGGGGCGATCCGATACGCACAGCGCACCCGATGGCGGTTAGCTCGCGCACTGTGGGAATTGGCAACTTGCGTAAATCCGTTGCGTTGACCTGAGTGTTGCCGGCTATCGTGCGCAAATGGTCGTCCACCATTTGGCTGTTGAGAAACGCCGCTAGGCCCAGGACCTCTTCGCCTGACATATCCCCGCCAGGCCGCAAGATGTAGTTGGTGTGATTCTCCAATCCCAAGAATTCCCCCGGCAATGTCGAAGCCAGGTACGGAGCCGCCGTGATGCGTCGCGGGTCCTCCTTTGGACTAAATCGGCGCATCACGACTAGGTTCTGGTTCGGTACCAACATCCATGCGGTCGCTCCGCAGGACAGCAAGTGTTCGCGCTTCTTGCGAATCGGCCAGCGCACCCGCATGTGCTCAACGTGCTGCATCCACAGGAGGGGAATCATCCCGCGACTGTGTCTATCCGACAAGTAGTTTTCGCTGCGGAAGGCGACCACCGGCCCCGTGCTAACCTTTAATCCATGGGTGGCAAGTTCGCATTGGCAATACCGTTCCACGGCCGACGGCGCCAGCGGAGGCACCGCGATTGTCACGGCTTCATCGGATCCTACGACCCGATCCATCGGCACGCGCCTCAGCTCCGACCGATCCAGGTCACCCGATCCGGCACTCGAACTGACGGTCACTTCGCTCGGCGCTTGAGTTTGGGCTGTGGCCCAGGTGATCATTGCCTCTTGCAGGACAGTATCGTCCTTGAAGTGGTCGCGCCGGCTCTCGAAGAGATGCATTGCATCTATGTCCAGGCACTGAAAGAGATGGCGCCTCATTGCCGCAAAATAGACACCGTTGGTCCAGCTCCTCGGAGTGATGAAACACCACCGTCCGCCGCGCACGACGAGTCCGGCGCTAGCCGCCATAAATAGCGCGTAAATGTTCGGTTGGCCGTGAACGGCGTACGGATGCGCTGCCGCCCTCGCATCGGACGCGTTCAGTTTGAAATAAGGCGGATTTGCAATAACGATGTCGGCTATGGGGCGGCCGGACTTGGCTAGCGGCGAGAGCAGAAAATCCAAGCTTCTAATCGTGACCGAAAGTTTGACCGTCCGGTGGCTGGCCGCACGCCGCATTCGAATCGCCAGCGCCCGGAGCGAGGCGACGAATCGCCGGTCCAGCTCGTAGAACAAGACATCGATCCTTTCAGGGGGAAGAGCGGAGGCAAGCAGCTTTTCGACGACGGCGGCTGCGAGCACCCCGGAGCCGGCCGCAGGGTCCAAGACGCGTATAGCTCCAACGGATTCTCCAGGAATGGAGCGTTGCGCCATGAATCGGGCAACGGTCGGCGGCGTCATGAATTGACCGTGCGCTTTCTGTTCCTCCCGTGACAGGCTCTTAGTGACGATCATTCCATTGCTGTAGGCGAACTCGGTGAGGCTCATGTCAGAGTCAACCGGAAGTGGGTCAAGCGTGTTGGGTAGAATGGCGTCTCAAAAACTTCGTTTCAGAACATTCCGCGCCTCAGTCGCTGAAAGGACGCGTTGGTGGTCAGCACAGAAGTTGAATTTACCAATGGAACACCACACTTGCTGTGCAAAGTTGTACTCGCTTCTTCCTCGCAGAGCTTCCATTGTTTTGCGCTTCCCACCACAAACTCCGCCTCACGGTCGTAGGAGATTCTTATTGCGGCGTCTCTCGGGAAAAGTCACCGCAGATATGGCTTCACCCAGCCCAGCCCGATGAATCCCACGATTGCCATGTGCGCTCTCCCCTTCGTGATGAAACGTGTGGGTGTTGCGTGACGGTTGCTTCGCTCGATCCGGAGTCAGTGCGTCGAGCCGGTCAGCCGCCGAGGTGCAGCCATGCAGTGGCCGCAACGGCGATGCCGCCGACCACCATGATTCCGCCGATCCATGTGGACGCGCGGAAGATGCCCCGCGCCGTCTTTCCGTGCCCGATCGTCATCATCCGGTGCACGAACGCCTCGGAGTCCTGGGCGCTGTCCTGTTCGTTGACCAGGAACACGGGCGAGATCAGCGTTTCGTTGGCCCACACCTTCGATTGCGCCCGGGGCTGGAGCAGCCCCAGGTCCGCCTCCAGCTTGGCGATGGTGGTAATGGCTCTCAACCAGGCGCCGTAGTTGATCTGGAAACCTTGATACCCATAGCTCGCCAGGCCCCAGGCCAATCCGCCTCCAAAAATCAGGACAATTCCCGGCCACACGCTCAGAGGTTCCATGACGTCCGAGAACTCGTGATACGTCAGTCCAATGGTCCCGGCAATGACCGCGAAGATCAGGCCCGTGTAGAACTTAAGGTCCGAGTAGAACAGCGGAAGGATGGTATTGTACCGGGCCATGTACTGCTCGTAGGTCTTCAGCAGCACATCTGGCTGCCGGGCGGTGCTCGGTGTCCGGGCTGCCATACGATCCATCCCCCCGTGATGGCTTCAGCGCAGGTAGGGCTTTACCCAGCCCAGCCCCGCCTCCGTGCCGTTGAGCGGCTTGTACTCGCAGCCGATCCAGCCCGCGTAGCCCGCCTCGTCGATGAAGCGGAACAGGTTCGGGTAGTGGATCTCCCCCGTGCCCGGCTCGTTGCGTCCGGGATTGTCCGCCAGCTGCAGGTGCGCGATGCGCTTCAGGTGCGTGCGGATCGTGCGCGTCAGGTTACCCTCCATGATCTGCATATGATAGATGTCATACTGGAGCCAGAGATTCGGGTGCGCGACCGCCTCGAACAGCCTCAGGGCGTCGGCGGTGCGGGAGACGTGGAAGCCCGGAATATCCTGGGTATTGATCGGCTCCAGCAGCAGGCGGATCCCCTCCTTGTCCAGCGCCTGCGCGGCGAAGCGCAGGTTGTCCACGAGCGTCTGCTCCACCTTGCCGGCCGGCACTCCCTTGGGCGTGATGCCCGCCAGGCAGTTGAGCTGGCGGCAGCCCAGCGCCCTGGCGTACTCGATCCCCTTGCCGACGCCCGCCTGGAACTCGCCGACGCGGTCGGGCAGGACGGCAATGCCGCGCTCGCCCTTGTCCCAGTCCCCGACCGGCAGGTTGTGCAGCACCTGGGCGAGCTTGTGCGTGCGGAGCTGGTCCGCGATCTGCTGGGCGGGGTAGGCGTACGGGACGAGGTACTCGACGCCCTTGAATCCGGCCTGGGCGGCCTTGCCGAAGCGCGTCAGGAAGTCCACTTCGGTAAACAGGAAGGTCAGGTTGGCGCAAAACTTGGGCATGCGGATCGTCCGGGTGAGTGTGGCGCAGGGCTCGCCGCGCACCATTTCCGCGTGCGCGAACGCCGGGAGACTTGATACGCGCGCGGCTCCCACTGCGGAAGCCGGCCCCGTTTCAGGGTCCGTATCGGCCGGGCACATGGCGCGCGTCCTGCCGATATAGCGCATCCCCGGCGCCGAGAGAAGCGAGCATCCCCAGCGTGGCCCGAAGTGACCCGCCCCAGCGATGGCCTGCCGCTGGAATGACTGCTGCCGGGATGACCCGCCGCTGGGATGACCTGTCCTGGGGATGACTGCCCCTGGGATGGCATCGGCAGGTAGGGTAAGCTGGCTTGGGTGGGGAATGTGCTGCGCGCTGCCTGTGGAAACGAAGAGCCCCGTGGGAATCTGCCGCGTTGGTCCGGACGGGTTGCTCCGGTGCGGGTACTCCAGACGTGTTATTCCGCACGGGGGCGCTCGCCCCCCAGGCTTTCGCGTTATCCGCCTTAGCGCTTGACAGCTAAGGGATGTGGGGCTAGACTTCCCATTAGCACTCTCAGAGCATGAGTGCTAACACACTGAGATATATGCCAGCCAGGGACGGTTGAGGGCTGTGTCGTACGCAAAACAGCCCTCCAAGCAGCGCGGGTTACAGCATCGGCCGGCCAAGGATGGACATGCCGGTTTGGCGCGCACCTGGACAACCGGCCGTTGGAACAGGCCGGTCTCCGAACGGAGTGCGGCGCCGGGAATGAGGCGAATATGGCGCGAGGCGACCTGGAGTTGCGCGACAAGATGATCCTGATCGCGGTGGTGAATCACTTCATCCAGACCGGCGAGCCGGTAGGATCGCGGACGCTGTCGAAGCTAGTGGGGCTGGGAGTCTCCGCGGCTACCATCCGCAACGTGATGGCGGACCTGACCGAGCAGGGGTACCTGGAGCAGCCGCATACCTCGGCCGGCCGCGTGCCGACCGACCGTGCATACCGCTACTACGTGGATGCCAGCGGCAAGCTTGCGCAGGTGCCCGAGCCGATCCAGCGCGCGATTGACGAGTCCATCGGCGAGGCGCCCGGCGGGCTGGACTCGCTGCTGGCGACGACGACCCGGCTGCTGGCCGAACTGACCGAATTCACCGGTGTGGTCGCCAGCCCGATGATGGGCGCGACGCGGCTGAAGAAGGTGGAGTTTCTCCGCATCGGCCCGGAGGAAGTCTACGTCGTGCTGATCACGCATTCGAACATGGTGCACCACAAGATCCTGCGCGTGACCCAGGAGATGGGGCAGGACTTCCTCAATGCGGTCAGCCGCTACCTGAACGAGCAGTTCATCGCGAAGTCCCTGGCGGACATTCGCGGGCAGGTGCTGGACAGCCTGATGGAGGAGAAGGAGCAGTACGATCAGCTCCTCGCGCACGTGGTGCGGCTCAGCAAGCGCGCGTTCGACCTGTCGAGCGAGCGCGAGCTGTACGTCGAGGGCCAGTTCAATATCGTGAAGGACCTGCAGGACCTGGGCCGGGTGCGCAGCCTGCTGCAGGCCCTGGAAAGCAAGTTCTCCATCATCGAACTGCTCGATCAGGCGCTTAGCGTCTCGGCGGTCAGCATCTCCATCGGGCAGGAGAACTCGTTGGAGTGCCTGGAGGACTGCGCGTTGGTCACGGCAAAGTACGGCTCGGGCGGCGATTCCCTGGGCGCCATCGGCGTGATCGGTCCGACGCGGATGGACTACCAGCGGGTGGTGCCCATCCTGGAGTACACGGCAAAGGCGCTCTCCAGGGCGATTGGCCATCAGGTGGCCGGCTAGGGCGGCGAGCGCGAAGCCTTCGCACCAGGGGCCCCGGCTGGCGCGTGCGGCGCAAGACCGAACAAGGCGCAGGTCGAAACACGGCGCAGGTCGAAACACGGCGCGGAATAGCTTGCGGGTCGAAACGCAGTGCAAGTCGAAACACAGTGCAGATCGAAAGATCGCGCAGATCGAAACAACGTGCAGGGCCGGCAGCGAGGCAGGCATGAATGGATCGGACGAAGACG
>JBGOTW010000110.1:0-12012 GCA_041476685.1 bacterium | reverse complement strand
GCAGGGGCGGCTTGTCGGCGATGGTGCGGGCCAGCTTGTGTACCTCCGGCAGCAGCAGCTCCGGCTCGACCACCCGCATCACCATGCCGATGTCCAGCGCCTCCTGCGCCGAGAGCAGGCGGCCCGTGAAGGTCATCTCGGCCGCCCGCTGGTAGCCGATCTGCCGCGTCAGGAACCACGAGCCGCCGTCGCCGGGAATCAGGCCCAGATTGAGGAAGGTCTCGCCGAACATGGCCTGCGTCGAGGCGAAGCGGATGTCCGCCATCATGGCCATGTCGCAGCCGGCGCCGATGGCCGGGCCGTTGACGGCGGCGATGACGGGCACGTCGAGCGCGTCGAGCGCCATGGGGATGCGCTGGATGCCGCGCCGGTAATTGGACTCCACGACCTTGATGGCGAGCTGCGTCGTCTCGGTGCGGTTCTTCATGTTCTTGATGTTGCCGCCCGCGGAGAACGCCCTGCCGGCGCCCGTGAGGATCAGGACGGAGACGTCGTCGTTCATCTTGACCTGGCGGCAGGCGTCCTCGATCTCCTCGATAGTCTGCGGGCCGCTGATGGGGTTCCGCGATTCCGGCAAGTTGATGGTGAGCGTGGCGATGCGGTCCTGGATCGCGAACAGGATGTCCTTGTAGCCGGCCATGCGGTCTCCGTGGGCAGATTACGGCGTCAGCACTGCGTTGCTGCGGCGGTCAGCGCCCCTTCCAGTTCGGCTTGCGCTTTTCGGCGAAGGCCTTGGGTCCCTCCTTGCGGTCCTCGGAATCCAGGAACGTCTGGTACAGGGGCGTCTGGCTCTTCAGCGCGTCCTGGACGGACAGGTGCAGGTTCAGCTTCGACATCTGCTTGGTCAGTCGCACGGAAAGGGGCGCGCATTCGAGGATCTCGCGCGCCCAGCGCCGCGCGGTATCCATCAGGTCGGCCAGGGGCACGACCTCGTTGACCAGGCCGAGCTTCTCCGCCTGGCGCGCATTGAGGGGCTTGGCGCGCAGCATCATGCCCATGGCGATCTTCTGCGGGATCATGCGCGGCAGGCGGTGCATGCCCCCGGCCCCGGCCACCAGGCCCACGCGCGGCTCGGGCAGGCCGAGCGTGGCATGGTCCGCGGCGATGATGATGTCGCAGGCCAGCGCGATCTCGAATCCGCCGCCCAGCGCCACGCCGTTGACGGCGGCGATCAGGGGCTTGAACAGGTCGTGCCGGTTGGTGATGCCCCCGAATCCGCCGCTCCAGTTCATGTTGAATTTCTGGCCGGACGCGGTCACCTTGAGGTCGTTGCCCGCCGAGAAGGCCTTCTCGCCCGCTCCGGTGATGATGCAGACCCAGGCGTTGTCGTCTGCCGCGAACGCGTCAAAGGCCTTGCCCAGCTCCTCGTTGGCCGGAGGATGCAGCGCGTTCATCACCTCGGGGCGGTTGATCGTGATGGTCGTGATGCGGTCCTGGGTTTCGACGCGGATGAATTGGTACGGCATCAGGGTTTCCCGAGGCAAAGGGCGAGCGTGACTGGATCTGCCGACAAGTCCGCAATTGCGGAGCGCGGCGTCGCTGGGCGCGTGGTGGAGTGCCGTGCCGGCTGACTGGCGAGCGCCAAGTACCGTGGCGGCTGACTGCGGTGCCGGCTGAGCGCGCACTCGTAGCACGTCGCCTTACTACCGGCCGGCCCGGTGAGCGGGAGGCCTGAGCGGAATGCCAGTGTCGGAATGAGCCGCCAGCCGTTTCCCGTCGAGTCTGCGGTCCCGTCAAGTCGGCTGCGCCGCGGCATCGACCGTCCGGGCCGCTCAGCCGTCGAGCCCGGTCAGCGCTCGCGGCGAGTCAGCCGCCGTCGGCTTTGATCTTCTCCAGCGTCCGGGCTGTCGGAAGCGCATCTTTCTTCGTTGAAATCGTGGGGTATTTTGCGCACTCAACCTTGTTGATCTCGGTGAATTGCTTCCACTTGGCAGGCACCTGGTCCTCGGGAAAGATGGCTTCCACCGGGCACTGGGCCACGCACACGTCGCAGTCTATGCACGTCTCCGGATTGATGAAGAGGCTGATCGGCCCTTCGTGAAACGCCTCGACCGGGCAGACTTCGACGCAATCGGTGTACTTGCAGTTGTCGCAGTAGGCGGTGACGACGTAGGTCATGTGGTGCTCTCCGGCAAGTCGTGTGGCGGCTGCCGCCCGTCGCACTCCGGGGCTTCCGATCGGTGTCGGGACTGCGAAGTCTGGACGGCGCGGCGGCCCGGCGGCGGCTCGTTTTGAGGCGCTCGGCCATCATGGGTTACTCGGTTGTGGCCCCCTCCGTCAAGCGCGGGCCGCAAGTTGCGCCCGGGGCGCGGTGCGGCGGATGTGGGCGCGATGTGGGGCAACTCCGTGCGCAATTCCCCTGCGTTTTTGACAATCGAACGCGTCCGGTTATAGGGTGGCGTTCCCAAAACGAGGGTGGTGCGTTTGTCACGGTTGGGGCCCTGCGGCGCGCGGCATTGGGGGCGGCCGAGGGGGATTCATTTCACGACGATGGAATAGCGCACTGACGCAAGCCGTGCCGCGCGCTACGCGGCCGGCGGCTGGGCGTGGGCCGGCGGTCTTGCCGCGGTCTGGCGCTGCCGGCGCGTCCTGAGCGTTTCTCAAGGGTCAGTCAAGGAGCGATCCATGGGGGTCAATATCAAGGTGGAAGTGAACGGGGTGTCGCAGCAGTCCACGGTGGAACCCCGGCTTTTGCTCGTTCACTACCTGCGCGAGGTGCTGTCGCTGACGGGCACCCACGTGGGCTGCGAGTCGAGCATGTGCGGAGCATGCACCGTGCTGCTGGATGGACAGGCCGTCAAGTCCTGCACAATGTTCGCCGTGCAGGCAGACGGCGCGAAGATCACCACCGTGGAGGGCTTGAAGAAGAACGGCGCTTTCCACCCCATCCAGCAGGCGTTCTGGGAAGAGCACGGGCTCCAGTGCGGCTTCTGCACGCCGGGCATGATCATGGCGACCTACGACCTCTTGCAGCGGCACCCCAAGCCCGACGAGGCGACGATCCGGCGCGGGATCGAAGGCAACTTGTGCCGCTGCACCGGCTACCAGCACATCGTAAATGCCGTGCAGTCCGCGGCCAAGAAGCTCGCTGCGCGCTAGACCGCGCGGCCTTAAGCCCGGACGCAGGCCGCAGCCTTGGATTCGTAACCCCCCAGGAGGTGAGCGATGGTCACGACACCGAAGATGATGGGACAGCGCATCAAGCGCAAGGAAGATCCCCGCTTCATCAGCGGATTGGGCAAGTATACCGACGACATCAAGCTGCAGGGCATGCTCCACGCCGCCCTGCTGCGCAGCGACCACGCCCATGCCCGCCTCAAGAAGGTGGACACGTCGAAGGCCAAGGGCATGCCCGGAGTCGTCGCGGTCTATTCCGGCAAGGACCTCGAGGGAAAGGTGGGCATGGTCCCCTGCGGCGTTCGCAACGCGGAAGGCAAGCACTACTCGGCGGGCGTGCCGCTGAACGTGGCCGAGTTCCCGGTGCTCGCCATCAAGAAGGTGAATTTCGTCGGGCAGAACGTAGCGGTGGTCGTGGCGACCGATCCGTACCTGGCCGCCGATGCCCTGGATGCGATCGAGGTCGAGTACCAGGACCTGCCTGCGGTCATGGACCCGGAAAAAGCGGCGGACAAGAGTTCCCCGGTCATCCACGAGGAAATGAAGACCAACATCGCCTTCCACATCCCGGGCGGACCCACGCCCGAGGCGATCAAGCTGACCGAGGAGCTTTTCAAGAGCGCGGATCACACCGCCTCGTTCCGCCTGGACAACCAGCGCCTCGTGCCGATGGCGATGGAACCCCGCGCGGTTGTGGCGGACTGGGACGCCGGTCGGGAGACCCTGACCGTCTGGACCTCGAGCCAGATCCCGCACCTGGCCCGCACGCTGATCGGGCTGTGCCTGTCCATCCCCGAGCACCAGATCCGCGTGATCGCGCCGGACGTGGGCGGGGGCTTCGGCTCGAAGCTCAATCTGTACGCCGAGGAGCTGCTGATTCCGCACCTGGCCCGCACACTGGGCAAGCCGGTCAAGTGGAACGAGAAGCGCCGCGAAGGCTTCGCCGCCACCATCCACGGCCGCGGGCAGGTGCAGCGGATCGAGATCGCGTTCAACAAGGACGGCACGTGGCTGGCGGCCAAGGCGAAGTTCTTCAACGACCTGGGCGCGCAGATGCAGCTGCTGACGCCGTCCATCGGCGGGTTCACGATCGCCATGATCACCGGCTGCTACAAGCCGAAAGCCTTCAGCTTCGAGCAGTTCGGCGTGTTCACCAACAAGGTGGCCACCGACGCCTACCGCGGGGCCGGCCGCCCCGAGGCGACCCTGATCGCCGAGAAGATCATGGACATGATCGCCCGCAAGGTGAACATGGATCCGGCCGAGGTGCGCCGCAAGAACTTCCTCACCATCTTCCCTGCGACCACGCCGCCGGGCCTGGTCTACGACAGCGGGGACTACGCGAAGGCGCTCGACAAGGCCCTCGAAGTCAGCGGCTACAAGAAGCTGCGCGAGGAGCAGAAGAAGGCCCGCGCGGAAGGGCGCCTGGTGGGCATCGGCATGAGCAGCTACGTCGAGCTGTGCGGCGTCGGGCCCTCCTGGCTGGCGCCGCCCGGCGTGGGCTTCTGGGACGTGTCCACCGTGAAGGTGGAACCCACCGGCATGGTGCAGGTGCTGACCGGAATCTCGCCCCACGGCCAGGGCGAGGAGACGACCTTCGCCCAGATCACCGCGGACGAGCTGGGCGTGCCCATGGACAACGTGCGCGTGATCCATTCCGACACGGCCACCACGCCCTACGGCAACGGCACGTACGGCAGCCGCGGCATGGCCGTGGGCGGCGGCGCGCTCTCCATGTCGCTCGGCAAGGTCAAGGCGAAGGCCAAGCGCTATGCGGCCTACATGCTCGACGCGAAGCCCGAGAACATCGAGTACGAGGGCGGCGAGCTATTCGTGAAGGCCGATCCGAAGCGCAAGGTCACCATCCAGCAGGTCGCGGGCATGGCCTATGACTTCTCGTGGAAGGGCCCGGGCACGACCCCGACCGACCTGGAGCCGGGCCTGGAGGAGACCAGCCGCTTTGAGCCCAGCAACCTGACGTTCCCGTTCGGGACGCACATCTGCCACCTGGAGATCGATCCGGCCACGGGCGTGGTGGAGATCAAGCGCTTCGTCGCCGTGGACGACTGCGGCACCATCATCAATCCGCTGATCGTGGACGGGCAGGTGCACGGCGGGATCGTACAGGGCATGGCCCAGGTGCTCTACGAGGGCGTCGTGTACGACGACCAGGGCCAGCTGCTGACCGGCGAGCTGATGGAATACGCCGTGCCGAAGGCGACCATGGTGGGCCGTTTCGAGACCTACCACACGACGACGCCGACGCCGGTCAATCCCATCGGCGCGAAGGGTATCGGCGAGGCGGGAACCATCGGCGCGACCGCCGCCATCTTCGGCGCGGTGATGGACGCCCTTGCCCCTCTGGGCGTGGAGCATGTGGACATGCCGCTCAAGCCCGACAAGCTGTGGAAAGTGATCCAGCAGCACCGGAAATCGGCTTGAGCCACTGACGGGCAGTCCTTGCAGCTACGCCGTTCTTGCAGCCACGCCCCATTGGAGAGCGCCCATGTTTTCCGCATCGTTCGAGTACCACACCCCCGCCACCGTGCAGGAGGCCGTGCAGCTGCTGGCCAAATACGGGGATGAAGGGAAGGTCGTGACAGGCGGGATGAGCCTGATACCGCTGATGAAATTGAGGCTGGCGCGGCCCGCGCACGTGGTGGACCTGCGCAAGCTCGCGGATCTGAAGGGGGTGAAGGAGGCAGGCGGGAGGATCGTGATCGGCGCCCGCACTACCCATGCGGAGTTGGAGTCCAACGCGCTGGTGAAGTCGAAGTGCCCGCTGATCGCGCAGACCGCCGCGCACATCGGCGACCAGCAGGTGCGCAATCGTGGCACCATCGGCGGGAGCCTGATCCACGCCGATCCCGGCGCGGACCTGCCGGCGGCGATGCTGGCGCTGGATGCCGAGCTGACGCTGCAGGGCAAGGCCTCCCGCACGGTCCACGCGAAGGACTTCTTCGTGGATGCGTTGACCTCGGCCGCGAAGAGCGACGAGATCCTGGTCTCGATCAGCGTGCCTACGACGTCGGCCCATACCGCCTACGTCAAGCTGGGCCAGCAGGCCTCGGGCTTCGCGCTGGTCGGCGTCGCGGTCGTGCTGGACCTGAAGGGCAAGACGGTCAACTCGGCGCGCGTGGGCGTGACGGGCATCTGCGCCAAGGCCTTCCGCGCCGCCTCGGTCGAGGCCGCGCTGGCGGGCAAGACCCTCGACGCGAAGACGATCCAGGCCGCGGCGGATGCCGTCGTCAAGGACATCAGGCACCCGCTGGAAGACCCGCTGAACGGCTCGGGCGAGTACCGCACCGCCGCCGCCAAGGCCATCGTCGCGCGGGCCATCCAGCAGGCCGTAGGCTAGGGGCACGTGGGAGTGAATTGGTGAGCGGTTGCGAAGGGCGCGCGAGCCGCGGCCCGCGTGGCAAGCCGGCAGCCCTGGCCCTCGCGCTCCCCAGCAGGGAGCAGCGAGCCGCCGTTTGCGTGGCGGGCCAGCAGCATGGCTCCCTGCACCCTCTCATGCGCCAAATCCGCCCTGTTGCCCAGGCAACCGTGCGTGGCTGCAGCGACCCGCGTCCCTCCTCGCAAGGGTTTCGCGCCCGTGAATCTCTCCGGAAGCCTCACCATAGCCGCGCCGCGGGCCTCCGTCTGGCGGGTGCTGAACGACCCCGCCGTCCTGCAGCGGCACATGCCCGGTTGCGAGTCCCTCGAGCCGATCGGCCCGGATGAGTACAAGGCCACGCTCAAGATCGGCGTCGCAGCCATCAAGGGCACCTACGCCGCCACGCTGCGCATCAAGGACCGTACCGAGCTGGAAGGGTATACGCTCATGGTGGAAGGCTCCGGTGCCCCCGGCTTCGCCAAGGGTGAGGGCCGCGTGAACCTCACGGAGGAGGGAGGCGGCACGGTGCTGACGTATGAGGGCGACCTGCACTTCGGCGGCCTGATTGCGCGCTTCGGCCAGCGCCTGCTGTCCGGCATCGCCGAGCGCATGACGCGCGAATTCTTCGAATCGCTCAGCAACGAGGCGCTGGGCTAGCGGCGCATAGGCCTGCCTTGGGGCGTGAACGGAGCAGGTTGCGCTGCTCTGCTGTTGCCGAGGCAACCGGGCGCGCACGAAAAGAGTGCAGGGAGCAACCGCTCCCTGCTGGGTAGCGAGGGGCGAAGCCCCTCGCTACCCATAGTGAATGAGCTGTGACGGGCCAGATGAAGCGCCTGCTGCTGCTAATGGGGGCGGAGACCTACCGCGCGGCGGACTTCATTGCGGCGGCGCGGCAGCTGGACGTCGCGCTGGTCATCGGCAGCGACGCGCCGAGCGGGGCGACGGCCCTGGCCCCGGGCGAGAATCTCGTCCTCCCCTTTCACAATCCCGAAATTGCCGAGCGCGCCATCGTGGCGGCGCACCGGCGCTGCGCCTTCGACGCCGTGGTGTCCGTGGACGATACGGCTCTGGTGCTGGCAGCGCGCGTGGGCGAGGCGCTCGGCCTGCCCGGCAATCCCAGCGAGTCCACCGCCTCTGCCGCCAACAAGGCCGTCTTCCGTGACATCCTCAAGGCGGCGGGCCTGCTTGGCCCGTGGTTCCGGGAAGCCGCCCTGAGCGCGGATCCGCACGCGCTGGCGCGCACGATTAGCTATCCGTGCGTGCTCAAGCCGCTGTTCCTGTCCGGCAGCCGCGGCGTCATCCGCGCCGACGGGCCGGAGGCTTTCGTGGCAGCGTTCCGGCGCATCGCCCGCATCCTGGCCGAGCCGGACGTGGCCCGCCGGGGCGGCGAGCTCGCCGGGCGGCTGCTCGTGGAGGGGTTCATTCCCGGCGCCGAGGTGGCGCTGGAAGGCATGCTGGTGGCGGGTGAGTTCCGGCTGCTGGCCTGGTTCGACAAGCCTGAGCCGCTGGACGGGCCGTACTTCGAGGAGACGCTCTACGTGACGCCGTCGCGGCATCCCACAGCGGTGCAGGCGGCGGCGCTGGCCTCGGTCGCGGCGGCGGCCCGCGCCCTGGGCCTACGCACGGGTCCGGTGCACGCCGAGCTGCGGCTCAGCCCAGCCGCAGGCTGGATTGCGTCGGGCGGGACTGCGTCGGGCGGGATCGCGCCGGTACTCGTGGAGCTGGCGGCGCGCTCCATCGGCGGGCACTGCTCGCGCAGCCTGGTCTTCGGGGCGGGGCTGTCGCTGGAGGAGCTCATCCTGCGCCAGGCGCTGGGGCTGGCGCCGGGCCCTTTAGAGCGCGAGGCGCGGGCCAGCGGCGTGATGATGTTGCCAATTCCGCGGGCCGGCAACTTGCGGGCCGTGCACGGCGCGGACGCGGCGCGGGCCGTCGCGGGGATCGAAGCGCTGGAGATCGGGATTCCGCTCGGACAGCCCGTCGTGCCGCTGCCGGAGGGGCACCGCTACCTGGGGTTCCTGTTCGCCAAGGGCGCAACCCCCGACCAGGTTGAGGCCGCACTGCGCCGGGGACAGGCTTGCCTGAGCTTCGAGATCGAGCAGGATTCGTGACGGGCAGCGCGGGGCAAGGGCCGCCAATAGTGCGGTGAGCCCGCTGCACCGACACGCGCGGCCTTCTCGCGGTCGACTCGTTACTTTGATTCTTGGTAATACGGGTTGGTGCCGCCAGCGTGGTCGGTGACGTCAATGAGCGCGGCCATCTCCGGCAGCACCTCGCGCATGCGCTGCTCGACGCCCTGCCGCAGCGTCACGTCCACCATGCCGCAGCCCTGGCAGCCGCCGCCGAGCTCCACGAACACGCGGTTCTCCTTCACCTCCAGCAGCGTGAAGTGGCCGCCATGCTGCGCCACCGCCGGATTGATCTCCGCGTCGAGGAGCTGCTGCACGATCTTGAACTGCTCCTCGGGTGTGCGCTCGGTCTGCTGGAAGCCGAACTTGTACTTCGGGCGCGGGGCGGCGCTGACGGCGGACAGGTTCACCGCCGGCTTGCCGGCCTCGAGGTGCGCACGGATCGCCTCGGGCACGCGCTGCATCAAGGCGTCCCAGTCCGCATCGGCGCCCATCAGCACCGTGACGAAGGCGCTGTCAATCTCCACGCTGTCCAGCGCGCCCAGGGCGAAGAGCGCCTGGGCCAGGGGCGATTCGGTGGCCTGGGCGGCGTCGGCGTACTTGCGCTTGTCGCCGAGCGGCAGCAGCAGGCGGTTGACCTGCAATTTCAGGGCATTGGGCTCGGGCGCCCAAGCATGCTGAAGGAGCAGGGGAGCGTCCTTGGCCGGGGCCGCGGGCGCAACCGACGCGTCCGCCGGGAAGCCAGGCGGGGCGGCTGGGACCGAGGCTTTCCCGGCTTTACTGCCGGCGGCGAAGAGGCGCCGCAGGGGCTTGAGCAGGGTCGCGGAATTCATGGGGAGGGGACCTCGCCGCAGGGATGATGCCGCTCGCTTGCGCCCGGACTCGGTGGCGGCCAAGCGGTTGCGTCACGCCGATTGTGGACCACCGCACCTACACCCGTGACCGGCAGTCGGGACGGGCTCTCGGAACCGGCACGCGGGACGTGGATCGGGAACCACCGCCGGACGCCGTTGTCCGCCAGGCCCGTGCGCCGCCGGCGCGTCAGCCGGAGGACTTCTCCGGCGGGGGAAGAATGCCCGCCAAGACCGCGTCGAGTTGCTTGCTGAGGTCCGCCTGGAACCCGAACAGCACCTGCACGATCTTCCCGTTCGAATCGGCGATGACGATGCGCGGCAGCGTGTAATGCGCCGGGCCGCGCGGCTCGTATTCCTTGAACGTCTGCGTCGGCGACGGGAACATCATCTCCACCGTGATCCCCTTGTCCAGCGCGAAGGCCTTGACCTCGTCAGTGGACTTCTCCGCGTCCACGTTCACGTAGAGGAATTTGACTGCGCGGTTCGAATAGGCCGCGGCGATCTTGTTGAACGTGGGGATCTCGCGGATGCAGGGCGCGCAGTACGTCGCGAAGAAGTTCATCACCAGCGCGTACGTGTACAGGCGCGTCTTCATCCGGCCGCCTTCCTTGATGAAGCGGCCCTGGTCGTCCTTGAGGAACACCACCTCGTGCGTGAGCTTGGTCAGGTTCATGATGCCCGGGGTCAGCATTGCCGGCCCGAGCAGCGGCGGCAGGGGCTTGCCGATCAGGGGCGAGACGTCGTCAATGGACTTGTCCACCACCGCCGCGCGCTCCTCGGCGTGGAGGAACGCGGGCGCGAGCGCGAACAACAGAAGCGACAGGACAAAGCTGCGAACCATGGAATCCCCCCTGAAGTGAACGGGGTAACGTATACCATGCGCGCGCCCCGAGCGGTAGGGCGCGAGTCCTCACCCTCCCCAGCCCTCCCTCTCCGCTACGCGGAGAGGGAGGGAGCACGACTCGCTCACGCTTCGAATAGGCGGTGCACCCCTTCTCCGCTCAGTCGGAGAAGGGGCCGGGGGATGAGGACTCACGCGAGCGCGGCGGATTCGTTTGCGCCGTTCGGCAAGATCGGTCCGACGCGATGACGGCTTATGCCCGGGCTGGCTGGCCCGGGGGAGTCGGCTCGCCGCGCGGGGCCGGAAGCACGATGAAGGTAGCGCCCAGTAGCAGTTTGGATCGCTTCAGCGTCGCCAGGGAGCCTTCCGGCCGCACACTGCAGCGCCGCTTCGCTTGCGGTCGGTGCGCAGGTTGGCCGAAAACGGGACGAGTGTCGCGAACTCGCGCCCACGCCTTCATTTCAGCTTCAATTGCGCGGCTGGAGAGGGAAGCGGGTCGAGAGGGGCGAACGCGCGGAACGCGGCTCCAGCGGCTGCACGGCGCAAGGCTCGTTCCGCCGCTGCCGTGCGTCGTGGGCGAGGCGAGGCCCCCCCCTACGGCAACACGCGCCAGACCGCAGCGTCGACGCCCGAGCTTCCGCCGACGAGGATGTTGCCGCTCGCGTCCAGCACCAGCGCGTTTCCGGTGTCGATGCTGCCCGCCGTCAGGGTGCCGTTCTTGAAGAAATAGCCGAGACCGCTCGTGCCGAACGTGCCGTCGACGGCGCCATTGCTGCCGGAGAGGCGCCAGACGGTCATGCCCTGCGGTGGCCCTCCGATGTTCGAGTATCCTGCAACGGCGATCTTGTTGCTACTAACGCCAGTATACGCGATTGCCTTGCCTTCAGAGTTGCCACTCCCGGCGTTTACGAATCCGCTGCTGCCGAAGGCCGGATCGGGGTTCCCAGTTAAGACGACCGAGTTCGACCCCGTGAACGTGTAGCGCCACAGCGTCATGAACTGCCCACCCCCGAAACCCGCGATGAGCACGTTGGCGCTCGCATCAAGAGTGACAGCATTCCCCCGCGCGTTGTTCCCGCCGCCTGTGCTGCTGGCGTACGTTAAGCTGCCTGGTGCGATAGCGTCGAAAGACCCGCAATTTGCAGGATTATAGCGCCACAACAACATCGTCGTGGGCGACGAACCCGTATTCGTGCCGACCACGATGATTCTGCCCCCGCTGCTGTCAATGGTCACCGCGTTTCCGGTCGTGGTATTGCCGGGTCCGGAGTTGGAAACGAACACTGTGCAAGCACTAGGAGTCCCGCCAGTACCAAAGGTGGGGTCGAACGCTCCACTCGTTCCAGGTGTGTAGCGCCAGAGCGTCATTGTCTGAATCGTAACAAGGGATTGCCCGGCAATCACGATTTTTCCGTTGGCATCAATCGCGACGGCGTTACCCACCGAAGGGGTTGAGCCCCCTGTATGGAAGGTATATCCAAGGAATGTGGAATCGAAGCTTGATGTATCAGCGGTCCCGTTGGTGTTGAAGCGCCACACGGTCATACAATCCTGAACCGCGCCGCAACTACCGGCGGTTTGACGGCTCTTACCCACGACCACGATTTTCCCGCTGCTGTCCACCGTCACCGCGTTCCCGACCGAAGGTTGGCCGAGGCCGAGACTGGTAACGTAGTTCGCCCCGCTGTTGAAATTGTT
>JBGOTW010000109.1:0-12017 GCA_041476685.1 bacterium | reverse complement strand
TGGATCTCGCCTTTCAATTCGGGTGAGGAAGACTGGCCCGCAGGGCAAAGACGCGTCGGGCCGGCGGTGAGAATCGGGAGTGCGCTTGCGGGGTCCCTTTAGCCCATTCGGCTCGACGGGGCAAACGGCCGGCACACCGGGCGCGCGCGTCCCCAACCCCGCGGAGAGTTGGGCGGGCGCGTCTGGCGCCCCTTGCGCGGCTCTGCCGCCAAACAGCGGCTCCAGCGCGCTAGGCGCCGAACAGCGGCTCCAAAGCTTCCGCCAGGCCGTCATGGTCGTGGTCGAAAGTGACCTGGTCCGCCAGCGCCTTCAGTTCCGCCGTGGCATTGCCCATCGCGATCCCCAGCCCGGCCTCCGCGATCATCTCCGTGTCGTTCGCCTCGTCGCCTACGGCGATGACGCGCTCCGGCTGGGCCGCGGCCTCGGGGAACAGGCCGAGGAACGCCCGCCACTTGCTCGTCTCGGGATGGAAGAACTCCGTGATCTTGCCGAAGGCGGAGCTGATGAAGAGCGTCATGCAGTGGTGCCGCGTGCGCCCGGCGAACTGCCCCATCACCTCCGCGGAGACGCGCTCGAATTCCGCGCCGCGCCCCAGCGCCGCCACCTCCAGGGGACACGCAATGCTCGCCGCGCGCAGATCCGGCTCGACGCTGCACGACAGCGCGTTCCTGCCGACGTAGGCCTCGAAGTGCGGGTCGCCGTCGCGCCGCGTGACGTGCAGCAGCGGCGGATCCGGGTGGCGGTGCCCGAACACGACCACCGACAGCCCGGCGCGCTGCATGGCCTCCACGACCTCCGGCCACAGGGCCGCCGGCAGGGGATTGAGGTACGGCACGGCAGTCAGGCCGGGCGTCAGGCCCGCCGCGCCGCCGTTGGCGATGAGATGAAAGGGCACTCCCAGCCCGCCCGTCACGCGCAGCAGCGACGGATAGGTGCGCCCGCTGGCGAGCACAAGGCTGACGCCGGAAGAAACGGCGCGCAGCAATACGGCGCGGCTGCGCGGCGAGATGCGCCCCTGGCTGTCCAGGAGCGTCCCGTCCACATCCACGAGCAGGTACCGCCAGGGCGTGCGCAGACTCATGCGGTTCGCGGATGGGGACGGGCCGGCGCCAGGGGAGCGGAGCCCGGACTATTCGGGCGCCTGCGGAGTCTGCACCAGCGCGACCACCTGCTCCACCAGCTTGTCCGCGCGCGAGTTGAGCTCCGCCTCGGTCAGATTGGCGATCGGATGAGGCATGGCCACGAACTTGTAGCGCGGCAGGCCCCAGTTGGCCGCCATGGCCTGTCCGGTGGGAATGAAGGGTTCGGTGACGATGGACACGGCCGGTATGCCGGCCTTTTCCAGCAGGATCCCGTCGAGCACACTGCCCGACGAACAGGACCCTCAGTCACCCACCCCGGCCACGACGAAGTCCGCCTTGACCTTGAACTCCTTGATGTCGGTCTCGGCGACCCCGTGTCCGGCGGACTGCTTATGCGCAAGGTGGACGACGGAGATGCCGAAGCGCTGCTTGAGGCGCTCGCCGACGAGCTTGAGCAGCTTCTCGGAGTTGAACTTGGTGTTCTCCACCAGGCCCACCCGCAGGCCCTTCAGGTCCTTCGGGCGGGGTGCGAAGCCGATCGCGGCCGGCGCGGCGCTGGGCCCCGTCGGGTCGAACAGGTTTGTTGCCATGCACCCTCCTCTCGTGAAACGAGCCACTTGCCTTGCGTGACCTGCCCCTTCCACTCCCGCCACCGGCCGTTCTCGCCGCAGGGGTCGCGAGAGGCGGGTGTCCTGCGGCCCCACCTTGCCCGCGCCGCCGGGCGGCCGCACGCGGGCTCCCGTACAAATCGCCGCCTGCCGGTCCGCTGGCCGGTCCGGAGGCGAAGCAGAGGGCAGAGCCTGTGTACCTTGGCCCCGCCACTACGGGAGCGCGACCGGAATCGTCACCGAGCGCGTCGCCGCGTTGTTTCCCCAGCCGGGCAGCACCGCGGAGAAGCTCCCCGCCTTTCCGCCCGCATGGACGAGAATGAAGTCCTCCGGCGTGCGCACGACATGCCGCCACGTGGTCTCGTCATTGGGCGCCTCCGGGCCGGGCATGCGGCCCGCACGTTTGAGGTCCCCATGCGTGCGCCGCGCGTGCCGGTACAGCTCCTGCTTGATCTGCGCCCGCGTCCAGCCCGCCTTGCGGAACGTCTCGGCGTGCTCGCCGGCCCAGATGACCGCCATCTGCGACTGGCCCATGATGTTCGCCGATCCCAGATTCGCCATCGCATCGGCCATCGTCAGGCAGAGCTGTTCGGGCTCGCGGGAGAGCTGGTTGTAGACCTGGATGTGTGCCTCGGCGGCGAACACCGTGACCGTGCTCTCCTCCCTGCGAAAGCCGCGCTCCACATGCAGCGGCTCCCAGGGCGAATCGGCCTCGTTCTCCGCGATGCAGCTGGTGTACTTGCCCCCATGTCCCAGCGTCGAGCGGTCCAGCGCCCCGGGTCGCGTGTTCAGCGCGTTCATCATGACCAGCCGCACCGAGCGGCCGATCGTCGCGTTGGCGCGGTTGCCCGGGCCGAAGACATTGTCCTGGCTGTTCATGCCGAGCTTGCCGGCGATCGGGCCGTTGACGATGAGCACCGCCGCCGAGCCCCCCGTGCTCGTGGCCGGGCCATGATAGTGGTAGTCCGGATGGCACAGGCCCTTCACCGCCGCCACCACCACGGGCATGTACTCCGGCCGGCATCCGGCCAGCACCGCGTTGATGGCCACCTTGTCCGCCGTGACGCGCGCATTGCGGTCGGGAATCTCGCCGATCACTTCCGGTCCGCGCAGGCCGACCGCCGCCAGCATGTCCCCCACCGAGCCCTCCGTCGGCGGCACCACCGGCAGCCCGTCCGTCCAGCCGCGCTCGTAATACGCCTCGATCAGGCTTGCCGCATCTTCCCCGCTCATGGGCTTCTCCCCTTGCACCCGTTGCGCCTGTCCCGCCAAAACGTCCGGGTAGTCTAGCATGCCTGGGTGGAGGGACAATGCCACCTTCCACGGCCTCCCGCGCGGCTGGATTTCTCCTTACCTATCAACCCTTGGTGCTTCCGCTGGGGTGAGACCAGGCCCGCACCTCAGCCATTCCCGGCGGCCATGGTGATGTGGCCGGGTTGCGCCTGCACCCGGGCCAGCCATGCGCGCACGGCTGCGTACGGGGTCAGGTCGAAACCACCCTCGTGGGCCACATGCGTGTAGGCGTACAGCCCGATGTCCGCGATGGAATACTGCCCGCCCGCGAAGTACTCGTGCTGCGAAAGGTGCCGATCCATCACGCCCAGGGCGGCGTAGCCGGGCTTGACGCGGCGGGCGATCTCCTCCTTGTACTCCTCCGGCTTCCCGAGAAAGGTCATGTAGTAGCGCGAGGTCGCGATGTAGGGCTCGTGGCTGTACTGCTCGAAGAACAGCCACTGCAGCGTCTGCGCGCGTTCAAGGCGCTCGGCCGGCAGAAAGCGCGTCCCCTCGCCCAGGTAGTAGAGGATGGCGTTCGACTCCGCCAGGTAGCGTCCCGGCGCGAACTCGAGCAGGGGAATGCGGCCGTTGGGGTTACGGGCGAGATACTCGGCCGTCCGGGTTTCGCCCTTGCGGATGTCGGTGAAGACCCACTCGTGGGGCCGGCCAAGCTGGCTCAGCAGCAGCTTCACCTTGTAGCAATTGCCCGACAGGATATCCCCGTACACGCGCAGCATCGCTCGCTCCATGTGAATCCGACTCAGTCTCGTCCCTGCGGGCGGCCCGCCCTCCCCGTCCCGGCTCGGGGGCCCCACGCGTTAGTCCCTGCGGGCGAGGGTGGGAAGGTTCCTCCCGCGATCCGTACTCAATGGCACCAGTTTAATCATGTCAGGGAAAGCCGGTCACCCTCTCCCTGCATGGGAATGCCCTAGTCAGGACCGGGAGGATTAGGTTTGGGACCGCGCCGCCATCCTGGAGGGCACAAAGCTCCAATAGATTGGGAAACGCGCCGCCTCGGCAGCTACGTGTATCGCGATGGCGGAAAGGGGGGCAGGAGGTGGGGTGCCGAGCGACCGGGCGAAACGGCTTCACAGTCCCAAATACGCCTGCCGAATGCGGTCATCGTGCAGCAGGTCCGCGCCCGGCCCCGACATGACGATCCGCCCGTTCTCCAGCACGTAGGCCTGGGCCGCGAGCTTGAGCGAGACGGCGACGTTCTGCTCGACAAGGATGACCGTCAGGCCGCCGCGGTTGAGGGAGACAATCGTCTCGAACACTTCGCGCACGATCGTTGGCGCGAGCCCGAGCGAGGGCTCGTCGAACATGACCAGCTCGGGCTGGCCCATCAGACAACGCCCGATGGCGAGCATCTGCTGCTCGCCGCCGGAGAGCGTCCCGGCGGATTGGTCGCGGCGCTCGGCCAGGCGGGGGAACATTGCGAAGACGCGCTGCAGGGCGCCTTCCGCCCCGTCCCGCGCGCGGGGAATCATCGCCCCCATCTCCAGGTTCTCCGCCACGGTGAGCGAGGGGAAGATCTGCCGGCCCTCCGCGACCTGCCCGATGCCGAGGTTGCACGTCCGGTGGGATTCCAGGCCCGCGATGTCGCGGCCGCGGAAGCGGATGCGCCCGCTGCGGGGACGCTCCATGCCCGCGATCGTGCGGATCAGGCTCGACTTGCCCGCGCCGTTCGCCCCCACGATGGTGACGATGGCGCCCTCCGGCACGCGCAGCGACACGTCGTCCAGCGCCTGGGCGTCCCCGTAGTACAAGTTCAGGTGGTCCACTTCGAGGATCACAGCGCCTCTTCGCCCAGGTAGCATTCCAGCACCGCGGGATCGCGGACGACCTCCTCCGGCGAGCCCTCCTTGATCACCTCGCCGTGATGCAGGACGACGATGTGCCGCGAGAGGGCCATCACCGCCCGCATCACGTGCTCGATGAGCAGGATCGTCAGGCCGTGCCGCGCGTTGAGCTCGCGGAAGACCGAGACCATCTGGTCGGTTTCCGTGGGCCGCAGCCCGGCCATCACCTCGTCCAGCAGGAGGATCTTGGGCTCGGTCGCCAGCGCGCGCGCGACTTCCAGGCGCTTGCGGTCCGGCAGCGTCAGCGTCGCGGCGAGCTCGTGGCGCCTTGCCCACAGCCCCAGGCGCTCGAGCATCTCCCCAGAGCGCTGGCGCGCCTCCCGCACCGAGCGGCGGCTGCGCAGGGCGCCGACGACGACGTTGTCCTCCACGGTGATTCCGGCGAACGGCCGCACGTTCTGGAAGGTGCGGCCGACGCCCGCCTGGCAGATCTGGTCCGGGCG
This sequence comes from bacterium, assembly GCA_041476685.1. Lineage (GTDB taxonomy): Bacteria > SAR324 > SAR324 > SAR324 > JACQKK01 > JBGPEV01. Next base: position 6,747 of record JBGOTW010000109.1, on the reverse strand, counting down.
CAGGCCGTCGATGCGCCGCCCGGCGAGGAGCACCTCCCCCTCGTCCGGCTTGAGGACGCCCGCGGCGAGGTTGAACACGGTCGTCTTGCCGGCGCCGTTCGGCCCGATCAGGGCGACGATCTCGCCCTCCTTGACGCCGAAACTCACGTCGGAGACGGCCCGCAGCCCGCGGAAGCTCTTCGACAGGCCGTTCACGACGAGCAGGTGTTCCATCGCTAGTCCTCCTGCGCGGAGTGATGGCTGCGGATGCCGAGCATGCGGCTCACGGGCGGCCAGATCCCGTTCGGCAGGAACATCACGACGAGCAGCAGGCAGACCCCGTAGAAGAGCAGCTCCAGCCCCGGCACGTCCAGTCCGAGCGCTCCGGTGACGCTGCGCAGCGTCTCGCCCAGCACGGTCAGCATGAGCGCGCCGACGATCGGACCGAACAGGGTGCCCAGGCCGCCGAAGATCGGGGCGAGGATGATCTCGATCGAGCGCCCGATATTGAAGATCTGCTCGGGAAAGAGGTTGTTGTAGTAGAAGGCGAAGAACACGCCGGAGAACGAGGTCATCGCCGCCGAGACCATCACCGCGACCATCTTGTAGCGGAAGGTATTGATGCCGAGTGCCTGCGCCGCGTCCTGGTCCTCGCGGATCGCCAGCCAGTAGTAGCCCATGCGGCTGCTGAGCAGGACCTTGCAGAGCAGGAACGCCAGCACCGTCATGGCAAGCATGATGTAGTAGAACATCGCCGGGGCGCCGCGCAGATTGAGCACGTCGCTCGACGTGCGTTGCGCCACGGGCAGGAACAGTCCCGCCGAGCCGCCGACCCAGCCGAAATGGTCGAAGCCGATGCGCGTGAACTCGGCGAAGGCGATCGTCAGCAGGGCGAAGTACGTGCCGCTGATGCCGAAGCGGAACGCGAGGAAGCCGATGATGCCGCCCAGCAGCATGCAGACCAGCCCCGCGGCCCACAGCCCGGCCCACGGGCCGATCTGGAAGTGGACGAACAGGGCCGCCGCCGTATAGGCCCCCACCCCCACGTAGAGCGAGTGTCCCAGCGAGAGCTGCCCGGCGAATCCCATCATCACGTTCCACGCCTGGCCGGCGTACGCGGAGAACAGGATCAGGGTCAGCACGGAAAGCACGTAGCCGCCCGCGAACGCGGGCAGCAGCACGAGGATGACGAGCAGGACGGCGAGCAGCGCCGCCGGCCTCCAGCGCCGCAGGAGCTTGGAGGCATCCGTGTGCCGCGCCGCGGGCTCGCTCATGCGCGCCTCCCCAGCAGGCCCTGCGGCCGGAACAGCAGCAGCACGATGAGGATCGCGAAGCTGAACATGCTTTTCGCGGAAGGCTCGAACATCAGCCCGGCGAGCGCCTCAGACAGGCCGATCAGGACTCCCCCCAGCAGGGCGCCCACCATCGAGCCCAGGCCCCCGACGATCACGATCACGAAGGCGAGCAGCGTGTACGCCGGCCCGAGCGAGGGAGTCACGTCCACCAGCAGCGCCAGCATGCAACCGGCCGCACCGACGCAGGCCGTGCCGATGCCGAAGGTGAGGGCGTAGAGCCGCTTCACGTCGAGCCCGACGACGCGCGCGCCCAGGTAGTTGTCCGCGCAGGCGCGGATCGCCTTGCCGGTGCGCGCGTAGCGGAAGAAAGCGAACAGCAGCGCCGCGACCAGCAACGCTCCGAGGGCGGCATAGACCCGCACCTTGTCCAGCAGCACGGGGCCGAGGGCGAACGAGTCCATGCCGTAGGAGACCGGCGCGTTGCGGGCGTCGGGCCCGAACCCGATCAGCAGGCTGTTGGTGATGATGATGGCGACGCCCAGCAACAGCATGAACTGGGCGTGTTCGGGGCGGTTGATGAAGGGGTTGATGACCGCCGTCTGGATCACGTAGCCGAGCAAGAACAGCCCCATGCCGACGGGCACGATCATCAGCAGCGGATCGAGCCCGAGCCGGCTGAAGCAAAGCACCGCGCCGTACATGGCGATCGTCATCATCTCGCCGTGGGCGAAATTGACGATCCGCACGACGCCGTAGATCACGGACAGGCCGAGCGCCATCAGCCCGTACACCAGTCCGGTCAGCACTCCGCCGACCGCGACATTGACGATCAGATCATAGGGCATGGCGGCTCGGCCCGCGCAATGGCAGCATCAGGCCCGCTTGTCCCAGGCCGGCATCGGGAAGACCGGAGCCAGTTCCGCCGCTTCCTTCGGCAGTACGACCACCGCCCGTCCGCCATGGTTCTGCAGGCCCACCGAGACGACTCCGTCGTTCTGGCCCTTGGCGTTGAATTGGATCGGCCCGCCGACCATGATGTGCTTTTCGATCTTGGTTGCGCGCAGTGCGGCCATCAGCTCCAGGTTGTTCGTCGTCTTCGCCCGCGTGAAGGCGTCCGCTACGACCAGCAGGGCCTCGAAGGTGAATCCGACGTTGAAGATGTGCGGATCCGTCGGGTCGTTCGGGTAGCGCTTCTTGAATGCGGCAATGATCTGCTGCGTCATCTCCGCCTTGGGATTGAACCACGGCACGTTCGAGATGCAGTAGTCCGAATACTTGCCGAGGGCCGAATAGAAGCCCTGCTCGTACATGCCCGGGCTCCCGGGGCTGACGATGCCCATGGGCGACCAGCGCTGCTTGACCAGCTCGCGCACCAGCAGGATCGCGTCGTTGATGCGCGTCGTCACCAGCATCATGTCCGCCTGGGTCGCCTTCGCCTTCGCCACCTCGACGGAGAGGTCCTTCGCCGCCGGATCGTAGGCGATGGCCTCCACGATCTTGAACGGGAAGTCCATCGTCGGCACGATCTTGTCGATGGCCCCCTTCACCGACATGCCGAAGGTGTCGTTGACGTGCATGTACACGGCGGTCTTCGGGACGGTGCCGGTGACGGCGATCAGTTCCTTGATCCGGCCCAGGCCGCGCGCGATGAGTTGCGGCGCCGTGGGAAAGTTGCGCACGACGAACTTGTATCCCTGTTCGGTGATCTGCGGGGCCGCGCCGATGTTGATGACGAATGGAACGGAGTGCTGCTCGGTCACCTGGGCGATGGCGGTGGTCTGGCCGGAATCGAACGCGCCGATGAGCACTTGGGCGCCCTCGGCGATGAGCCGTTCGGCCCGGCTGCGCGCCACGTCCACGTTGGTCTCCGTGTCCGCGTTGACGATCTGGAGGTCGACCTTGTAGCCGAGCTCGCGCAGCATCTCCGGGGCCAGTTCCACGCCGCGCTGGCAGGACTGGCCGATTTGCGCCTGGTAGCCCGACTTGGGCAGCAGCACGCCGACCTTCAGGGTGCCGCCCTGGGCCTTGAGGATGTGAAAGGGAGTGACCGTGGCCGCCAGGGCGGCGGTTGCTCCCAGCCCAAAGGTGCGACGCGTGATCGGCTTGGACAGCACGTGCTTCCATCGAGTGGACATGATTTCTCTCCCAGAAGGTCCGGCTTTCTCGTGCGGATGGAGCGCCCGGCACCCCGCGGACTGCGGAGCGGGCGCCTCAGTCATCCGTCGCCGTGGCGCTGATGCGTGGGTGGCTTGTGCAGCCCGACTATTGCCGAAGATGGCGGAACTTGTCCAGGGCCAGCGTCCGCCCAAGAACGGCACCGCATGCGCGCCCATGCGGCGGACTATGCTCGGGTCGGGAAAGCTGTTAGGGGGAAGAGCCCAAGCGGCCCTGGTCCGGGCCCGCCTGCTGTCCGGCACGGCCCCGCCGTGCTGGCCGCAAACCCAGGCGGTTCACCGTCCGTGACGGTCGCAGCAGCCCTTCATTCCCGTCGGCCTATCAACCTGCCAGGCCCGCATGAAGCTCCTGATCGTCGGCGCAGGCGGCCGCGAGCATGCCCTGGCCTGGAAGCTCGCGCAGAGCCCACGCGTGTCCCGGCTCCTCGCCAGCCCGGGCAGCGCGGCGATTTCCCGTCTCGCCGAGTGCGTGCCGCTGGAGTCCCATCCGGTCCTCGCCGACTACGCCCTGCGCGAGGGCGTGGACCTGGTCCTGGTCGGGCCCGAGGCGCCGCTGGTCGACGGACTGGCGGACCTGCTCCAGGCGCGCGGGCTGAAGGTATTCGGCCCCTCCAAGGCGGCGGCGCAGCTCGAGGGCAGCAAGGCGTTCGCCAAGGCCTTCATGCAGCGCCACGGCATCCCTACTGCCGCGCATCGCACCTTCACGCGGCTCGAGGACGCCCTGGCCTATGTGGATACGCTGCGCGGCCGATTCGTCGTCAAGGCGAGCGGCCTGGCGGCGGGCAAGGGAGTCACCGTATGCGCCAGCCGCGCCCAGGGCCGCCGTGCGCTGCGCCAGGCGATGGGCGAGCGCGTCTTCGGTGCTGCGGGCAACGAGGTCGTCATCGAGGGCTTCCTCAGCGGGGAGGAGGCATCGTACTTCGTCATCGCCGACGGCGAGGACTTCATCGTCCTGCCCTGCTGCCAGGATCACAAGGCCGTAGGCGACCTGGACCGCGGGCCGAATACGGGCGGCATGGGCGCATACGGACCCGCGCCGGTGGTCACGCCGGAAGTGGAGACGCGCGTGCTGGAGCAGATCGTGCGCCCCACCCTGCGCGGCATGGCGGCCGAGGGCCATCCCTACCGGGGCGTGCTCTACGTGGGCCTGATGATCGACGGGGGCCGGCCCAGTGTCGTCGAATACAACTGCCGCTTCGGGGATCCGGAGTGCGAGGTGCAGATGCTGCTGCTCGAAAGCGACCTGGTGGAGGTGCTGCAGGCGGCGGTCTCGGGCGGTCTGTCGCGGGTGCAGCCGCGCTGGCATGCCGGCGCCGCCGCCTGCGTGGTGCTGGCCGCGCCGGGCTACCCTGGCCCGGTCAAGCGCGGTCTGCCCATCCGCGGCCTGGATGCGGTCCCGGACAGCGACACGCGGGTCGTGTTCCACTCGGGCACTGCCTTGCTTGCATCAGCTCGCCGCGGTCGCCAATGGGTCACGCAGGGTGGGCGCGTGCTCACTCTCACTGCCCGCGGGGACGACCTGCGCCAGGCGTTGCGGCGGGCCTATGCGGCCGTGGGGCGGATCTCCTGGCCGGGCGTGATTTTGCGCCGCGACATCGGCCTGAAAGGCATGTTGCGCCAGCGGGGCGGGCGGCCCGCGGTGAGCGTGGCCGTCTATGGCCGTCCGGGAGGCCGCGGCCAAGCTGACCGGATCGCCAAACTGCTGAAACGCTTCGGCATCGGAGCGCTCGCGTTCCTGCCCAAAGGCAAAGTGGTGGACTGGCGCGCCACGGTCGCCCGGCACCGGGCGGCGGGACTGGAAGCCTTCGTGCTGCTGCCCGGTGTGAGCCTGAAGCCTGGGGATTGGTCAGGCGGCGCGGACTACCCCATCGTCGGCGTCGGGCGTCCGCGCAACCTGGACGCGCGGCGAAGCGGAGACGCCGGGCCGGTGCGGGTGTGGGCCGCCAGCGCCGAGGACGCCGCGCTGCACCTGGTGCACTGTCTCGCCCTGAAGTATCCGGACGTGGAAGCGCGTCTGCTCCTGGCACAGTTGGAGATGACGCGGGGAGCGCGCGGGAGTATGGTTTCGGTGTCGGCTGCGGCAATTCCCTCGACCCGGTAAACCGGCCATGGCGACTCCCGGCACCCTTATTGTCTCCAATTGGACCGACGCCTCCTTTGCCCTCGACGTCGCGCACAATTTCGGCCAGACGACGGACATCGCCGACCTGATCTCGCTCAAGAATTTCGCCAACACCGAGTTCTGCCCGCGCTTCCTGGTGGACGAGCACGACCTGGTTCACATCGGCCAGGGACTGGAAGGCAAGCGCGTGTACGTAATCTCCACCTCCTCGCCCCAGCACACGCGGGTCGAGTTGGCGATGCGCAACCTGTTGATCGCCTCGGCGGCGAAGGAGAATGGCGCGGAGCGGGTCGTGCTGGTGGAGCCGGACCTGTTCTTTTCCGCCCAGGATCGCGGTCCGCACTTCCTCGATCATCCCCAGATGACCACGGCCGACGCGCGCAAGAAGTTCGACGGGCAGCCGTTCTCCGCGAGGCTCTATGCCGAAATGCTGCGCGGGTCGGGCGTGGACCAGGTCGTGACGGTGCACAACCACAAGCCCGAGGTGCTGGCCCGCATCTACCGCGAGGTGTACGTGGATGCGGGGGAGCAGCCGCCCTTCCTCAGCCTCGACGTCGCCCACATCGTCGCCAATTTCATCCTGCGCACCGTCTCGGTGGAGCGCAACGGCAGCAACCTGGGCTTCGTCGCCCCCGACGAAGGGGCGGTGGATTTCGTGGCACGCGTGCGGCAGTTCACGGGCTTGCAGGAAGCCGCCATGGTGACGCTGCAGAAGACCCGTCTCGGCCAGCGCAGCGTCGAGATCACCTCCGACCAGGACATCAGCCAGCTCAAGGGCCGCGAAGTGTTCATCCTGGACGACATGGTGCGCACCGGAGGCACCATCGCCTCGGCCATCAAGTTCCTCGCCGAGAACTCCCTCAGCCGCCCGGAGAACATCTTCTTCTACTGCACGCACAGCTACATCTCGCCCGAGGGCCGCGAGAACCTGAACTCGCCCTACCTGACCGAGTTCATCACCACCAATACGCTGCCCAACGTGCTCAACCGGGACGACCAGGGCCGCCTGCGCCGCAAGATGGTGGTGATGAAGATCGAGAAGTGGATCGCCGACGCCCTCACCCACTGCATCGAGGGCGGCCAGCCGCCGGCGGAGCGCTACGGCCAATACTCCGTGCCCTTCGCCGACCGATTCTACAGCCTCGACTACTCGACGAAGAACTACCGCCGCAACCGC
>JBGOTW010000108.1:0-12184 GCA_041476685.1 bacterium | reverse complement strand
TGGTCAGGTACTGGCGCGGGGAGTGAATTGCGCGGGAAGTGATCGTCCCGCCCTGGGAGCCTTCCAGGCCATCCCACAACTGCCCGGCGCGGAACATCCCGGCCTCCGCCTGTCGCCCCTAGCCCGCCGCGTCCTCGACATCTCCGGGACGGTCCGGCTCGGGAACGGCGGATGCGTTGAGGATGAGCGTGGCAGGCAGGTACACGCGAAATTCGCTCCCCCGGCCGTGGACGCTGCTCACTTCGATCCGACCCGCGTGCTGGGCGATTATGGCGCGGGAGATGACCAGCCCCAAGCCGGTTCCGCCCGCCTCGCGCGCATATTCGTCGTCCGCCCTGTGGAACTTGGTGAACAGCTTGCCCAGGTCGCCTGGGGTCAGGCCGATCCCGGTGTCCGCGACGGTCACGCGCACCTCGTCGCCGAGCCGCTCGGCTTCCAAGCGCACTTCGCCTGCCCGCGTGTACTTGACCGCGTTGGATAGCAGGTTGGAGAAGACCTGGGTCAGCCGGTCTTCCTCCCCGACGATGACCAGATTGCCCGCGATCCGGGTGAGCAGCCGCAGCCCCTTCTGCTTGGCGACGATGGTGAAGGTAGACGCGGTTTCAAGCAGCAGGTCGGTCAGGTTGACCGCCGCGCGGACCAGCTTGGTCTTGCCGCTTTCGATCTTCTCGATGTCCAGCAGGTCGCCGATGAGCTGCGTCAGGCGAACGGTGTTGCGGGAGACGATCTCCAGGTACTTCTGCTGATCGGGAGAGACGGTTCCGGCGTCGCCCCCCAGGATGAGCTGCACATAGCCGAGGATCGCGGCGAGGGGTGTGCGCAGCTCGTGGGATACGGTCGACATGAACTCGGACTTGAGCTGATCGAGCTTCTTCAGCTCGGTGATGTCGCTCAGGATCGCGACCGCGCCGCTGACCTTGCGGTACCCGTCGAAGAGGGGCGCGGCGCTGACCAGCAAGGCAACCTCGCCCCAGGGCCGCTCCAGGCTCACCTGCTGGCCGATGATGGTCTGGCCTTCGCGCAGGGCCCGCACCATCGCCAGTTGCTCGCGCGGGCAGGGCCGCCCGTCCGGCAGGCGGAATCCCAGCAGCGTTTCGAGATCCTCCGGCTCATGCGGTGGAATGTCCGCCCACTCCAGCATGGAACGCGTCTGCCGGTTGACTTGCACGATCCGGCCGGCGCCATCGAGCATCACGATGCCCTCGGCCATGTTGGTGAAGATGCCCTCGAGCTGTTGGCTCTTCTCGATGATGGCGGCCTCGGCCTCGCGGCGGCGGCGGTCGTTGCGGATCGCCTGGATGATCGCCCCGTAGGTGACGAAGACGGGATCGAGGAACCGGATCAGATCGTCGCCGTAGCCCTCGGGACGTCCGGCCAGGCCGACCACGGCCACCATGCGCTTGCCGTGGAAGATGGGCACCGCCGCGAACGTGCGCGGCGCTCCCGGAGCCGGCGCATCGGCTTCGGGCAGGGCCAGCAGCGCGGGCCTGCCCGTGGCGCGCACCCGGCCGACGAGCGTGCGGAGCGGCTCCAGCAGGGCCTTATCCTCCTCGGGAAGGGGCTTGCCTTCGCGGAGCATCGTCTCCCAGGCGAGTTCCGGCCCCTCGGGCCCGCCTTGCGCCGGAAAGGTCCCCGCCGTCTCCCGGACCTCGCCGACCAAGCCGTGGGTGCTGCCCGTGATCAGCAGCGCATCCTCGAGCGAGCGCGAGAAGATGTCGAGCGGCGGGGTATCGGCGATGTAGTGCGACTGCGCCCGGCTGACGACCCCCATCAGATTATAGCTTTGCACCTGCGCGGACTCCGCCCGCTTGCGCCGCGTCAGGTCGCTGAGCGCCCCCAGGTACCCGCTCACCCGTCCCTGCCCGTCGCGCAGGGCGAGGGCGTGCGATTCCACCCACACGACCCGGCCCTCCGGAGCGAGGATGCGGAACTCGGAGGTGATGGGCCGCTCGGACTTCATCACCTCCGCGGCGAATCTCCGCACGCGCTCCCGGTCGTCCGGATGCAGCGCGGCTTCCCAGCCGTGGCCGAGCGCCTGCGCCCGGTTCAGGCCGGTGATGGCCGTGATGCGATCGTTGACGATCAGGCAGTTGCCCCCCGTATCCAGCTCGTAGATGCCGACGGGGACGTGGGAGAACAGGATCCGGTAGCGCCTCTCGCTGTCGGCCTGGGCCCGCTCGGCCGCGCGCTGCGCTTCGACCACGGCCGTGATGTCCTCCATCAAGCCTACGAATTGCGTCATTTGGCCCCGCGAGCTCCGCACGGGGGCGTGGGTGATTCGGTAGATCCGACCGATCCCATCGCCGGCCTGGATCCGAACCTCGGGCAGGGTATCGGGCTCGCCCCGGGCGAGCGCGGCCATGTCGAGTTCTTCGATCAGAGCGGCTTCCGCGGCATCGAACAGACCCGTATCGGCGCTGCGTCGGCCGACAAACTGTTCCGGAGCGGCTCCCCGTCCCGTGGCATACGCTTGATTGACCAGGACATAGCGCCGCTCGAGGTCCTTGACGAAGAGCCGGTGCGGAATGGCGTCCATGATGGAGCGGAGCAGCCTCTGCTGTGCGTCGAGGCTGCGCTCGATTCCCGACGTCAGCCAGACATAGAAGCCCGAGACGACGAGGATCAGCAGCGCCGCCAAGGCAAGCGTCAGCACGCTGGCACGCAGCAGCGGCTCGCGCAGCTCGGCCATGGACACGGCGACGACGAGCGCCAGCGCCTCCCCGCGCACCGGCGCATAGGCGGCCAGCACGACCGCTCCGTCCGGATCGCGCCAGGTCGTTGCGCCCGTCTGTCCGCTCAGCCCGAGCGCGAGGGGCGAGTCCGGCAGCGCCGGCTCTTCCCGCAGCGGACCGAACGCCTTGCGCCGTGCCGACAACTCCCGGAAGCCGATCCCCCGCACGCCCCGCCAGGCCAGGTACGTGCGTCCCGTCTGCTGAAACGCGGCGAAGTCCATTCCCCGCGCAAGCCCCGCGGCGGCCAGGTCGAATGCGTCGGCGGCCGGATCGGTCGGGTGGGGTGTGGGTCGCATGGAGCTGATGACGGAGAGCACGCGCGCCTGACGGTCCACGCGGTCCAGCTGGGCCGCCTTGGCCCGCCCGATCATCAGGCGATCGAATTGCCAGATCAGCGTCCCCGCAACCAGCAGCGCCACGACGCCTGTCGTGAGGATGAACAGGGCGCTGCGGCGGAAGACGCTGGAGCGGGGCATGGCATGGGCCGGGGTATGCACCGAGCGTGGGCTGCCGTGCCGCAGGGCCGGGCACTCCTGCCGGCGAAAGGCGATCGGACGGACCAAGGGTCCCCTTGTCCTCCCCGCGGGCCTACACCCACGAGAGGCGGTTCGGGCGAGGCTACGAGTTTAAACGCAGGAGAGCGCAAGGGGATGCACGCCAAGCGGGGGAAAACGCGCCTTGATCCTTGATTAGGAAAGACGCCGTATGGACTATTTTACGACAGTGACCTGGCATCGCCCGCGGCGCGAGCCGACGGACTGCGGGACGGCCCTCGCGGGGAAAACCGCTTCCGTTCAATTGACTGCGGGACTCGCGGCCGGGGCGCTCGAGCGCGCGAGCTTCTGAAGGATGCCGACGACCTGCTTCTCTTCCGCCGACAAGCCGATACGGAGCTCGCGGTATTCCTCCTTGCTGGGGCTGCGGAGGAACTCACCGATCTGGTTGCCGAATTTCGCCGTCAGGCTGTCCAATGGCCCGGTGCCCTGACCGGCGAGGCGCGACAGCTCGCCGAGCTTCCCCTTGACGATGAGGGTGAGCAGCGCCTTTTGGTGCGGCACGTCCCGCAACTCGGTGACGAGCTGGGCCACCTGCGGCCCACTCAGACGGGGGGCAGCCAGTCCTGCGCTCTTGGCCAGCACCGCTTTCACGAGCTTCTCGACCAGCTCCTTGGTGATCGTGGTCGAGGGGGCGCTGAAGGCCTGCCCGGTTTGCAGGGCCAGCACCACCCAGGGCAGCACCAGGCGGGGCTCGGGCCCGACCAGGCCAAACAGCTCCCGCAGCGAAACGCCGTAGACCCTGAAGCGGCCGTTTTCCATGCGCCAGCCGATCAGCAGGCAGTAGTCCAGCAGCGAGTCTGGGGCGTGCGCTACTCCCGTAGCGGCGCCGGATGCCGCCGGGCCGGCCGGCGCTGCCGGATGGGCCTCCGCTTCCTTGCGCGACGCTGCGGCAGGACCCGCTGCCGCGGACACCGCTGGCGCATCCCCGCCGCCGGCCGCCGCGCCCGACCTCACCCCGGTCGACCCGCCCATGCCCGCGCGGTTGACCGCAGCCACGGTGAGATGTTCGCCCCGCTGTGTGCGCACATCGAGGGCGGCCTTGAGACGTTCGGCCAGATGCTTCGCCGCCTCGTCCTGCGGTCCGTTGACGGTGCGGTTGCGCAGCATGACCAGCACGGGGGCCGGGACATGGTCGAGGATCCCGGTGCGGACCGCGGGCGTCACGGCCCGCAGCACCAACAGCAGCCGCATCGGGAGCGTCCCGGCGTCGCCGACCAGCTCGGCTTTCTGCAGCGCGGGCAGGGCGCTCTTCACCGCTTCCCCGAACGCCTCGGCATTGGCGTAGGGATCGTGCTGGCGGAGGAACTGCGCCTCCAACGGTGGGATGTAGTTCTCCACTTCGGCCAACTCGTCCTTGAGAATGTCATCGAAGGATTCCGAGCTGTTGCCCTTCATGGTCATCAGCGCGTCGATGGCGATCAGCACATGGTTGATCGGGTCCATCGGCTTGCGCCGCACCGCCTCCGCATACGTGGCGTTTGGATCGGCGAGGCTCGGCTGGGCGAGCACCTCGCTTTGCATGGCGCGCAGGTAGGTGACGAAGTAGTAGCAGAGCGGGAAGCGCAGGTGCGATTCGGCCAGGGTCTTGCCCAGCATGAACTGGCCGATCTCGAATATCTTCTGCGGGATGATCGCGCGCTGCCGGTCGAGGGGGATGTAGGGCAGTCCCGCGCTGAGGAAGTCGTCGTGGAAATTCACGCGCGCATCGACCTCGGACAGCATGTAATTCGTGGACATCCGCCACACCCACTTGAACAGCTCCTCGTCCAGGACCGACTTGAGGACCTTGCGGCGGTTGCTGGCGAGGGTGACATACTTCTTCAGCAGCGAGCCGTAGAAGAACACCATTGCGAAGCACACCTCGAGCGCGCCGTGGGGGTGCCTGAGGATGGTGACGTCCTCCTGGATGGGGGAGAGGATCGGTTCCTGGGGCGCGATGCGCTCATACACGGTGCGCAGCAGGTCGTTCAGCTCGCCGCGGATGCCGTGGGAAACCTCGCCGCGGACGGCTTCACCCAGCTCCTGCCCCGTATACAACTTGAAGTCCTCGCCCATCTCCTTTTCGAGCTTGCGGCGGGTATAGGACTTCATGAACCCCTTCGCCGAGCGTCCCTCGTGGATCAGCTTGGCGTGGGTGGCGTGGGTCTGGAAAAAATACTCTTGGGCTGCGCGCAGGTCGTCTTCGGACTGCAGGCTCGAGCTGCCCCAGGGGGACACCGCTGGCGGGGTCAACCCTTCGCCATTCATGGACGATGCTCTCGGCTACGACGCCGTTAAGGTGCGAGGCCTTGGATGCCGCTGGGGGGACAGGCGGGCGGAGGTGCCTGACGGGCCCTTTCCCGACCCACACGCCGGTTCCGTTGCGGCCGGATCGGAAACGCTGGAACGAGCAATGGCCTCAGGTTTCGCCAAACGTGACTCTACCCGCATGCCATAATGGCTGTCAATCAAGGGCTTGCGCGATGCGCGACGACGGCGCCGGCCGGCACGCCCGCGGTAGAATTGCGACACGGCGCGTCGGCGCCGTCACGCCCGGCCATACACGTCGTCGAAGCGCACGATGTCGTCTTCCCCGACATACTCGCCGGACTGGACTTCGATCATGCGTGCCCGGGTCTGGCCCGGATTCTCGATGCGATGCTTGACCCCGGCCGGAATGTGCATGTAGCCGTCCGGCCCGACCTGCTTGACCTCATCCGCGCGGGTCAACAGCACCTGCCCTTCGGTGACTACCCAGTGCTCCGAGCGGTGCCGGTGCATCTGCAGGGAGAGCCTTTGTCCGGGATTGACCTGCAGCTCCTTGACCTTGAAGCCCGGGCCTTCCCAGAGCACCGCATACGTGCCCCAGGGCCGCACCGCGAAGTCGGCCCCGTGCACCTCCTTGCGGCCCAATTTCTTCAGCTGCTCGACGAGCTGGCGCACCTGGTCCGTATGGCCCAGGTCGCACACGAGCAGGGCGTCGTTCGAGTCCACGATGACCAGTTCGCGCGCCCCGACGACCGTGACCAGGCGCCGCCCGGCCCGGATCAGGCAATTGTGGGCGCCCAGGGTCACGACCGGGCCGCTGACGCTGTTGCCGTCGCCGTCCTTCGGGGCTTCCCGCCATACGGCGTCCCAGGTGCCCACGTCGTTCCATTCGAGCTCCGCCGGAACGACATAGAGCCGGTCGGTCTTTTCCAGCACGAGGTAGTCCAGCGATCCCTTGGGCAGGTCGGCATAGATCGCCTTGATGGTGTCAGGTTCCGCCCAGCGGGTCGGGCCGCCGGACGGCCGGTCATGCCGCTCGAACACCCCGAATATCTCCGGCGCCAGGCGCCTGAATTCGCCGACCAGCGTGCCGGCGTGAAAGACGAAGATGCCGGCGTTCCAGACGCAATGCCCCTCCTCGAGCAGCTTCCGCGCTGTCGCGGCATCCGGCTTCTCGATGAAGCGCTGCGCGCGGTGCGCCCCGTGGAGCGCCTCCGGGGCGTACCGGATGTAGCCGAGCTGCGTGTCGGGCCGGGTGGGCCGGACTCCCACGGCCACCAGGGCGCCGCCTTCGGCCGCACGCGCTGCCTGGGCCAGGGCCGCATCGAACACGTGGGGGCTTTCGATGATGTGGTCGGACCAGACCACCGCCGCCGAACCCTGCGGGTCGAGGGCGTGGACATGCAGCATGCCCCACAGCACCGCCGGGGCGCTGTCGCGTCCATCCGGCTCCACGAGCAAGTGGTCCCGGCCGAAGGCGGGGGCGATTTGGCGCAGCTGCGACAAAGCGTCGTCCACGTGCTGCGAGCCGGTCACGATGTAGATGCGCTCCGCGGGCACCGAGCGGGCGAGCCGGGCGAACGTGTCGCACAGCAGCGTGCGCCCGGAAGGATGCAGCGGCAGCAGGTGCTTGGGCAAGCTCGCCCGACTCAGGGGCCACAGACGCGTCCCCGATCCCCCCGCGATGATCAATCCGTAGAGCATTCGCCCCTGTCTATTCGTTGACCGCTGGCGCGCCTCGCAGGGTGCGCTCCCCCAACGGCGGGTAAATTGCATCGTGGCATATTTCAAGGAACGAGAACAATTCCCGCGGACCGGATTCGCTCCCGCGACGTCCCGGCAGGCCCTGAGTCCGGCCATGGAACGGCTGGCACGGCTAGCCCATGGTAGGGCAGGGGAAGCGGCACGGGAGACGCGCGACTAAGTGGATCCCGGAGCGGCTCATCGTCCGGCGGCACCGACCCGCCTGGGCTTGGTCCCCCTCTGCCGATGGTGTACCCCCTGGACGAGGCGGGGCAAACTTGATCGCACCGGCATTTCCCGCACCGAGGCGCTTCATGGCGCCGCTGCCGCGCACCGCTGAGAGCCCCGTCGTACCGTTGCAGTCCACGTCGTGCCGCTGACGTCCACCGCTGACGTTCACCGTTGACGCCAACCAAAAGGGGCGCGGGTCATGGACCATGGGGAGTCGGGTCGGCCAGAGCGCAGCGCGGCCGTTCAGAACGGCGCGGCCGTCAAGGGCAACGCGGCCGTCCAGAGCGGCGGGGCAGTCGAGAGCAGCACGGTCGAGCGCACGGTCGTCTGCTCCCATGACTGCCCGGATTCGTGCAGCGTGCGCGTGGGCGTCCGCGACGGGCGGATCGTCTCCATCGCGGGAGACCCGCAGCATCCCGTCACGCGCGGCTTCCTCTGCGGCAAGGTCAACCGCTACGCCGAGCGGGTGTACTCGCCGCTGCGGGTTCTTCATCCCCTGCGCCGCTGCGGGGCCAAGGGCGAGGGCCGCTTTGCCCGCATCACCTGGGGCGAGGCGCTCGACGAGATCGTCGCCCGCTTCAAGGCCGTCGCGGAAGAGTGGGGCCGCGAGGCGATCCTCCCGTACTCCTACGGCGGCACCATCGGCCGCGTGGGAATGGATATCGGCACGCCCCTCTTCCATCGCCTGGGGGCGAGCCGGCTGGCCCGCACGATCTGCGTCGGCTCCGCCGTGGAAGGGCACCGCATGACCACCGGGGTCGGCGTGGCCACGCCCCTGGAGGAGGTGGCCCGGGCGAAGTTGATCCTGATCTGGGGCATCAACGCCGTGGCCTCCCACATCCACCTCATGCCCTTCGTGAAGGAGGCGAAGGCGCGCGGGGCGCGCGTCGTCGTCATCGACCCCTACCGCACGGCGACCGCGCGGCAGGCGCACCAGTACGTGCCCATCCGCCCGGGCACGGATGCGGCCCTGGCGCTGGGGATGATGCGCCACCTGATCGCGGCGGGCCTGGTGGAGCGCGAATTCGTCGCCCGGTACACGCACGGCTTTTCCGAGCTCGAGGCCGCGGCCGCGCCTTACGCGCCCGAGCGCGTGGAGGCGATCACGGGCGTGCCGGCGCGGGACGTGGTCGCGCTCGCGGAGGCGTACGGCCGCGAGAAGTCGGCCTTCATCCGGCTCGGCCTGGGCCTGTCGCGGCATGACAACGGCGGCATGCTCGTGCGCACGATCGCCTGCCTGCCCGCGCTGACCGGGGCGTGGGAAGCGCCGGGCGGCGGATTGCTCTGCTACGCCTGGGGCGGGGCCGTGCAGAACAACGCGTTCCTGAGGCAGCCCTGGCCCGGCGATCCGCCCGCCCGCACCGTGAACATGGTCCAGCTGGGCGCCGCGCTGACGGAGCTGTCTGACCCGCCGGTGAAGGCGCTCTACGTGTACAACTCCAATCCGGCGGCGATCGCCCCGGAGCAGGCCCGCGTGCACGCCGGGCTGCGGCGCGAGGACCTGTTCACGGTCGTGCACGAGCAGGTCTTCACGGACACCGTGGACTTCGCGGACATCGTCCTGCCCGCCACGACGTTCATGGAGCACGACGACCTGATCGGAAGCTACGGGCACAACTACGTCCAGCTCTCCCGCGCCGCCATTCCGCCCCAGGGCGAGGCGCGCAGCAACTTCGACGTGTTCTGGGAATTGGCGCGGCGCTTCGGCTTCGACGCTGCCCCGTTCAATCTGGGGTTCGACGAGATCGTGCGCGGCCTGTTCAAGGCGGACGTGGCTGCGCGGGAAGGCTTCGATTTCGACGCCCTTTTCGCCGGCCGGCCCGTTGCGCTGTCGCAGCCGGAGCGGCCCTGGCGCACCGGGCTGAAGACGCCCAGCGGGAAGTTCGAGTTCGTCTCGGCGCAGATGGCGGCGCTCGGCCAGCCCGCGACGCCGGCGCACGTGCCCTCGCCGGAGGGGCACCTGGACAATGCCCGCAAGCGTCGCTACCCGCTCCAACTCCTCACTCCGCCCTCCCAGCACTTCCTCAACAGCTCCTTCGGCGACACGCCCACGGGCCGCAGTCTCGAAGGACCGCCGCGGATCAAGCTCCACCCGCTCGACGCCGCCCGCCGCGGCCTCAAGGACGGCGCCGCCTGCCGCGTGTACAACGAGCGCGGAGAGTGCTGGCTGAGGTGCGAAGTGACGGAAGACGTGCAGGCCGGCGTCGCCGTGGCCGAGTCCGTCTGGTGGCCGAAGCTCCTGCCGGGCCGCAAGGGCATCAACCAGCTCACCTCGGGGGCCTTCACGGACCTGGGCGAATGTGCGCAGCTTCACAATGCCCTGGTCGAAGTCGAGGCCGCCGCGGGTGCGGGCTGAACGGCCCCCCCTCGCCGCTTGACCATGCGGGTCTTGGCCGCACGTGACAGGATGCGCGCGACGGGCCGCGGGGCCTTGGCGCGCCGGACGGCGCATCCCCCGTGCGGGCGGGTTAGCAGTGCCGGCGGGTCAGCCTACCGACGGGTGAGCAGTGTGGGCGTGTGAGCAATTCCTGCGCGGCGGATTGCCGCGCTCCTCGGAGACATCCATGTTCATCGGACATTTCGCCGTGGCCTTCGCCGTCAAGCGCGTCGCGCCGGAGGTCAAGCTGGGAACCGCCGTGGTGGCCGCGCAGCTGCTGGACCTGATCTGGCCGTTGCTCGTGATGTTCAGCTACGAGACCGTCACCATCGAACCGGGCCACACTCAGGCGACACCGCTGAACTTCGTCTCCTACCCGTATTCCCACAGTCTGCTGATGGCGGCCGTGTGGGCCGTGCTGTTCGGGCTGATCTACTGGCGGCGCACGAGCTCGAAGCGGGGGGCGGCGTGGATGGCGGCTGCCGTGTTGAGCCACTGGGTGCTGGACTTTCTGAGCCATTCGCCCGACCTGCCGCTCATGCCGGGCCAGGCGACGAAGGTGGGTCTGGGGCTGTGGTCCTCGCTGCCCGCGACCGTCGTCGTGGAATTGGGCATGCTGGCTGTCGGATTGGCGCTCTACCTGTCCGTCACGCGCGCCCGCGACCGCAGGGGCGTCTGGGGACTGTGGCTGTATGTGGCGCTGCTGATCGTGTCCTACGCGGGCGCCCTGTTCGGCCCGCCGCCTCCCAACATCAGCTCGGTGATCTTGCCGTTCATCGTCGGCATCATCGTGATGCTGACCCTGGCCTACTGGATTGACCGGCACCGGGAGACGGTGAAGCGCTAGGCGCGGCGGAGGATTGCGCGCACCCCCTCAGGCTCGCGCCGCTCTCCGGGCGTGGCGGCGCGTCAGTATGCGCGCGGTCGCGCCGGCATGAAATGCACAAAAAAAGGCCCGGAGGGAAACCCTCCGGGCCCGATCCATCGGATGGAGGCGACCGGCCTCGTAAAAGGCCGGACGCCGGCGACCTTAGACCGACCGCACGTTCTTCGCGGCCGGACCCTTGGCCCCCTGCTCCACGTCAAACTCGACGGCCTGGCCTTCCTTCAAGCTGCGGAAGCCTTCCATCCGGATTTCTGCTTGATGACAGAACAGGTCTTTCCCGCCGTCGTCCGGCGTGATGAACCCGTAGCCCTTGGCATCATTGAACCATTTGACTTTACCTTGCACTGGTACCTTTTCAATTTGAAGAACCATCCGCCAATCCCCATCGGGATGGGCCCACCCGCAGGGAGAAGAGCGGTCCGATGACAGTTCGAATGTCCCTACAAAACCCTGTGTATCCAGCCTACGTGCTCAATTCCGAAATAGATACCCAAATCGGCGGCGGCTTCCAGGACAGTGCACGCCAGGGGCGGGGATTGAGGATCGGTCCGCATCCCTGCTAAGCCTCACGGGCGGATGTTGGCCGCGCCGCCGCTTCCCTCTCCGATGCCGGGCCCATGATCGAAACCGTGCTCATCGCCAACCGCGGCGAAATCGCCCGCCGCATCCAGCGCACCTGCCGCGAGATGGGCATCCGCACGCTTGCCGTGTACTCCGATGCGGATCGGGACATGCCGGGAGTCGCCGAGGCGGACTGGGCCGTGCGGATCGGGGCGGGCCCGGCGGCGGAGTCGTACCTGGACATGGAGCTGCTCCTGGCGGCGGCCGTGGGCAACGGCGCCGACGCGATCCATCCGGGCTACGGCTTCCTGTCGGAGAATGCGCGTTTCAGCGAGCTGTGCCGGGAGCGCGGCCTGATCTTCATCGGGCCGCCGCCGGAAGCGATCCGGGCGATGGGGGACAAGGCGGAGGCGAAGGGCAGGATGGCGGCGGCGGGCCTGCCGACCCTGCCCGGCTACGCCGGGGCCGCGCAGGACCTGCCGACGCTGGCGCGGGAGGCGGAACGGGTCGGCTATCCTCTGCTGCTCAAGGCGGTGGCGGGCGGCGGCGGGCGCGGGATCAGGCTCGCGGAGCGGCCGGCCGACCTGGGCGCGGCGCTGGAATCGGCCCGGCGCGAAGCCCTCAGCGCGTTCAAGGACGGGCGGGTGATGCTGGAGCGCTACCTGCCCGCGCCCCACCACGTCGAGTTCCAGGTGCTCGCCGATACCCACGGCACCGTGCTGCACCTGTTCGAGCGCGAGTGCTCGGTGCAGCGGCGGCACCAGAAGCTGTTCGAAGAGACCCCCTCCCCCGCCCTCGATGCGCGCGCCCGGTCGCGGCTCGCCGAGGCGGCATGCCGCGTGGCGAAGCA
>JBGOTW010000107.1:0-12210 GCA_041476685.1 bacterium | reverse complement strand
GGTCTTTCCGGAGCCGGGAAATCCGACGATGCCGACTTTCATGGGTCCGTTGGCTGGGAGGTCTGATCGGCCGGCTGAGGGTCCATCCGGGCGCCGGGCAAGCTGCTTGCTTACCAGATCGGCACCCGCCGCGACAGGGGCGGGCGGCGACAGGGGTGGGCGGCGCGGTAATGGGTCAATTTGATGAAGGTGCCGTGAACGGCAACAACAGGCTCCTCGCATTCGCTCGGAGTGACAAGAATTGTCATTTCGAGCGCAGCGAGAAATCTGCTGGTGTCTCCCAACCGGCCCACTACCCCCGGCGCGGCCTCACCCTGGGCACCAGGGGCCGGCCCCTTGACGCGCGTCAAGTCCTGCTCCGGCGCGTCGCGATACCTTGCACCGTAGCAGAGCCATCCCGGAACGAATGGCCGCCCCGCCACAGCAGGAGGATCGCCCCCATGTCGTCGCAGACTTCGCAGACTTCGCAGACTTCGCGGAATTCGCGGACTTCGCACATCAAGCAGGCTGCTGGCCTCGCCGCCTGCTCCCTGCTGGCGCTGGCCTCGCTCGCCCTCGCGCCCCGGCGCGCGCCGGCGGCGGATCGGGTCGAACCCCCGAAGGCGGGGGCGGGAGGGCTCGCCCAGGCGGGCGCGGATGTGGCGACGATCTCGCGCGGGGACTTCACCTTCTTCGGCTGCCACAAGGTCGAGAGCAAGGAGCAGACCCAGACGTACTGCTTCTGGTCGAACGGGAAGACGCTCTGGACCTTCACCAGCGCCAGCGGGCTGTCCCAGTACGACCTGAGCCGGGCCCCGTTCGCCGAGAAGGGCAAGGCCCCCTAGCCGCACCGCGGGATTTCGTCCGGCGGAACAGCGAACGCCTTTCAGCGGGATATTCCCCATGAGCTACCAGACCCCCAGTTGCGCCTACTGTCCCCCGAACGTGCGGGCGTGCCGGCAGGGCGAGTCGGAAGAGCGCGGCCCGGGATACTGCCCCAGCAAGGTGGACCAGGAGGCGATTGACGCGGCGTGGAGAAAGCACGCCGACCCCAACGTGAAGGCCGTGGCGGCGGCGGCGGCGCGGGTGGAAGCCGAGGGCTACTGCCAGTGGCCGCGGGTGCTGGAAATCTGCGAGTTCGCCAAGAAGCTCGGCTTCCGCAGGATCGGGATCGCGACCTGCATCAGCTTCGTGGACTTCGCCCACACGCTGAGCGCGATCCTGGAAAGCCACGGCTTCGAGACCGCATCGGCGGCGTGCAAGAACGGCGGCGTGCCGAAGGAGTGGCTGGGGCTGGCCGACAGCGAGAAGATCCGCCCCGGCGGCCATGAATCCATGTGCAATCCCGTCTCCCAGGCCGAGCTGCTCAACCGCGCCGGCTGCGAGCTGAACGTGGTGCTGGGCCTGTGCGTCGGGCACGACAGCTTGTTCGCCAAGTATTCGCAGGGCCTGGCCACGACCCTGGTGGTGAAGGATCGTGTGCTGGCCCACAACCCGCTCGGGGCGCTGATCCTGGCCGATTCCTACTACAGCCGGGTGTGGGGTCCGGCAAAGCCCGCGAAGCTCCCGGCCCTGCCCGCGGAGGGGCGCAAGAGCGGGTAGAGCCGGGCGCCCAGCGCAGCTTCGCCCGTCGGGAGGCGCTCCGCCCGCCCCAACCGGGCCGCAGGGCCGGCATGCGGGGCTGCCTCCGCGCAGGGACAGGCTGGCGGGACCGCAACCTTTCGAGGACCGCACGCGTGGACTTCCGCTTTTCTCCCGAGCAAGAACAGCTGCGCGCCATGGTGCGGACGTTCTGCGAGCGGGAGCTGGCGCCGTTGATTGACCGGGCGGAGGAGACGGAGTCCTTTCCCAAGCCCCTGT
The DNA here is from genome assembly GCA_041476685.1 of bacterium. GTDB lineage: Bacteria > SAR324 > SAR324 > SAR324 > JACQKK01 > JBGPEV01. The sequence continues at coordinate 10,371 of JBGOTW010000107.1, read as the reverse complement.
TGCGGCGCTGCGCGGAGCTGGGCCTGCTCGGGGTGCGCTATCCGCAGGCCGACGGCGGGGAGGGGCTGGACAAGGTGGCCGACTGCATCGTCCGCGAGGAGATGAGCCGGGTCTGGCAGGGCTTCGCGGCGGCCTGGTCCGCCCACACGCACGTCGGCATCTGGCCGATCTGGCGGGCGGGCACGCCGGAACAGCGCAGGGACTTCTTCCGGCCGGCGCTGGCGGGCGAGTGGGTGTCCGGCTTCGCCCTCAGCGAGCCCGACATCGGCTCCGATACGCGCGCCCTGAAGACCCGGGCCGAGCGCGTCGCCGGGGGCTGGAAGCTGACCGGGGCGAAGCTCTACACGACCAACGCCCCGTTTGCCGACTTCCTGCTCGTGGCCGCGCGCACCCGCCCGGAACTCACGTCCGACGCGATCAGCCTGTTCATCGTCACCCTGCCGCATCCCGGCGTCGTGATCTCGAAGCTGAAGAAGGAGGGCATCCGCGCCTCGGAGACAGGGCTGGTTTCCCTGGATGGCGCGTTCGTGCCCGAGGGCTGCCTGCTCGGCGGCAAGGAGGGCACGTACCGGGTCGCGCTGGAATCGCTGGCCGAGAACCGGGTGGGCGTGGCGGCGAACTGCCTGGGCATGGCGCAAGCGGCGTTCGAGGCCTCGCTCGCCTTCGCCCGGCAGCGCCAGGTGCGCGGCCAGCCCATCGCACGCTTCCAGGCCATCGCCCACAAGCTCGCCGGCATGTCCGCGGAGATCGAGGCGGTGCGCTGGCTGGTGTACTACGGCGCCTGGCGCGTGGATCAGGGCGCCCTGGACCTGGCCACGGCCTCGAAGGTGAAGCTGATCGCCAGCGAGACGGCCGTGCGCGTGAGCGAGGAAGGGATCCGCATCCACGGTGCGGCGGGCATCATGCGCGAATACCCGATCGGCCGCATCCACCGCGACGCGCTGGTGTACCTGATCGCGGAAGGCACCGGGGAGATTCAGCGCAATATCATCGCCCGCAGCCTGGACTTGTGACGGCGGCGCAGGCGGCCTGCGCCCGGTAGTGGGTCGGTTCGGAGATAACAGCGGAATTCTCTTTGCGCTCGAAATGACAGACCTTTGTCACTCCAAGCGATGCGAGGAGTCCGTTGCTGAAGTTCATGGCTGCTTAATCAAATTGACCCAAAATCGTCCCGCGCGCGACTCGCCAGTCTCCACCCGTGCCGCATGAAGTTTCCGGCCCGTTCGTGCTAGGCAATCGGGCGGGTCCGAGCCTGCCGGCCGGCTGTCTTGCGGGCATGCCCGGAGCCGCGGCGGCGTGCTGCCGACCCATGCCCAATTCCCGATCTTCGCGGATAAGAGCGCCCGGCGATGCATTCCCCTCCCCTGACCCTGGGCATCCTCGGTGGAGGGCAGCTCGCGCGCATGACCGCGCAGGCGGCCCAGCGCCTCGGCGTGCGGGTGGCGATCCTCGATGCCGCGCCCGGCTCGCCGGCCGCGCAGGTCACGCCGCTCGAATTCGTCGGCCGCTGGCAGGACGCCGGGGCCGTGCGCCGCTTCGCCGCGGCGTGCGACGTCGTCACGCTGGAGAACGAGTTCATTGACGCGGAGGTGCTGGCCGCGCTCGAGGCGGAGGGAAAGCCGGTGCATCCGGGCGCGGCAGCCGTGGCCCGGATCCAGGACAAGCTGGTGCAGAAGCAGGTGCTGGCCAGGGCGCAACTCGCGGTCGCCCCGTTCGCCCCCGTCGCCGCGGCGGCGGACGCGCTGGCGTGCGGACGCGAATTCGGCTATCCGTTCCTGCTCAAGGCGCGGCGTGACGCCTACGACGGAAACGGCAACCGCACGGTGCGCGCGCCGGAGGAGGTCGGCCCCGCGATGGAGGCGCTGGGCTATCCCGCGCGCGCCCTCTACGCCGAGCGCCATGTACCGTTCCGGGCGGAGCTGGCGACGCTGGTCGCGCGGGGCCGCGACGGCGACACGCGCAGCTATCCCCTCGTCGAGAGCCGCCAGGAGCGCCACATCTGCAAGTGGGTGCTCGCTCCGGCCCGGGTGGACGGCCGCATCCGCGCTCTGGCCGGGGAGCTGGCCCGTGCCGCCGCCGAGACGGTCGGGGCGGTGGGGATCGTGGGAGTGGAGCTGTTCCTGGGGCCGGAGGACGCCGTGCTCATCAACGAACTGGCGCCCCGCCCCCACAATACGGGACACTATTCCATCGAGGCGTGCGCGACCTCCCAGTTCGAGAATCACGTGCGCGCGGTGCTGGGCTGGCCCCTGGGCGACCCCGACCTGATCGTCCCGGCCGCGGCGATGGTGAACCTGCTGGGGCGCAGGGAAGGACCGGCGCGGCTGGACGACCTGCCCGCCGCACTCGGCCGCGGCCGGGCGAAGCTGCACCTGTACGGGAAGGCCGAGAGCCGGGTCGGCCGCAAGCTGGGCCACGTGACCGTCGTGGGCAATGACGCGGACGCCTGTCTGCGCGAGGCCCTGGCGGTGGACGCGGCCCTGACGCTGTGACGGCGGGCGATCCGCCGCGCCATCCTCAACCCTGAACGCGCGAGCGAAGCCATGCGCCAGCCGGAAGTGGGCGTCATCATGGGCTCGGACTCCGACCTGGACACGATGCGCGAGGCCGCCCGCGTGCTCGAGGAATTCGGCGTCGCCCACGAGTTGCGCATCGTCTCGGCCCACCGCACGCCGGATGCGTTGGCCGAATACGCGCGCACGGCGCGCTCGCGCGGGCTGAAGGTCATCATCGCCGGGGCGGGCGGCGCGGCGCACCTGCCGGGCATGGCGGCGGCCTACTCCATCCTGCCGGTGATCGGCGTGCCGATTCAGACCCGGGCGCTGAGCGGCCTGGACTCCCTGTACTCCATCGTGCAGATGCCCGGCGGGGTGCCCGTCGCGACCGTGGCGATCGGGAACGCCCGCAATGCCGGGCTGCTCGCCGTGCAGATCCTCGCCACGGCCGACCCCGCCCTGGCGGACAAGCTGGAGGCGTTTCGCCGGCGCCAGGCGGAAGAATCCCTCAAGAAGAACGAGCGCCTGTAGCGGAGCGCCGGCCCGCGCATCGCGCCGCCGCCGCGCGTGTGCTAGCTTGATTTCCGGACCGTAACCGCGGCCGGCGGCCCCCGGCCTCTCCGGCGCGCGCTCACCGCCCGCCTTTGCACCCGACTTTCCGACGACGCCGCGATGATGCCGATTCACGAGCTGCAGGCCCTGCTGGACAAGGGCTTCCCGGGCGCGACGATCAACCTCGACAATCCCCAGGGGGACGGGGTGCACTACCAGCTGCAGATCGTGTCCGAGCTCTTCCAGGGCAAGTCCCTCGTCGAGCAGCACCAGATGGTCTACCGCGCGCTGGGCGATGCCATGGAAAGCGCGGTGCACGCCCTTGCGCTCAAGACCTATACGCCGGCCCAGTGGACCAAGGCCCGCGGCAGGGCGTGATTCCGCGCGCGGGCATTCTTCTTTTCCCGGACCCATGTCCGTCCCGAGCGTGTCCATGGACTCGTTCCGCGCCAGCGCGTGGCCGCGCCGCCTGCCGATACGCGCGTGGCCGCGCCGCCTGCCGATACGCGCGTGGCCGCGCGTGGGCCCCCTCGTTTGCATCGGCGCGTGCGGCGTCGTCGCGCTGGTGCTGCTGGCCGGCGCAGCCCGGGGGGCGGACGACGACCCGGAAGCGTTGTACCGCGACGGCGAGGCCCTGCGGGCCGCAAAGAACCCGGGCGCGGCGGAAATGGTGTTCCAGCGCCTGGTGCGCATCGCTCCGGACGACCTGCGCGGTCGCCTGGGCCTGGCGCGCGTGCAACTCGAACACGCGCCGGCCGACGCGCTGGAAACGCTCGACGCCGCCCGCGCGCTCGCTCCCAATGCGGAGGAGGTGCACTGGTTGCGGGGCCGCGCGCTGGAGGCGCTGGGCCGCCTGCCGGAAGCCGCCGAGGCCTACCGCCAGGCGATCCGCATCAATCCCCGCCGCGTCGAGATCAATCAGCGCCTGCACCAGGTGCTGCGGACGCTGGGCGGGCGGCGGACGAGGGTGGATGAGGCGGCCCAGCGCTTCTACGCGACGCCCAACCTGGGCACGCTCTCCCTCTTCGGCCGGCTTCTGCTCGACGAGGCGACGCCCCAGCAGGCGGTGACCGAGCTGGAAGACGCGCGCCGGCGCGTTCCGCTCCTGCCCGAAATTGACCTGTGGATCGCCCGCGCGCAAAAGCTCGCCGGCTCCCTGAACGGCGAAATCGAGGCTTACGAACGCCTCCTGGCCGCCGATCCGAAGGCGGCCGGCGTGCGGCTGCTGCTGGCCGTTCACCTGGAGGAAGCCGGGCGCTTGAGACAGGCGGGGGAAGCGCTCGCCCCGTTTGACCGTGACGCGCGCCTGCTCGCCGGCCTCGACCGGTCGGAGCGGGCGCAGCTGGCCTACGTCCGCAGCCGGGTCGTCCTGGCACACGGCGATTCGGCCGGCTCGGCCCGCGCGCTGATTGAAGCCGCCGCGCTCGGTTTGGACCCTGCGCTGGTGCGCGCGGCGTTCCAAAACGACCTGGCTTCCTACCCGGAGGAGCCCGAACTGTGGAGCGCCTGGGCGCGCTGGCACGAGCGGAGCGGATGGCCCGATCGGGCCGTGGAGGCGTGGCTGCAGGCGGGCCTGCTGGACGCGCGGCAGCGGCCGGCTGCCCGGCAAGCCCTCGTCGCGATTCAGGCAGCGAACCCGGCGCGCAACGTTCCAGCCGAGAGTGCGTCCGGCGGCCCAGCGCCCTCGGGCGCCAAGGGCCCAGCGCCTGTGGTCGCCAAGGGCCCAGCGCCTGTGGTCGCCAAGGGCCCAGCGCCCAGCGGTTTAGTGCCCACCGGTGCCACGAGCGCCGCGCCTTCCGCGTCGGCAGCCGGGGAAGCCGCTGCCGTGGCGGATTCGGCACGGCTGGCCCTGGCGCGATTGGCGTTGGCCGACGGCCAGGCGCAGGAGGCCCTGCAGTTGGCCGAGGCGCTTCCCGTCTCGGCCGACGCCCGCCGCCTGCGCCGCCTGGTGCAGGGGCTGGCGTACCGGATGCTCGGCCAGGTCGCCCAGAGCGTGGCGGCGCTGACCGCCTATACGATGGTGGAAACGGATAGCGTGGGCCTGGCCCGGGCGCGCGGCTCGGTGCTGTGGGAACTGGGCGACGCCACGGCGGCGGTGGCCGCGTGGCGGGAGCAGCCCGGCGCGCTGCACGGCCGGCCGGACCTGCTGGAACACGTCGCCACGCACCTGCACTCGATCGGCGATGCCAAGGCCGAGCTGGCGGTGCGGGAACGACTCGCGGCGTTGCCGGGATCACTGCGGGCCAACCGGGTGCGCCTGGGCGATATGTACCTCTCACTGGGAAGGAGCCGCGACGCGCTCGCCCAGTGGGATGCCGCGCTGGCGCAGAATCTCTGGGACTTCGATCTGCTGATGCGCGTCTCGCGCCAGCGTTTCGCCCAGGGGGACGTGGACGCCGCGGCCCAACGGCTGTTCCAGGCGAACAATCTGCGCCCGATCCCCACCGAGATGGCGCTGCTGCTGGCCGAGGGCCGGCGCGCGCAGGGCCGGCTCGGCGATGCCCTCTCGGTCTACTGGCAGGTGTACCAGCAGCATCCGCAGGAATCGCAGGTACGGGACGCGCTGCCGGAGCTGGCGGCGCTGACGCCTGCCGATCCCACCGTGCTCCGTGAGGCGGCGCGCCTCGCGCTCGAAACCGCGCGCCCGGAATTGGCGGAACGCCTGCGCAAGAGCCTGCCCCCGCAGTAGCCACGAACTCCCCGGCACCGTCCCATTCACGCGCTCATTCACGCGGCCGCTGTTTGCGGTACCACGCGAGGATCTGCTCGCCCGTCCAGAACACGACGCCCCGCTGCTTTTTGATGCGCTCGAGCACCGTCTCGAAATACTTGATGCGGAACGGCGTCCCGGAGATGTAGGGGTGCACCGCGAGCGCCATCACCTTCGCCCGCCCGGCCGCTTCGGCGTAGAGGCGGTCGAACGTATCCAGCGAGCGCGTGACGAATTCCTCCGCGCTGTGGTGCTGCACGATCATCATGGGAATATCGTTCAGCTCGACGGTATAGGGAAGCGCGACCAGCGGGCCGTGCGTGGTCTTGATCTCGGCCGGCTCGTCGTCGAACACCCAGTCGCCGATGTACTGGATGCCGGCCGCGGCCAGCAGGTCCGGAGTCTCCAGCGTCTCGGTCAGGCCCGGCCCGAGCCAGCCCAGCGGCGCCTTGCCCGTGAACTGCTGGAGCTGCTGCAGGGAGGCGCGGATCATGCCGGCCTGGTCCAGCTCCTGGTGGATGGGTTTCTGCAGCAGGCCGTGGCCCATGAACTCCCAGCCCCCGTCCAGCGCCGCCTGCGCCACGCGCGGATAGGCGGCGCACACGGCCGAGTTGATGGAGAGCGTGGGCGTGATGCCGAAGCGGTCCAGCGCCGCCTTGAGCCGCCAGAAGCCCACGCGCATGCCGTACTCGTGCCACGCCCAGTTCGGCAGGTCGGGCAGCGGGCTGAGCCCGGCCGGCGCCGGAATCACCTGCCGCGCCATGGGGCGGCTGATGTCCCACAGCTCCAGGTTGACGATGACCCAGACGATCAGGCGGTCGCGGCCGGGCAGCTTGAGGGGCTCCCGGTCCACGATGGCCGAGTACGGGACGCGTTCCGTCGGGAACATGGGTGGGCTCTCCGGTGAAGGTGAGCTTGGCGAAGACGGGGTTTGGCGAACCCATGCTCCGGCCATGAGCTTCGCTGGTGAGGCGGCCGCCTCGCTCGCAGACCTCATCCCCCCGCCCCTTCTCCGACTGCGCGGAGAAGGGGGAACCGCCAGCCCGCAGCGGGAGCGGGTTGCAGCCCTCTCCGCGCAGTCGGAGAGGGCTGCACCGCAGTAGGCTACACCGTGCAGCCGTGCGGGTGAGGTTGCGGGCGAACGACTAGCGCATGACCTCCCCTATAAGGTGAGCCCAACCCGATCATGCAATGGTCTCCCGTGAGGGGAAGACTTCCATTGCTGGACGCGCGAATCCGCGATACCGGCGTGGGCGCCCCGGAGGGCGCGGTGTGCGCGGCTCACGCGCGCGGCCGCACGCGCTTGTACCAGTCGAGAATCTGCTCGCCGGTCCAGAACAGCACGCCCTTCTGCCGGCAGACGTGCTCGTAGATGTCGCGCAGGTAGCGGGCCCGGTGCGCCGCGCCCATGATGTACGGATGCAGGGCGATGGACATGACGCGCGTCGCCGCCTGGGAGTCGGCGTAGAGCTGCTCGAACTGGTCGAGCGCCCGGTCGCGGAACTCGCTGGCCGGGTGCTTCTGCTCGAGGATGAGCGGAACGTCGTTGCACTCCTGCGTGTAGGGCAGCGCCGTGACGGGCTTGGGCGCGGCGTCCAGGTCGCAGGGCTGGTCGTCCAGCACCCAGTCGCCGACGTATTCGATCCCCTGCTCGGACAGCGCGTCCAGGGAGTTGACCGTCTCGACGAGCCCGGGCCCGAGCCAGCCGCGCGGGGGCTTGCCCGTGAACGCCCGGATCGCCTCGATCGTCTTGCGGATGTCCTCGCGCTCGTCGGGCACGGCCTGCAGCGACTTCTGCATGAAGCCGTGGCCCATGAACTCCCAGCCGCCGTCCTTGGCCGCGCCCGCGACGCGCGGGTAGGCGTTGCACACGTTGCCGTTGATCGCGACGGTGGGGACGATGCCGAAGTCGTCCATGATCTCCTTCAGGCGCCAGAAGCCCACCCGCATCCCGTACTCGTGCCAGGCCCAGTTCGGCACGTCGGGCACGGGGGCCTTGCCCAGGCTGGGCGGCGCCGTGACGTGCCGGGGCATGACGCCGGTGATGTCCCACTCCTCCAGGTTGATGATGCTCCACACGACCATGCGGGCGCCGCCGGGCAGGGGCAGGGGCGGCCGGTCCACGATGGCCGAGTAGCGGACGCGGTCGGTGAGCAGCTTCGGCGGCATGGCGCACTCGTCGAACGGATGCACGGGGGTCGCGCGACGGGCAAAGTATTGACTCGCGGGTCGAGTTCCGTCAAGGGGAGATGGGTTCGGGTGGCGGGTCAAGCCGCTGCGGTGGCCGTGAACTGCAACAACGGACTCCTCGCATTCGCTCGGAGTGACAACGCGCTGTCATTTCGGGCGCAGCGAGAAATCTGCTGATGTCTCGAATCCGACCCGCTACATGCACCCGCTGCGCGACCGGCGGACATCGGGCGCCGCGGCAGAGCTTGCATAGCGCGGCGGCGCACACAGCTTCCCGGGAGCGAGCGATGGCGGACTTCGACCTGGTCGTGCGCAACGGACGCGTCGTCACCGCGCAGGACGAGTCCGTCTGCGACGTGGGCGTCTGGGCGGGAAAGATCGTCGCGCTCGGCACAGGGCTGCCGCGGGGCAAGCTGGACCTGGACGCGGCGGGACGGATCGTGCTGCCCGGCGGCGTGGACAGCCACTGCCACATCGAGCAGCTTTCCTCCGCCGGCATCCTCAACGCGGACGACTTCCATTCCGCCACCGTCTCCGCCGCGTTCGGCGGCACGACGACGGTCATTCCGTTCGCCGCGCAGCAGCGGGGCATGTCCGCCGTGGCCGCCGTCGCGGACTACCACCGCCGCGCGCAGCCGAAGGCCGTGATCGACTACGCGTTCCACCTGATCCTGTCCGACCCGACGCCGGTGGTGCTGAAGGAGGAGCTGCCCCGGCTGGTGCGCGAGGGCATCACCTCGCTCAAGGTGTACATGACCTACGACCGGCTCAAGCTCGACGATTTCCAAATGCTCGAGGTGCTGAGCGCGGCCCGGCGGCTCGGCGCGCTGACGATGGTGCACGCGGAGAACCACGACGTGATCCGCTGGCTCGGCCACCGCCTGCTCGAGGCGGGACACACGGCGCCGAAGTTCCACGCCGTCTCCCACGCGCGGCTGGCCGAGGGGGAGGCGACCCACCGCGCCATCCGGCTGGCCGAGCTGGTGGATGCGCCGCTGCTGATCGTGCACGTGTCCGCCGTCGAGGCGATGGCGGAAATCCGCGCGGCCCAGGCGCGGGGCCTCAAAGTCTACGGCGAAACGTGCCCGCAATACCTGTTCCTCACCGCCAAGGATCTGGACCGGCCCGGCATGGAAGGCGCGAAGTTCTGCTGCAGCCCGCCGCCCCGGGACGAGGCGGCGCAGGCGGAGGTGTGGCGGGGGCTGGCCGACGGGACGTTCCAGGCGTACTCGTCCGACCACGCGCCCTACCGCTTCGACGCGAGCGGCAAGCTCATCCGCGGGCCGCAGTCGAGCTTCAAGGAGATTCCCATGGGCGTGCCGGGGCTGGAGCTGCGCATGCCGCTGCTGTTCTCCGAGGGCGTGGGCAAGGGGCGGCTGACGCTGCAGCAGCTTGTCGCGCTCGGGTGCAGCGAGCCCGCGCGCCTGTACGGTCTCTATCCGCGCAAGGGCACGCTCGCCGTGGGCTCGGACGCGGATCTGGCGATCTGGGATCCGCGGCGCCGCGTGACCGTCGCGGCCGGGCTGCTGCACGACAACACGGGCTATTCGCCCTACGAGGGCCGCACGCTCACCGGCTGGCCGGAGACGGTCGTCAGCCGCGGCCGCGTGGTCGTGCGCGACGGCGCCCTGGCGGCGGAGCGGGGCAGCGGGGAGTTCCTGCCCTGCGCCCTGCCGGGCTCGGCGCAGCCGCTCGGCCGCAGCGTGGCGGAACTGGACCCGGCGCGGAATTTCGGCGCGAAGCTCGGCTAAGGACTGCTGCCGTGCGGTTGGTAGTAGCGGCTGCAAGGCGCGGCGCGCTGCCCCGCACCCCCGGTTGCCTAGGCAACTGGGGCCGAGGGCCCCAGAGCCCACTGTTGCCCGGGCAACAGGGCGCGAAAGCCGCGCTGTTGCCTGGGCAACCGTGCGCGGCTTTCGCGCCGAATCCGGGTGCAGGGAGCCACTGCTCCCTGCTGGAGAGCGCGAGAAGCAAAGCCTCTCGCAACCCCTATTGAAGTTGCTATTGCAGTTCACTAGACGCGTTGGCCCGCGCTCAAGCCGGCAGATCGAGACCCACCGCTGCGCACAACATGCCGATCGCGCCGTTTTCGATGCCGTCCACGGGCAGCGTCAGGGCCTCCCCCTGCTGTTGCAGGGCGCTAACGTACAGGAGCGGCAGATAGTGATCCGGAGTCGGCACGGAAAGCTGCGCGGCGCGGCCGAAGGACTCGTACTCGACCAGGGGCCCGTGGTTGCGCCCGGTCAGGCACTCGCGCACGGAAGCGTTGAAGCTCTCCGCCCAGTCGTAGGCGGCGCTGCCGGGCTCCCAGCGCACGGCGCGCAGGTTGTGGACGACGTTTCCGCTCCCCACGATCAGCACGCCCTCGTCCCGCAGCGGCGCCAGGCGCTTGCCCAGCTCGTAGTGGAACGCGGGCGCTTGCGTGCG
>JBGOTW010000106.1:0-12745 GCA_041476685.1 bacterium | reverse complement strand
GGCCGGCGTGGGGCCGGCCGGCTCAAGTTCAGGACGCAGGTTGCTCAAGCTGGAGGTGAAGAACCAGGCGCCGCGGCGCTACCGCTACGTTGGCTACAACCTGGAGTCGCCCCTGTTCCGCGACAAGCGCGTGCGGCGGGCGCTGGGCCTGCTCTTCGACCGGGACACGTTCATCCAGAAGTTCTACTACGGCGCCCAGGTCAAGGCCGTCGGGCCGTTCGAGGCGAACTCCCGCTACTCCTCGCCCAACGTCAAGCCGCTGCCCTTCTCGGTGCCCGACGCGATCCGCCTGCTGCACGAGGCGGGCTGGCGCGACTCGGACGGCGACGGAAACGTGGATAAGGACGGGCAGGCGCTGCGCTTCACCGTGCTCACGGCGGACCCGGAGGTGTCCGTGAAGATCCTCACGCTCGCCCAGGGCGCCATGCGCCAGGCGGGCGTGGAGCTGAACATCAAGGTGGTGGACTGGAGCACGCTGCTGAGCCTGATCGACGAGTTCCGCTTCGACGCGGTGCTGCTGGGCTGGACGCGCGAGCCCTGGCCCGATCCGGGGCCGCTCTGGCACTCGCGCAGCGCCGTGCGCGGCGGCCTCAACCTGGTGCGCTACCGCAACGCGGAGGTGGACCGGCTGATCGACGAGGGCACGCGCTCGATTCCCGACGAGGAGCGCGTCAAGCTCTTCCGGCGCGTGCACGAGCTGATCTTCGCGGATCAGCCCTACACGTTCCTGACCGAGGAGGACCGCTCCCTCTACGCCTATCAAGGCACGCTGCGCCAGGCGCGGCCGTACTACGCGCTTGCGCTGGGCGAGGATTATTGGTGGTTCGCGGAGAAGGGGCGGTAGGGGGGGCTGCGCGCCGTACATCGCAGGAGACCTATGCGTTACTATCTGCCTATTTGGAAGGGCGTAGCACTATGTCATGGCTAAAATATTTCTCGTGGGACTATCTCAAGGATCAGATACGCGACAATTTCTGGAAATATTTAGCCATTTCCTATGGAGCCACCATCATGGCTCTAATTGCAGGTGTAATTGACTTTATCTCCGACGCTCCAGCATGGACGTACTTCCCCACGATTGGGGTAATTGTCGCCTCAGGGCTGATAGTTTTCAACCAAGCCCCGAAAGCCTATGAACTGCTCTTGAGCAAATTCCCAATCACCCGCAGAGGCAAGGCTAATGAAATTGTAAAACTAATTGCATACGGAGACCAACTTGGTTTTTCTCGCGGAAGTATGGATGAAACAACGCTAGTAAATAACTGGAAACCCACTTTTGAATTCTGGTATCAGGATTGCCAAGATAAGATTGAGGGACTTTTCGATTGGGCCGCAATGATGCAATTTGTGGATGAAAGGCTTCCACACGATGCAAAATTCGCAACTGATGAAGAGCGGGACATTTGGTTCTTAAAATCAAAACTCGGATGGCTTCGGAGACGGCTAGAACGGCTCTTGTCAGAACCTAAGGGATAAGTTTCTTGAAGGGATGCGCTTTTGAGCCAAGCCCCCCCCTCTTTCCCCTATCCCTCCCGCCCCTGATGCGCTACGCTATTCCCCAGTGACGTCCCTGACCCGGCTTGGAATCTGTTGTCCTCGCTTATGTTAGGTTAGCGACGACAGCGCCTCCGCCACTCGGGCGAGAGGCTTTCGAGCCAGGCGGTCATCCCCTGCCCAAGCGGGACCTGCCCCCAACAGATTGGTTCAAGCCTGTTCTGCCCATTGCGGGTGGAGCGGGAGCTTAATCCGCCCGTGGCACGCGGATGAGGAGCATGCATTGGAATACCCAGTCAATCGTACCGTCAGTCTCTCTGCCGGTCATGCGGCCGGCAGCGCAGCTAGCCATTCTGCCGCTCATGCGGCCGGCAGCCCGGCCAGCGCGCCCGCCAACCTGCCCGGCAACAGCATCAGCATCAACAGCAAATCGCAGCCGGCGTCCCTCTCGTTCCAGGGCTTCGGCCTGGCCGAGCCGCTGCTGCGCGGACTGGCGGCGAGCGGATTCGTCCAGCCGACCGAGATCCAATCCCAGGCGCTGCCCATGGCCTTGCAGGGCCGCGACCTGATGGCCTCGGCCCAGACCGGCACCGGCAAGACGGCGGCGTTCGTGCTGCCGGCGTTGCAGCGCCTGCTCGTGCCTTCCAAGGGTACGGGTCACGGCCCGCGCGTGCTGGTGCTGACCCCGACGCGGGAGCTGGCCGGCCAGGTCGAGAGCGTCGTGCGGGAGCTCGGCCGCTTCACCCGGCTGCGCATCGGCAGCATCGTGGGCGGCGTATCCTACCTGCCCCAGGAGCGCCTGCTGGGCAGCCCGCTCGACATCCTCGTGGCCACCCCCGGCCGCCTGCTCGACCACATGGAAAAGCGCCTGGTCAACTTCGCGCGGCTGGAGCTGTTCGTCCTGGACGAGGGCGACCGCATGCTGGACATGGGCTTCATCAAGCCCGTCAAGCAGATCGCGGCGGCCCTGCCGCAGGCGCGGCAGACCATGCTCTTCTCCGCCACGCTCGAAGGCGAAGTGCTGTCCGTCGCCCGGCAATTGACGCGCGATCCCGTCACGGTACAGCTCACGACGGCGACGAAGCGGCACGAGTCCATCACGCACCGCGTGCACCCGGCGTCGGGCCCGGAGCACAAGCAGGCGCTGCTGGCGCACCTGCTGGCGCAGCCGGAGCTGACCCAGGCGATCGTCTTCTGCGCCACCAAGCACGGCGCGGGCAAGATGGCCAAGCGCCTGATCGCCCTCGGGCACAAGGCGGCGGCCCTGCACGGCAACATGCGCCAGAGCGCGCGCAACCGCACGGTCGAGCTGCTGCGCAGCGGCCAGGTCAAGCTGCTGGTCGCGACGGACGTCGCGGCGCGCGGCATTGACCTCGAGGGCGTGAGCCACGTCATCAACTACGACCTGCCGACCGTGGCCGAGGACTACATCCACCGCACGGGACGCACCGGCCGCAACGGCGCGACCGGCATCGCCGTCTCGCTGGTGGGCCCGGACGATCGCGTCAAGCTGGCCAGTATCGAGCGCCTGATCGGACGGCGCCTGGAGCAGCGCGGCGTGGCGGCCGTGCCGCCGATTGCCACGGCGACGGTTCCCCTCCAGCGCGGCTCGCTGGTCCGGAATTCCTCCGGTCCTGCGTACGGCGCCAACCTGCGGCCCAGCCAAGGCTCCGGCCATCGCGCCGTGCCGCAACCCAGCGAGCGCTCGGGCCATCGCGCCGTGCCGCAACCCAGCGAGCGTTCCGGCCATCGCGTCAGCCCGCAAGCCAACGAGCGTTCCGGCTATCGTGTCAGCCCGCAACCGAGCGAGCGCTCGGGCCATCGCGCCGTGCCGCAGCCCAGCGAGCGCTCGGGCAACCAGCGCGACACGCGTGCCCTGCAAGGACGGGGCGTTCAGGCAACCGGTGCTCAGGCAGTCGGTACTCAGGCAACGGGTGCCCAGGCAACGGGTGCTCAGGGCAACCGGGCACCGGCCCCCCGTGCCCCGTCCGGGAGACGCATCTCCAGCGGCGCGGCCACTCCAGCGGCGCCCCCGGTCCGCTCCGGCGGCCCGGCCCGCACGCGGCAAGGCTGGCGCTAGCCCGCCCTACCTAGGGTCACCCCGCCCCAACGTCGCCACCCGAAATTGAATGGGCGCCCAAGCGTGCGCCCAACTTCCCCGCGGCATGGCTGATCCAGCCCGGGCCGCGGGTCAGCGCACCCTCAGCCATGCCGCCAGGGCCCAGGGGCCCAGCGGCCCTCCCCAGGTGGCTTCGCTTCCTATATAAGAATAGTTATTTCAGTCGCTTACAAAAAATCGCCATAACGAACCCACCGCAACCGAAGCACCCTGGCGGCGCGGCGGCGCCCCGTGGCATGCTCGGCGGGCGCACGTCTTCCCACTCGCCAGCGGAGCCCCCATGAAAGTCGGCATCTACATCACCAATCAGCACACGCTCGACAAGGACATGGTCAGCGCCCTGGACGAGCAGTACGCCATGACGCGGCTGGCCCGCGACGGCGGCTGGGACTCACTCTTCATCGGGCACCACTACCTGAACGAGGGCAACAACCAGCAGCTCCAGGCGATCCCCTTCCTGAGCCGCCTGCAAGCGGAGGCGGGCGACATGACCCTGGGCCTGGGAATCTTCCTGCTGCCGCTGCACAACCCGGTGTACGTCGCCGAGACCATTGCCTCGCTGGACGTGATCTGTCGCGGCAACTTCGTCTTCGGCGTGGGGCTGGGCTACCGGGAGATGGAGTTCGACGCCTTCCGCGTGCCCAAGGGCCAGCGCGTCAAGCGCTTCGAGGAGTGCCTGGCGCTCGTCCAGCGCCTCTGGACGGAGGACCGCGTCAGCTACGAGAGCGAGGTGTGCAAGCTCGTCAACGTGCACATGAACCTGCGCCCGATCCAGAAGCCCCGCCCGCCCCTTTGGCTGGCGGCCAACGGCGACGAGGCGGTCAAGCGCGCGGCGCGGCTGGCCGACACCTGGTTCATCAATCCCCAGGCCGACCTCGCCACCCTGAAGCGGCAGCTGACCCTGTACCGCCGCGAGCTGACGCGGCTCGGCAAGCCCCAGCCGCGCGAGCTGCCGTGCTTCAAGGAGATCTTCTGCGCCCCCACGCGCGCCCAGGCGCTGGAGCTGGCGGTGCCCTACCTCGCCGCCAAGTATGCCTCCTACGCCAGCTGGGGCATCGGCGGGGTGCAGCCCAAGCTCGACGCCAAGCAGGCCTTCGCCGCGCTGGCGAAGGACCGCTTCGTCATCGGCACGCCGGAGGACTGCTACCGGGAACTCGAGCCCTTGGCGAAGAAGCTGGGCGTGAACCACTTCATCCTGCGCAGCCAGTGGACCGGCCTGCCCCTGTCCTCCGCGCTGCTGAGCGTGCGCCTGCTGGGCCAGGAAGTGCTGCCGGCGCTCAAGCGGCTGTAGGCCAGGCGCGTGAGGCGGGCGCGTCGGCCGGTCGTGCAAGCCAGGCGGCGTCCGTGGCAGCGTACGCATGCCGCCTTTGCACGGCCGCGCCCGTTGCATGGCACCGCCGCCGCGCGGCCGCTGCATGGCCCGGCGTCGCATGGCCGCACCCGTTGCATGGTCGCCGCCGCCGGAATGCGCTAGGACCCGGGGGGCAAGCTTCCTCTCGCGCCCCGAGTCAGCATGCTCACCTACTTCCTGCGCCGCCTGCTGGCCCTGCTGCCCACGTTCGTGGGGATCACGCTCCTCACCTTCGTCGTCGTCAACCTCGCGCCCGGCGGCCCGATCGAGCAGATGCTGCAGCAGATCCGCTTCGGCGCGGCCCAGCGCGGCGCCGGCGGCGCCGGTGGCATCCAGCACCAGGGCGTCACCGAGGAGACCCTGCAGGAGCTGAAGCGGCAGTTCGGCTTCGACAAGCCCCTCCTCGTCCGCTACGGCCTGTGGCTGGGCAGCCTCGCCCGGCTCGACTTCGGCCGCTCCTTCACCCAGGACGCGCCCGTGCTCGAGGTGATCGCGAGCAAGCTGCCCGTCTCGCTCCAGTTCGGCCTGGCCTCCTTCCTGCTCACGTACCTGGTGTGCATCCCGCTCGGCATCGCCAAGGCCGTCAAGGACGGCACGCCCTTCGACGCGGCCACCTCGATCCTGGTATTCGTGGGGCACTCCATCTCGCCGCTGATGCTGGGCGTGCTGCTGATCGTGCTGTTCGGCGGCGGCAGCTTCCTCGACTGGTTCCCCATCAGCGGCGCGGCCGGCGACTTCGCCTCCGACCTGGGGCTCTGGGCGCGCGCCTGGGACCGCGTGCAGCACGCCGTGCTGCCGCTCGCCTGCTACCTGGCGGGGAACTTCGCCGCGCTGACGCTGCTGATGAAGAACGCGTTCCTGGAGGAGCTGGGCAAGGCCTACGTCGTCACCGCCCGCGCCAAGGGCTTGCCGGAGGCGCGCGTGCGCTACGGCCACGCCCTGCGCAACGCGCTGATCGCCCCGGCGACGGGCCTGGGCGCGTTCCTGGGCGTGTTCCTCGTGGGCAACCTGTTCATCGAGCAGATCTTCTCCCTCGACGGGATGGGGCTGCTGTTCTACCAGGCGCTGCTGGCGCGTGACTATCCGGTGTTGCTGGGGCTGCTGGCCCTCTCCAGCCTGGCGCTCATGTTCGGCAACCTGCTCTCGGACTTCGTGTACGTGCTGGTGGACCCACGGATTGACTTCGGGAAGTGAGGCCGCGCCGATGACCCCCCAGTTCCGCGCACGCATCGCCGCCTTCCGCGCCCGGCCCTTGTCCTGGGCGGCGCTGTGGCTGCTGGCGGCGTTGCTGGCGCTCTCTCTCGTGGCCGAGCTGCTGGCGAACGACCGGCCGCTGCTGCTGCGCTACCGGGGTGCCACCTACGCGCCGGTCGTGCGCGAGCTGCCCGCGGCGGGCCTGGGCATCAGCGACTCGTACGTCGTGGACTACAAGGCGCTGGCGACGCGCTTCGGCCCGGACGATTGGGTGCTCTGGCCGCCGATTCCCTGGGGCCCGTACGAGACGGACGAGACGCTCGCCAGCTTTCCCGCGCCGCCGGACGGGCGGCACTGGCTGGGCACGGACGACAAGGGCCGCGACCTGCTCGTGCGGCTCATCTACGGCTTCCGGCTGTCCATGGTGTTCGCGCTCTCGGTGTGGCTGCTGTCCTTCGCGCTGGGGATCGCCCTGGGCGGGGCGCAGGGCTTCTTCGGCGGCTGGGTGGACTTTCTCGGGCAGCGCTTCAGCGAGGTGTGGGGCTCGATTCCCGTATTCTTCCTGATCCTGACGCTGATCGCGATCTTCTCGCCCAACCTGTGGCTGCTGATCGGGCTGTCGGCCGCGTTCGGCTGGATGAATCTCGCGCAGTACCAGCGCGCCGAGTTCCTCAGCCTGCGGCGGCGCGACTTCATCCAGGCCGCGGAAGCGAGCGGCGCCTCGCCCTGGCGCATCATGTGGGTGCACCTGCTGCCCAACGCGCTGACGCCGGTGGTGACCTTCACCCCCTTCACCATCGCCGGCGGCATCACCAGCATCGCCGCGCTGGACTACCTGGGCTTCGGCGTCCCGCCGCCGACGCCGAGCTGGGGCGAGCTGCTGCGCCAGGCCCTCACACACTTCTCCAGCGCCTGGTGGATCGCCACCTACACCGTGGGCAGCATGTTCCTCGTGCTGCTGCTGCTGGTGTTCATCAACGAGGGCGTGCGGCAGGCCTTCGACCCGCACCGCTCGCGGATCGCCGGCTAGTCCGGCCATACCCGCGCGGCACGAGGGGCGGGCCGGCGGCGCTGCGCCGATGGGTCAATACCCTGTACCGATTGCCCTTCGGTTCCGCCCGGTGCGGGCCCGTGGGCGGCCTTGCGGGCGGCGCTCGACTCCCGCGGGCGCCCCGCCTATACTGCGCCAGAAATCTGGGGGCGGCCGCCCGGCCGCCGCTTGTGGTACACGAGCGACCCCCGATCGTTGGGGGTTCCGCGGCAGGTCTTCGGGGGAAGGCTTGCCGGCGCTGACGGACCGGCAGACAGGACCGACGAGGAGGGCCCCATGGCGATCATCTCGATCACCCGCGGCATGCACAGCGGCGGGGAGGAAGTGGCGCAGGCCATCGCGGACGCGCTGGGCGCCCGCTGCGTCAGCAGCGAAGTGCTGCGCGAGACAGCGAAGAAGTACGGCGTGTCGGAGGAGAAGGTCGAAGGCATCTTCGAGAAGGCGCCGACCTTCTGGGAGCGCATGACGGAGAGCCGTCGCATCTACCTGGCGTATGTCCAGGCGACGCTGGCCGAGTGGGCGAAGGACGACAAGCTCGTCTATCACGGCAACGCGGGCCAGGAGCTGCTGCGCGAGGTGCCGCACGCCCTGAAGGTGCGGCTGATGTACCCGATCGAGGCGCGCATCGTGACCATCATGGAGCGCTTCAAGTACACCCACGAGCACACAACACGCTACGTCGAGCAGATCGACGAGGAGCGCACCAAGCGCACGCGCTACCTGTACAACGTGGACTGGCGGGACTCGCGCCGCTACGACATCACGTTCAACATCCACCGGCTCACCTCCCAGCACGTGATCGACATCATCCTCGACCTCGTCCGCCAGCCGGCGTTCACGCTCGACGAGGCGAAAGTGCCGGCGTTCAACGACTTCCTCGTCAAGACGCGCGTCTACGCGCTCCTCGCCGGTTCGCTCGTGGGCCGGCTCAGCCTCATCACCGTCACGGTCAACCACGGCGTCGTCAAGCTCGAAGGCACGCTCACCTCCAACGAGGAGGTGGTCGAGGAGATCGTGGAACAGATCCGCAAGCTCGACGGCGTGAAGAGCGTGGACAACCAGATCGTCGTGGGACTGGTGTACCAGGAGTGGAACGTGTAGGCGGGCGCGCGCCGTCGTTCGGCAAGTACCGTACTTCGGCGGGTCCGCTGTTCGCCGGGTGCCGCACCGGCACGTGCCGCGGTTCCGCGCGCGACGCTCCGCAGCGCGCAGGCTCGGGGTGCGCACGCGTCGGGAGCGCCGGCCCGGCGGATTCCGCGGCCTGCAGCCAGGATCGCCTCAGCGCCCCGCCCAATCCGGGGACGGCCCGCCCTCACTTGAGATAGGATGCATGGCAGCCCGGCGCCCCCGCCGGAGCGCGGAACCTCGTTCGCCGCCCAAGGGCAGCTCATGGAAACGTCCCTGGAAGGGAAGGCCAAGCGCGTACGCATCTATCTCAGCGAAGGCGACCACGTCGGGCACAAGCCGGCCCATGTCGCCATCGTGGAATTCCTCCACAACGCGAACTGCGCCGGGGCGACGGTCTTCCGGGGCGTCGAAGGCTTCGGCGAGGCGGGGGAAATGCACACCGGCAGCCTCGTGGACGTGGTGCCGCGCTTGCCCCTCGTCGTCGAGTGGGTTGACTCGGCGGAACGCGTGGACCGCCTGCTGGAGCGCGTCAAGGGCATGGTGGTGCGCGGGCTGATCACGGTGGAGGACATCCACGTCGCCTTGTATGCCCCGCATTCCCTGCGCAGGGTGTCGCGCCTGATCTCGGCGGGGGAGGCGATGTCCCGGGAGGTCGTCTCCGTCGCGCGCGGGGACCCCGTCGCCCGCGTGGTCGAGCTGTTGCTCGGCAAGTCCTACCGGGCCGTGCCGGTCGTCGAGAACGGCGTGCCGGTCGGCATCATCACCAATTCCGATCTCGTGAACCGGGGCGGGCTGGGCGCGCGGATGGAGCTGCTGCCCAGCCTGAACCCCGCCGAGTTCCAGGCGGAACTTGCGCGGCTCGCCCAGAATCACAAGGTCGCGGGCGACATCATGACCCCCGCTCCCGTCACCGTGCACGCCGCCACGCCGCTGCCGCAGGTGGCGGACGTGATGGCCCACCGGCGCCTGAAGCGCCTGCCGGTCACCGACGACCAGGGCCGGCTCGCCGGCGTGATCAGCCGGGTGGATCTCCTGCGCACGGTCGCGGAAGGCTTTGCCGGCGAAGCGGCGGAACGGGCCGACGTCGGGCTGAACGGAGACATGCCGATCGCCCGGGTGATGCGGCAGGACGTGCCCACGGTGCATCCCGACACGCCCGTGGGCGAGGTGATGCAGGCGGTCGTCTCGACGCGGCTCAACCGCGCGGTGGTGGTGGACCAGGCGCGGCGCGTCGTCGGGATCGTGACGGACGCCGAGCTGCTGGACCGGGTGACGCCCTCGCTGCGGCCCGGGGCGCTCCGCTCGCTCATGCACCGCCTGCCCTTCATGCGGCAGGCCGCGGCGGAGATGGCCGCGGAGCAGCACGCGGAGGCGCGCGCGGCGAAGGACCTGATGTCCACCGACGTCCTGACCGCCGCGGAGGAGATGCCGCTGCGCCAGGCGATCGCCGCCATGCTGCAGGGCAAGTATAAGCTCGCCGCTGTCGTGGACGGGGAGCGCCGCCTGGTCGGGATCGTGGATCGCGCCGACGCCCTGCGCGGACTTGTTCAGCCTCCCTGAGCGCGCACCCGGACTCACGCCGCGCGGCCGCCACGCAAGGCTTTGCGGTGCGATGAACCCCGCGCAGGCAAATCCGCGTGAGCGTCATGGCACTGGCAGGGGGCGGGGCGCACGAATGCCCGCGGCGCGACCGTGCGCCGCGGGTCGCGCATCCATCCGATCAGCGCCGGATGATGGTGACCGTGCAGCGCGCGTAGGCGATGACCTGGCGCGCGACGGAACCGATCAGCCAGCGATCGAACAGCGTGTGTCCGCGGTGCCCCAATACGATGTGGTCGATCCCGTGCTGTTCGGCATAGCGGATGATCTGCTCGGCCGGATGCCCGACCGCGACTTCAAACGTGGCGGACACTGGACCGCCGGCGAGCCGGGTCTTGACGGACTCCAGCATATCCGTGAAGTGCCGCCGCGATTGTTCGATGATGGCCTCGGTCTCCACTTCCGTGCCGAAGTCCGGCGGCCGCGACACTGCGAGCACGCGCAGTCGGCTGCCGAATTTTCCGGCCAGGTCCAGCGCGAAGTCAAGGGCGTGTTGCGATGACTCCGAGCCGTCGTAGCCGACAAGGATATTGCGGATCATGGCTTCTCTCCTTCCGGCGCGGGCCGCGCTGCGCGGGCGCCGGCTGGTTCCTCCGGCAGCAGGTGCCGCGGCAGGAAGAAAGCATTGGCGATGAGCGTGGGCACCACTGCGCTGGCAATCACGGCGGCGACGAGCGCGGAGTACTGGGCCTGGTCGATCACCCGATGCGACAAGCCGAATAGCGCCGAGATGGTGCCGAATGTGAGGCCCGTGGACATCAGCAGCGTGGTGTACATGGCCACTCCCCTCGGCGAGCGGTGGAGCCGGGTCACCGGATAGACGCCGCTTATCTTAGCGGCTATTTTGGCAAACAGAAGCACGACAAAGGCGGCGGGCGCGGCCACCAAGGCTGGCAGGGAGACGAGGGAGCCCGCGCGGATGAAATAGAACGGGGTCAGCAGGCCGAAGGTCAGCGTCCGCAAGCGCCGGACCAGCACGTGATCCTTCCCCACCGTTCCCGCCAGCACCATGCCGACAATATAGGCGGGCAGCACCGCTTCGCTGTCCGCCCAGGTCGCCAGCGCGCCCAATCCCAGCAGACACAGCATGAGGAATTTCGCCTCCAGCTCCGAAGGGCGGTTTCCAAACCGCCGGAAGAAGCGTGGCGTGAGCCAGGGCAGCACGACGAATGCGGCGAGGCTGCCTCCCGCAAATACGGCGGTCCTGTAGGTGAAGGGAGCGAACATCAGACCCAGGGTGAGGACGGTTGCCAGGTCGGTGATGAAGCAGGCCGCCAACACGGTCTTGCCGTAATCGGTCGCATTCAGGCCGAATTCGAGCATGACGGCGTAGACGACGGCGACGGAGGTCGTGGACATCGCGATGCCGGCCAGCCACGATGGTTGCACATCCCAACCCAGCAGGTAACGGGCGACCGCGGCGCAGACGAGGAAGGGCGCGGCGAAGCTCACCAGCCCCACGGCCAGCGCCTCTTTCCACTCGCGCCGGAATACGGCCGGGTCCAGTTCGGCGCCGGCGAGAAAGGTGAGCAGGATCGCCCCGGCACCGGCCAAGAATCTGAGCCAGGACGCGTCGCCGGCAAGCAGGGCCGCACCCAGCACCGCGCCAATGACGACCTGGGCGATGGTCCCGATGACGATTTCGGAGAGCGCCGTGGCGATGCGCAGCCAGATCGAGGCCAATGTGGCAACGAGTGCCAAGCCTAACCATAGAGCCGCTTGCGTCCAGATCTCGGTCATGGCCGTGTCTCCCTTGCTGCGACCTGCCGGCAGCGGAGTTGTTGACCCCGGATGTCCCCGGAACGTGAAGGCAACTCAACGGATCTTTCGCTCCAGCTCCCCCTCAACCCGCCGCCGGGTGCGCGCTGACTCCGCAGCCACCACCGTGGGGGAGGGTCGCGTCGCTGGCGTGGAATCAACGGGAATTTTGACCCGGATGGAGACGACCGCTGCGATCGGCGCCAGCGCGTCCCGCAGGGCCGAAGCCAACCACAGGTTCGCGCTGGCATTTTCCTTCGCCCGGGACTCTCGGGCGGCCCAGGACGGGGACACGGCCCCGGCAGGGCCAAGCCCGCGCCGCCGCGCAAAGACCCGGCGGGTCCTCGCGGCGAGGATGAACAGGTTGGGCTACGAGTGGAGAACTGCGGATTCGGCATCGCGCGCTCCCGCCACAAGCCTTCACGTGGCAGGAGTCATCAGCCGGTATGGCGGTTAGCGGGGGACTCCATCCCCTTCGCCTTGAAACCTAGGCGGCGCGAAATAGATTGTCAATCGGAGGCGTAAAGCCGGGAGCCTAGAACTTGTAGTCCGCGAACATCTGCTGCAGGATCGCCTCCGCCTGGGGCAGGGAGGCCCGCTCCTCGATCGGCTGCTTGAGGAATTCGATCATGCCGTTGATCTTCGTCAGCGCGTAGTCAATGCGCGGATTGCTGCCGCGCACGTACGCGCCGATGTTGATCAGGTCCTCGGCCTCCTTGTAGCTGGCCAGCGTGCTGACGAAGGCCTGGGCGAGGCGCTTGTGCCGGTCGGTGACGACGTCCGTCATGACCCGGCTCGTGCTGGCGAGCACGTCCACCGCGGGGAACTGCCCGCGCGCGGCCAGGTCGCGGCTGAGGAAGATGTGGCCGTCCACGATCGAGCGCACGGCGTCGCCGATCGGATCGTTCGGGTCGTCGCCCTCGACGAGGACGGTGTAGATGCCGGTGATGGAGCCTTCGCTGCCCGACATGCCCGCCCGCTCCAGCAGCTTGGGCAGGATCGCGAACACGGACGGGGGATAGCCCTTGGTCGTGGGCGGCTCGCCGGCGGC
>JBGOTW010000105.1:0-12803 GCA_041476685.1 bacterium | reverse complement strand
GGCACGCTGCGCGGGTCGGCCGTCAAGGCGCCTGGCTTCGGCGACCGCCGCAAGGCGATGCTGCAGGATCTCGCCATCCTCACCGGGGGCAACGTCGTCTCCGAGGAGATGGGCATGAAGCTCGAGGACCTGCGCCTGGACCAGCTCGGCCGGGCCAAGCGCGTCGTGATCGACAAGGACAACACCACCATCATTGACGGGGCCGGCAAGCAGGCCGACATCAAGTCCCGCATCAACCAGATCCGCGCCCAGATCGAGGAGACCACGTCCGACTACGACCGCGAGAAGCTGCAGGAGCGGCTGGCCAAGCTGGCCGGCGGCGTCGCGGTGATCCATGTCGGCGCCTCGACCGAAGTGGAGATGAAGGAGAAGAAGGCCCGCGTCGAGGACGCGCTCAATGCGACCCGCGCGGCGATCGAGGAAGGGATCGTGCCGGGCGGCGGGGTGGCCCTGCTGCGCTGCACCAAGGCGATCGAGGATGGCATCAAGTCCAAGCGGCTCCACGGCGACCAACTCGTGGGCGCGCGCATCGTGCTGAAGGCCATCGAATCGCCGATCCGCAACATCGTGGAGAACGCCGGGCTCGAATCCGCCCTGATCGTCGACCACGTGCGCAACTCGAAGAGCGAGACCGAGGGCTTCGACGCGCAGAAGGAGGAATACGTGGACATGATCAAGGCCGGCATCATCGACCCGGCCAAGGTCACCCGCGTCGCGCTGGAGAACGCGGCGTCCGTGGCGGGCCTGGTGCTCACCTCCGAGGCGGCGATCTTCGAGAAGCCGAAGGAGAAGGAAGCCGCACCGCCCATGCCGGGCGGCGGCGGGATGGGCGGCGGGATGGGCGGGATGGACATGATGTAACCGCCCGGCTCCCGGCGGCTTCTCCACGCAGTGCAGGGCGCAAGCCCAGCGCTGAGGGAAGGCGGCGAGGGGCGGCCGTTCCACTCCAGTGAAGAACGGAAAGGCGGCGCGGTTCCCGGATGAACGGGGCCGGCCGCCTTTTCTGTTTCGTGGAGGCGTCGCGCCCCTACCGCGCCGCACTCCCGCCGCGTCGCGCCATCCCCATACTATCCTACAGCGCCCGCCTTTCTCATCGTCTCGATCTCCGCCGGCGTATAGCCCAGGCCCGTGAGCACCGACTGGGTGTGCTCCCCTTCGAGCGGGGCGAGCTTGCGCACGGCGCCGGGCGTGTCGGAGAACTTCGGGCCGATTCCGACCTGGCGGATTTTTCCCGCCTTCGGGTGGGAGAGCTCGGTGACCATGCCCCGCGCGCGGTTGTGGGGATCGTCCAGCGCCTCGGCCAAGTCATAGACCGGCGCGGCGCAGATCTCGACGCTCGTCAGGATCCGAATCCACTCGTCGCGCGTCTTCGTCTTGAACTTGTCCGCGAAGACCTTGCGCGCCTCGGGGAACATGGCGGGGTCCATCGAGCGGCCGGAGTACTGGGGCGTCTCCATTACGCGGCACAGGTTCTCCCAGAACTTCGTCTCCAGCGCCCCGAGGCTGACCCACTTCCCGTCCTTCGTTTCGTACACGTTGTATTGGGGGACGATGCCGCTGAGGAGCGTCTGGCCGCGCTGGGGCGCGGGGTCGCCGGCCAGCACGTTGCGGATCCACGTCGCCATCAGGTACATCACCCCGTCGGTCATGGCCACGTCCACGTGCTGGCCACGCCCGGTGGTCTGCCGCGCGATCAGCGCCGCCATCACGGCCAGGGCGCCGTGCAGCCCGCCCCCGGCAAAGTCCGCGAGGATGTTGAGGGGAATGGCGGGCGGCGTGTCCGGCCAGCCGATCATGCCCAACATCCCGGCGATGGAGATGTAGTTGATGTCGTGGCCGACCTGGTCCGCGTACGGGCCGGTCTGCCCGTAGCCGGTCACCGAGCACAGGATCACGCGCGGATTGAGCGCGCTGAGCGTCTCGTAGTCGGCGCCGAGGCGCTTCATCACGCCCGGGCGGAAGCCCTCCACGACGACGTCCACCGTCGGCACGAGCTTGCGGAAGATCTCCTGGCCGCGCGGGTCCTTCAGGTTGAGCACGAGGCTGCGCTTGTTGCGGCGCAGGGGATCGAGGGCGTTCGCGCGCTCGGGGTCCTGGCTGCGCGCCCAGGGGATGGTGGACGTCTTACCCTTCGGCGCCTCGATCATCAACACGTCGGCGCCCAGGTCCGCCAGCACCATCGTGGCGAACGGGCCGGGCGCCAGGCGCGACAGATCGAGCACCTTGATGCCTTGCAACGGGTGCATGGAATTCGCTCCGCTGGATCGAACGAGGGAACCGCAATGGGGTGCGTCCGCGGCCCGTCGGCAATGCGGACGCTGCCACGGCCTCCGGCGACCTCCCACACGGCGGATCCACCCGGGGCCTCCGGCAGCATAAGCAGATTTTGCCGGCGGAAGGGAGCCGGTCTCGGCGCAGCCGGCCGAACGAGCGGAATCCCCTCCGGGACTTGGACGTCCGGCTTCAGGCGCTGTAACCTCCTGGCATCCGCGCCGAATGATCTCTCAGACGCCGGGGAATGCGGCGGATCACCCGGCTTCCGGACGTGGGGCTTTGAGGCACGACAGCGGGTTGGGGCAGTATTCACCCAAAATGGAAGCGAGATGCGCTCCCCGGTCGAGCGCGGCCAACGCTGCACGGACGACAACGCGAGAGTCCGCATGTCTCAAGGCAAGTTCAAACCAGGCGCCGCCGTGCCAGCGCCAACCCTGTCCCGGCGGACGTGGCTGACTTCCGCGGCCGCGTGGCTGGGCGGTGCGGCCTTCGGCGGTGCGGTATTCGGCAGTGCGGCATTCAAATGGGGAGGGGGTATGGCTAAGGGCGCGACGGCGGTTTCGCAGGAGGTGCTGATCGAGAACTTCTCGCCCGCGGGCAAGAGCCTGGGCACGGTGCGCGAGGCCAGGGTCGTCAAGGCGGAGGCCGAATGGCGCAAGCAACTGCCGCGGAAGGCCTTCGAGGTTACCCGCCATGCCGGCACCGAGCGGCCGTTCTCGGGCAAGTACGACCAGAACCACGCCGCGGGCATGTACACGTGCGTCTGCTGCGACACGGCGCTGTTCGATGCGGCGACGAAGTTCGACTCGGGCACCGGCTGGCCGAGCTTCTGGGCGCCGATCTCCAAGCACAACGTGTCCGAAATCGAGGATCGCAGCCTGTTCATGAGACGCGTTGCGGTCGAATGCGCGCGTTGCGACTCCCATCTCGGTCACGTGTTCGACGACGGTCCGCGGCCCACGGGCCTGCGCTACTGCATGAATTCGGCGGCGCTCAAGTTCACGGCGCGGGCCTGACTCTTCCAATCTTTTCGCCATGGAGCGAGCGATGTCGACACTATTGAAGATGCCGAAGGCCCTGCGCGCCGCCGCGGCCGCGCTGCTGATGCTGATCCCCGGGGCGGCCATGGTGCGGGAGGCGGCCGCGCAGCAAGGGGCGACGGCCCTGCCCGCGCCCGCGCTCGACCTGCCCAAGCCCGCCAAGCCGGGCGCGCAGACCGCGGTCTTCGCCGGCGGCTGCTTCTGGGGCGTGCAGGCGGTGTTCGAGCACGTCAAGGGCGTGCAGCGCGCGGTGTCCGGCTACGCGGGCGGCGCGGTAGGCACGGCGCACTACGAGCTGGTGAGCACGGGGACGACCGGCCATGCCGAGTCGGTCGAGGTCACGTTCGACCCGGCCCAGATCACCTACGGGCAGATTCTGCGCATCTTCTTCTCCGTCGCCCACGATCCGACCCAGCTCGACTACCAGGGCCCCGACGTGGGAACGCAGTATCGCTCCGCCATCTTCACCGCGGACGCCGCCCAGCAGCGCGTCGCCCAGGCGTACATCGCGCAGCTCAACGGCGCGCGCGCCTTTGCCAAGCCGGTCGTGACGCGCGTCGATCCGCTCAAGGGCTTCTTCCCGGCCGAAGGGTACCACCAGGATTACCTGCTCCTGCATCCGGATCAGCCCTACATCGTGTTCAACGACATGCCCAAGCTCGCGCACCTGAAGCGCGCGTTTCCCGACCGCTACCGGGAAGCCCCGGTGACGGTGGCGGCAACCCGCGCGCGCTAGCCGGAGCCCCTTACTTCCCCTTGAGGAACTTGTACGCCTCCTTGATGCGCTGGAAGCGCCGGTCGAGGAACGGCTCGGACTCCGGGTGCGTGACCACGTAAAGCTGGTTGGCCTCCATGCACGCCAGCACCAGCGCCGCGGCCCGCTCGGCGGAGATGTACTCGCCGAGCAGCTCCTGGGGCCGCTCGTTGGACACGGGCCGCCTGAGGGCCGCGGGCCGGTTGCGCTCGCTCTCGCGGATGCGGGTCGTCACGCCCATCGGGCAGAGCACCGACACGCCGATGCCGTAGTCGCGCAAGTCCTTCTGCAGCGTCTCGGACAGCCCGACCACCGCGTACTTGGTCGTGTTGTAGATGCCCAGGCCCTTGCTGGCGATCAGGCCCGCCATGGACGCCGTGTTGACGATGTGAGCCTCGCCGAGCTGGCCCTGGCGCGCCTGGTGCACCATGCGCGGGACGAACGCCTCGATCCCGTGGATGACGCCCCACAGGTTGACCCCGATCACCCACTGCCAGTCCTCGTGCCGCGCCGTCTCCAGCCCGCCCCAGCTGGCGACGCCCGCGTTGTTGCAGACGATGTGCACGGAGGGGAATTCCGCGTAGGCGGCCTCGGCCAGCGCCAGCACCGCTTCGCGCTGGGCCACGTCGGTCACCTTGCCGATGACCGGCCCGCCCAGCTGCGCGACCTCCCGCTCCGCGGCTTGCAGCGACGCCGCCTCGATATCGGCGAGCACCAGGCCGCAGCCGCGCTTCGCCAGCTCCAGCGCCAGCGCCTTGCCGATCCCGCTGGCCGCGCCGGTGACGACGGCCACCTTGCCCTTGAAGTCTTTCATGCCGCTCTCCGCTCTGGACTCGCTGTGTACACGGCCGCCCGCTTGGGGGGCCGCGGCGCGGCGGGAACGAGGCCCCGCGCCGCGTCAGCCCCCGATCCGCACCGGGTCCACGGCGTCCTCGATGGCGCGCAGGATGGACATGGCCGTCAGGCGGCCGGTCTTCGGATTCTCCGTGGGGATGTTCTGGATCTCCACCTTCAGCGCTCCGAACTCCCCTTCCGCTTCGATGGTATGGCAGTTCCGCTCCAGGCCCGGCACCGCCAGGATGCGGATGAACGTCCGGTCCGGGCCGAGCCCGGCGAGGCTGACGGTCGCCGACACGTTCACGTTCTCGGGAAACCCGCGCACCGCGTCGCGCACCGGCCCGTAGAACACCTCGCGTTCCTCCGTCAGCCCGTCGAGATGGATGCCGCGCTGCCGCAGGTAGGGCGCGCCGGCCAGCCCGCCCGGGGGCTTGCGGGTCGTCAGGGTGAGCTTGTCGATCCGGCCGCGGCAGGCGGCCTTGATTCCGTCAATCCCCGCGATGGCGCCGGAAGGCAGGATCAGGCGGCAGCCGCGCTCCCGCGCCTGGTCGAATACCTCGGGATGATCGAGCAACGCGCCGGTGCTGATGACGAGCAGGTCCTTGCCCGCCGCGAAGCAGCGCCGCGCCAGGTCAACCACGACGGGCGCGCCCGCCGCCTCCACGATCAGATGGCAGTCCGCGATGAGCGCTTCGAGCTCCAGGTAGCGCGGGACGGATGGTTGTGGAAGTTCCGTTGGCGGCGCACCCGGCAGCCGCGCCAGGAACGCCCGCGCCTTGTCCGCCGAGCGGCTGGTCACGGCCACCACGCGCGCCTTGAGCCGGCCCTCCGCCTGCGCGCGCAGGATCGCCTGGCCCAGCGTCCCGCAGCCGACGAGCCCCACGCGCACCGCCGCCGGATCGTCCATAGTCCCGACCTGACCGCAGCGGCCCGGCCAAGTCAAGGCGCGGGACGAGGCCGCCCGCCGCCCGCGCCTACGTCCCTTCGACGGCGATCACGCGCATGCGGGCGGCGCCCTGGCGATATTGCTTCGCGGCCAAGTAGTCCGGCGATTGGAAACACTCCTGCGCGGCCTTCAGCGTGGGAAATTCCAGCACGACGAGACGCGACGGTTTCCAGTCTCCCTCCAGCACGCTCAGGGTTCCGCCACGCACGAGATACTTGCCGCCAAACTTTGAGATCGCGGCGGGCGCGCGCTTGCGGTACTCCTCGTACTTGCCGGGATCGGTGATCTCGGTTTCAACAATGACGTATGCAGCCATCGGAATAGCTCCGGGAAGGGAGAAACTCGCCAAGCCGCTTCAGGGCGGGACTGGCGCGGGGCGCGTCCATCCGCTACAAGCGCGGCATCGGTCCCGGTGCGCGCCGGGGCCACATCCTTCCTACCCTTCGTCCCGGAATATCGCCATGGCGTTCAAGAGCAAGTCCCGCGCCGCGCTGATCCAATGGATCGAGCAGCGGCTCGCTTCCTCCGCGCCCGTGACGGAGATCACGGCGCAGGATCCGAAGCTGACCGTGGCGGCGGCCTACCGCATCCAGGCCGAGCTGATGCAGCGCCGCGTGCGGCAGGGCGACCGCATCGTGGGCTACAAGGCGGCGCTGACGAGCAAGGCCATGCAGCAGCGGGAGGGGATCGACACCCCGGTGCTGGGGACGCTGCTCGCTTCGCGCGGGCGCAGCGAGGCCGAACCGGTCAGCCTGGCCGGTTTCCTCAAGGGCACGGTGGAGCCGGAAGTGGGAGTCGTGCTCGCGCGCGACCTGGCCGGACCCGGCGTCACGGCCCAGTCCGCGCTGGCCGCCATCGCAGGCTACGTTCCCGCGATCGAGGTGGGCGACATTCGCACGGATTTCAGCGCGACGGCGCTGCGCCGCACGCTCCAGCACACGATCTGCTGCAACACCTTCAACGGGGCGCATCTCTTCGGCACGGCGCTGACTCCGCCCGGGATCGACCTGCGCCGCGAGGGGATGGTGCTCTCGTGCAACGGCCGGCAGGTCGCCTCGGCCACGGCCAGCGAGGTGCTCGGCAACCCGCTGCTGTCGGTGGTGTTCATGGCCAACAAGCTGGCGGAGCTGGGGCTGTCGCTCCGGGCGGGGATGGTGCTGCTGACCGGCTCGATCGTCAGCAGCATCCCCGTGCAGCCCGGCGACCGGGTGCGGGTGGAGTTCACGCGGCTGGGCGAGATCGGGGCGGCGTTCGTGGCCTGAGCCGGCGCGGCACCTCACGCCGGGGGCGCGCCTGCCCTGGTCGCCCCGCCGCCATTGCAGGATAGCGCCAACTTCGGTACTCGTTAGGGAACCGGCGCCAGCGCCGGTTTCCCCTTCACTGCGCAGGAGGACGGGGGGTCGCGGAAGAGACCGCCGGGGGAGCACGAGCCATGAGCACGAGCGGCATCGGCCTGATCGTGGCCACCCACGGGGCCCTGGCCGAGGCGATTGTGGCCGCCACGGAACTGATCCTGGGCCGCAAGACGCCGCTGAAGGCCTTCATCTTCCAGCCGGGGGAGGAACCGCGCGCTTCCTCCGAGCGGCTGTCAGCCCTGATCAAGCGCAGCGACAAGGGCGCCGGAGTCATCATCCTGGTGGACCTGTTCGGCGGCACGCCCGGGACGCTCGCCCTGTCCCACCTGGACGAGCGCTCGGTGGAGGTGATCACGGGGGTCAACCTGCCGATGGCCGTGGCGGCGGCGAACCTGAAGCCGGAGCAGGATCTGGCGGCGGCGAGCCGGCACATCGCCGCGCAAGGGCAGGCCGGCATCATGCAGGCGGGGCAGCTCCTCAAGTAGGCGGGCAGCGTGGCAGGCCCTGGGCCTGGGCGCGGCCACGGGCGCTGGGCCTGGGCGCGGCCAAACGGCACCCCATCCCTGCCCCTCCCGGCGGTTGCCTGGGCAAGCGGCGGGGTGGGGTGGCGCAAGCGCCGGGCAGGGTTGCCCGCAGGGCGCGGTGAGGTTCCGGAGCGCATGCCCCCGGACGGCGCATCTTCCAAGGAGGCGGGATGGGCATTCTGTCGCGATTCATCACCGTCATCCAGGCGAACCTGAACGCCCTGGTGACCAAGGCGGAAAACCCCGCCCAGATCCTCGAGCAGACGATCGCGGACATGGAGGGGGCCTACCGCAAGGCCAAGGATCAGGTCGCCCATGCGATCGCGGACGAGAAGCGGATGGAGAAGACCCTGGCCAAGGAGGAGGCCGAGGTGAAGAAGTGGCAGGAGCGGGCGGTGCTGGCGGTCGAGAAGGAGGACGACGCCCTCGCGCGCGAGGCCCTGCAGCGCAAGAACGACCATGCGCGCAGCGCCGTCCAGCTCGGCGTGGAGCTGGAGGCGCAAGCCACCAACGTCGTCGCGCTGAGAGAGGCGCTCCGGGAGCTCCAGCAGAAGATCGCCGAAATCAAGCGCCAGAAGACCGTGCTCGTCTCCAAGCAGCGCCGCGCCGAGGCCCAGAACCAGATCCACAAGACCCTGGAAGGCATCCACGGCGCCGGCGCCCTGGAGACCGTGCAGCGCATGGAGGAGAAGATCGAGCACATGGTCGCCGTCTCCGACGCCCGCAAGGAGCTGGCCCGCGAATTCCGCGGCGACCAGCTCGAGCGGCGCTTCAAGGAACTGGGCGCGGGCTCTCCGAACGTGGAGTCCGATCTCATCGCGATGAAGAAGCGCCTGCAGCTCGAGCACAAGCGGCGCTAGCCGGTCCTGCGCGGCCCGCCCTCGCGCGCCGCGCGCGGCTGCCGTGCGGCGCCCGGCACGCCGACCCGCGGGCCATGCAGCGAGCCGCAATCCACTTCAGGCCGGTAGAGAGGAATCGCGTCCCTCGCGCCGCCCCGGCGTTCCGCCGCGCGCGGGGGGGATGCACGGGTCCGCGTCTCGCGCTATGCTGCTGCCTCCAGTCCGCCCCGCAAGGGCGGTCCAGCCACCCCACACGGAGGCAGCCATGCCGGCTCACACCATCCTCAAGCTCAATTCGGTGCACAAGACGACGGGCTATTCCCACTGTGCCCGGGCGGGCAATACGCTCTACCTCGCCGGACAGGTCGCCCAGGACAAGGGCGGCAAGCTCATCGGCAAGGGCGACATCGAGGCCCAGGCCAAGCAGGTCTACGCCAACATCAAGGCCATCCTCACCGAGGCGGGCGGGAGCCTGCAGAACATCGTCAAGATGACGACGTTCATCACCCACTACGCCTCGCTGGAAGGGTACCGCAAGGTGCGGGCGCTGAACTTCCCCGAGCCCTGCCCGCCCAATACCCTGTTGGTGGTGCAGAGCCTGGCGAGCCCGGACTTCATGATCGAGATCGAGGCGGTGGCCGTGCTGGAAGAGAAGAAATAGGCGGGAGCGGCGTGCGGCCCCGTGCGCCACGGCCGGGGCCGTCGGCGCATGGTGCCCGTCTGCGGTCTGCCCGTGGCGGAGCGCGCATGACGGCCGCGCGGCTCGCGCTTCGGCGCTGCCGGCCGCCGGGACGCGCGACGGAGCGGGGCCAATGCGTGCCCCGCCTCGGTGCGGCCTGGCTCAGTGCGGCCTGGCTCAGTGCGGCCTGGCTCAGTGCGGCCTGGCTCAGTGCGCCTTGCGGATGAACAGGCTGACCAGCAGCGCCACCACGCCGACCATCACGATCGCGGCGGCAAAGAACACCGTGAACGACAGTTGCAGGCTTCCCGGTTCCATTGCGATCCTTCCAGTCCAGTCGTCATTCGGTCAGGGTGAGCGCCTTCGGCCCGCCGCGTTTCGCGTCCAGCCTGCGCCGCGGGCGGTATCGCACCGGGTCGAGTGCCGTCACACATTCGGTGCCGCCACGATAACAGACGGCGCCCCGGTGTCAATCGCGCGCCTGCCGGCGCGGTGTCAATCGCGCGCCTTCCAGCGCGGGGCCTTCGCAGGGATGGCACGAATGGCACGGATGGCGCGCATGCCGCGCACCTTCCAGCGCGCACGTTCCGCGTGTTCTGCGCAGTTCGCGCCGAGCTGCCGCCCCGGCCCGCCCTGTGCAGTTCCGGCCTCGCGCGGGCGTCCGGCTCCAGGCTGCCCTTCCCCTGGCCAGAGTGGTCGCTGCACTCCAGCGACGGGTGCCTCCCTCACTGCACGTACGGCGAGCGCACGAGCTGCACCAGGTCGAGGTGCCACTGGCCGTCTTCCTGCAGCAGCAGCACGGTCTGATCCTTGGCAAAGGGCTCACCCACGTTGAACTTGTTGCGGTAGGGAATGCGCGCCTGGATATAGACCTGCGTGCGGAAGCGGTACTCGGCCTTGAGGAAGCGCGGGTTGATTTCGCCCTCGGGCAGCCATTCGAGCTGCACCATGCGCTGCGCAAACTCCTCGCGGGTAATGCGCGCCTTGCTCGACTGCGTGCCCTGGTCGTACAGCTCGAAGTACACCTCCTCGCGCCACAGGGTCATGATGCGCCGGAAGGCTTCGACGGCCTGGGCCTCGGTCTTGTGCTGCTCCTGCGGCCCCGGATCGGCGCGCGCGGCCCCGGCCGACCCCAGCAGCAGACCCGCCAGCAGCAAGCCCGCCAGCCGCCGGCCCGCCAGCAGCAGGCCCGCACGCCGCCGGCCCGCAAGCAGCAACGTGAGACGGGTTATCCGCCGCGGGAATGGCGCAGAGGACATGTGCCCCGGCCTTCGCATCATGGCAACCTCCCTGTCGGTGGCGCGGCGACAATCCTCGGCTCGCCGGCGGTCTGCGGCTGGCCGGCGGTCTGCGGCTGGCGCAGTCATTGCGGCTCGCCGGCGATTTGCGGCTGACGCCGTGCCGGTCCGCTCCCCGCATCGTGCAGGGTGTGCTTGAACGCCAGCCACAGGCCTTCCAGGGCCAGCGTCGCATTGACGTTGAGCGTCAGCGCCTCGCGCGTGGCGACCACGCGGCGGTGACACGCGAGCGCATCGCGCACGCCCATCCGCTCCGGCCAGGCGGCGAGCGCGTCGCGCCGGTCGGCGTTGATCAGACGCTCCGGCCCGCCCCCCGCCGCCAGCACCGCCACGTCCCGCCACCAGGTCTCCAGCCATTCGAGCACGAAGTCCCCGCTCCCCTTCGCGCTGAAGCGCGTGAGCCGCTCGCCGAGCAGGTCTCCGCCGGCCGTCAGCTCCTCCAGCGCCGCCAGCAGCTCCTCCCGCAGCGCGTACCACGCGCCGGCCTGCGCTTGCAGGTCCGGCCGCAGCGTGCCCTGGGCGATGCACACGGCGAAATCGAGCACGGGCCCGTCCAGGGCGGGCTCCGTTGCGCGAGCCGGCGCAGCGGATGCCGGGGAGCGGCCGCGCTGCGGGGTGCGCGCCTCCGGCCGGCCGCGCAGCAGCGACCGCAGCACCGCCTCCGGCAGCGGCGCAAACCGCACGGGCAGGCAGCGCGACACGATCGTCTCCGGCAGCAGCGCCGTCTCCGCCGCGCACAGCGCCAGCGTCGTGTCCGCCGGCGGCTCCTCCAGCGTCTTGAGGAAGGCGTTGGCCGCCTGCACGTTGAGCCGCTCCGCCTGCGCCAGCACGATGAAGCGCCGCCTGGCCTGCAGCGGGTTCAGCCCGAGCCGGTCGCCGACGGCGCGAATCTGGTCAATCTTGATGAACTGCCCCTCCGGCGCCACCACCTCCACGTCCGGGTGCGACCCCGCGGCGATCATCCGGCAGGACGGGCATGCGCCGCAAGCGTCCGGCCCTGCCGCCCCGCCGCTCGAGCCCCCAGCCGCGCTCGCCTCCGGCGGCCCCGCTGAGGCGGCATTGACAAGCGGCCGCTCGCAGTTGAGCGCCTGCGCCAAAGCCAGCGCGGAGGTGCGCTTGCCGACATGGTGCGGCCCCAGGAACAGCAGCGCCCCCGGCACCCGCTCCCGCGCCACCATGCGTTGCAGCACCGCCACGGCGGCTGCCTGTCCCTGGATATCCCGGAATGGCATAGGGGCTAACCGGCGGATCCGCTGCGGTGGGTTCGATTTCGTGATTTTTTATAACCGGCTGATACGCTAAATCTTTCTTCGGAAACGGCGTGCTCGCGCCGGGTGCTTGAGAGCGTGTGCTGGACTGGCCGCGAGTGGGGTGCGACTTTGTGATTCGTGATAATCCGCTGATCCATTTACACTATATTCGGCGGCCGCGTCTTCACAGCGGGTCTTTGAGCGCGGTCTGGCCTGACCGAGCGTTGGGTTCGCTTTTGCGATTCATACCAACTTACTGATCCGTTGCCGGTACCCGTTAGAGGGCCGTGACTGTGAATGCTCGTCCGAAAAGGACGAGTTCCGCAGAGCGATGCATCGCGCCGGCCGCCACTCCAGCCCATCCTACCCGGAATCCCACGGCGGTGCGCCGCTGCCCCCGCCGGCGCCGCTATCCCCACACCTCCCGCGCCGTTTCGACGACCAGGCGCAGCTTCGCGGTTTGCTCCTCGGGCGTGAGCGTGTTCCCGTCCACGGTCGAGGAGAACCCGCACTGGGGGCTGAGGCAGAGCTGGTCCAGCGGCACGTATTTCGCCGCCTGGTCGATCCGGCGCTTCAGGTCGTCCTTCTTCTCCAGCGCCCCCTTCTTCGTCGTGACGAGGCCGAGCACGACGAGCTTGCCCTTCGGCACGAAGCGCAGCGGCTCGAAGCCGCCGGAGCGGGCGTCGTCGTACTCGAGGAAGAAGCCGTCCACCTTGAGCTGCCCGAAGAGGGCCTCGGCCACATGGTCGTAGCCGCCCGAGGCCACCCAGGAGGAGCGGAAGTTGCCGCGGCACATGTGCGTGCAGACGGTCATCCCCTGCGGCTTGTTGGCGAGGGCCTGGTTGATGACGCGGATGTAGGTGAGGTGCTGGCTGGCGCCGTCGCCGCCGAGCTGATTCATGTGCTCGCGCTGCTTCGGGTCGTTCAAGTAGGCCAGGCTCGTGTCGTCGAGCTGCAGGTAGGTGCAGCCGAGCTTGCCGAGCGCGGCGATCTCGTCGGCATAGGCG
>JBGOTW010000104.1:0-12849 GCA_041476685.1 bacterium | reverse complement strand
TCGATCGTGATCTGCTTCTGGTTCAGCTCGATCTTGTTCAGCGCCTTGAGCTTCGTGCCGATCGGCAGCCAGAACAGGTTCGCCGAGGCTATGCCGTAGAGCGTCGCGATGAAGGCCACCGAGATGGAGGGGCCCAGGCTGCCCGGATCGCTCAGGTTGCTGAGTACGTGCACCAGTCCCATCACGGTTCCGACGATACCCATGGTCGGCGCGAACCCGCCCGCGGCCTCGAACATCTCGATCCCTTCCTTGTGCCGCTCGTTCAGCTTCTCCACATACAGGTCGAGGATGTCCCGGATCAGCTCGTGTTCAACCCCGTCGGCGACGAGCTGCAGGCCCGTCTTGGTCATCGCGTCCAGGCCCTCCTCGGAGTTGATGATCCGCTCCAGGGCCAGGATGCCCTCCTTGCGCGCCAGGGAGGAGATGTCGATGAAGAAGAAGATCTGCTCGATGACCTTGCCCTTGGACTCGGAGAACGCGACCTTCAGGACCGAGAGCAGGCGCTTGATGTCCTTCATGGGGAACGAGACGCCGAGCGCGCCGAAGGTACCCCCGAACACGATGATGGCCGCCGTTCCCACCAGCAGGCCACCCAGGTGCCCACCCTCGATCACGTAGGCCAGGATCAGCGAGCCGAATCCCAGAACGAGAAACAGTAAGGTTCCCACGGCGTGTTCTTCCCTCCTTGGATGGTGTGTCGCGGACCGCCGGATTCGCCGGACCTGTCACCTTCCTGGCAACTTTTCCGCCGTGCCTAGCCCTGCGCGTACCGGCAGCGACCCGAACACAGGACAGGCCAATCCCTTTTTCGGACGTTTCGTGCGGCCAGACCCCTCCTTGGGTCGCATCCTACCCCGATTCCTAGCAAACTTCACACCGCGCACGCGGAAAATAGGCAGATTCGACGGAAATTCCGCCGCCCGCTTTCAACGCCGCTGGCGTGAAAGAAGTCCGTGCCGGGCCCGTCAGGCACGTGGCAGCCCCGCCTCGGGGGACTGGCCCAGCAGGTCGGCCAGAATCGCCAGACCTCTGCTGAGCCGCTCCTCTACGATACTGCCAAGGCATACGCGCACCGCGTTCGGAGGTGGCTCCCGCCCCGCCGCAAAGACTGAACCGGGGGTGACGGCCACTCCCCGATTGCGAGCCTGGAAGACGAAGTCATCCATCCGCCATGTCGCCGGCAGCGGCAGCCATAGCATCGGCGCGGTCGGAGCGGCATGGAAGGGGAATGGATCCAGCAGCCGTTTCGCGAGGCGTTGACGGCGCCGGGCCTCGGCCCGCTGTTCCACGACCAGCCGGTCCGCGGTGCCGTCCTCGTACCAACGGCGCGCCAGTTCGGCCGTCAAGGGCGTGACGATGCCGCTTGCGGCGCGCACCTGGGCGGCCACGCGCTGCGCGGCCTGCTGGATCGTCTGGCCGGGCGGAGCCAGCACGATGCCCACCCGGAGGCCCCCGCCGAGCAGCTTCGACGTGCTGTCCAGGTAATACGTGCGCTCGGGGGCAAGTCGAGCCAGCGGCGGCGGCGCGTCTTCGACCAAAAAGCCGTATACGCTGTCCTCGATCAGCGTGACATCGTAATGGCGGCAGAGCTGGACCAGCGCCGCGCGGCGCTCCATCGGCATGACGCAAGTGGTCGGATT
Source organism: bacterium (assembly GCA_041476685.1). Lineage (GTDB taxonomy): Bacteria > SAR324 > SAR324 > SAR324 > JACQKK01 > JBGPEV01. The sequence goes on along the minus strand of JBGOTW010000104.1, from coordinate 11,209 downwards.
TTGCAGCGTGGGTACCGTGTACAGCACTCGCCCTGGACCCGTGCGCAACGCCCGTTCCAGCGCATCGGGAACAATGCCGTGCGCATCCAGGGGCAGACCCTCAATCTCCAGATGCAGGAGCCGCGCGGCGGCCTTGACCCCCGGATACGTGAGCGACTCGGTAAGGATGGTGTCGTGCGGGTGGGTGATGGCGGAGAGGACTGTCGTGATGCCGTTCTGGGCACCGGTAGTCAGCACCACCTGATCGGGTGAAGCGGTCAACCCCGCGCGACTGAGCCAGGCCGCCGCGGCCGCCCGGTGAGAGGGCGAGCCGGGATCGGACTGGTAGTCGAGCAGGCGGCCGAGGTCCGGCGACTCGGCCAGCCGGCGCAAGGCCTCGGCCAAATCGCGCCCCGTCAGGCCTTGGATCGCGCGGTTCAACGACAGATCAATCAAGCCGGCTTCGGCTGGCGCCAGTTGGATCGGTAGCGCGTCCGTCCGGCCACCCACGAACGTGCCCCGTCCGACTTCCCCGCTGATCAGGTTGCGGCGTTGGGCCTCATTGTAGGCGCGCGTGACTGTGCCCACGGTCACGCCCAGCGCTTCCGCCAGTTCCCGATGGGTCGGAAGTCGAGTTCCCTCGGCTAGTCGGCCAGACTGGATGTCTGCCGCCAGCGCGTCGGCAATGCCGAGATACGCCGGACCCTCGCGGTCTTCTAAGTTGGGGCACCAGATTGTCATGGTGACAATAATCTTATTGACTCCATACAATGTCAAGCATAATGCTCTCAGAAAGGATACAACCTCAGACCAAATGGGGACATTATGGGAACTCTGCCGGCTCTCGCCGTCGCGCTCCGGGCCCCCCGGAGGGCGGTACATGGAGGACTAGCGCAGTTGGTTCGAAACCTGGCGCGCGGCATTGCTTCAGTCTGCGCCGCACTCTCTCGAATGTGGGCGCGCAGCCGACAGCGTCGCGACCTGCCGTGGCTTGATGAGCACATGCTCAACGACATCGGATTGACGCGCGAGGATGCCGAGCGGGAATCTCGTCTTCCGTTCTGGTACCCGTGGCCATGAGCGCGCCGTCGCTGCCCACCCGGCCGACACTTCGCCATGCTACCTTTGCTGCGGGGGGCCGGCGCCGCCTCATGCGGCGCCTCGTTGGGCCGGCTCCGCATTGGGCAATCGGTGGCGTCTTCGCTCGGACCCCGCGCATGCCAGATTCCCCTAGATCCGCGGCATCTCCCAGTCAGGCAGCCTCGCTGCTGGAGCTGGCGCGCGGACTCGTCGTGGAGTTGCATCCCCACAGGCTGGACATGAGCGTCAGCCTCGACAGCCGCCTGGAGGCGGACCTCGGCTTCGACAGCGTCAGCCGGATCGAGCTGCTGGCGCGCATCGAGGAACGCCTGGGCGTGCGTCTGGCGGAGCAGGCCATCACGACCGCGGAGACCCTGCGGGACCTGTTGCGCGGCATCGAGGCGGCCGTGAGCGGCCCCCTGCCATCCGCCGTGCCGACGCGCATGCCCGCCGGGCGTGAGCCCGCGGGGGTCAGTGGGACAGCCACCCTTCCCGAACGCGCCGCGACCCTGCTCGACGTGCTGGAGTGGCATGCCGCGGCACGGCCGGACCGGCCCCATGTGTTGCTGTACGAGAATGAGGCGGAGCCCCGGGAGTTGACCTACGGAAGCCTGCTGGCCGCCGCGGAGGAAGTGGCCGCGGGGCTTCAGCAGCGCGGCCTGAAGCCGGGAGACCGTGTCGCCATCATGCTGCCCACCGGCCTGGACTACTTCCACGGCTTCTTCGGCGTGCTTCTGTCCGGAGGAATTCCGGTCCCCGTCTACCCGCCCGCCCGCCCCAGCCAGTTCGAGGAACACCTGCGGCGCTACGCGCGCGTCCTGGCCAATGCGCAAGTGCGGCTGCTGATCACCCTGGCCGAGGCGATGACGGCGGCGCGCCTGATGACGATGCTGGTGGAAAGCCTGGACGCGCCCGTCAGCGTGCCTGAACTGCGCGCGGCCGGGATGCCGGCGGGCCGGCCCGCGTTGCGCTCCCAGGACATCGCCTATCTCCAGTACACCAGCGGCAGCACGGGCGACCCCAAGGGCGTCACGCTCACGCATGCCAACCTGCTCGCCAACGTCCGCGCCATGGGGGCGGCGCTGCAAGTCGGTCCCGCGGACGTGATCGTGAGCTGGCTGCCCCTCTATCACGACATGGGGCTGATCGGAGCGTGGCTGGGCAGCCTGTACTTTGCCGTGCCGCTGGTGCTGATGTCGCCGCAGCAGTTCCTGGCGCGGCCGGAGCGCTGGCTGCGCGCCATCCAGCGCCACCGCGGCACGATTTCCGGGGGGCCGAACTTCGCCTACGAGCTGTGCCTGCGTCACGTACCGGACCGCCGCATCGAGGGGCTGGACCTGAGTTCGTGGCGGGTCGCCTTCAACGGCGCCGAACCGGTCATTCCCGGGACGCTGCAGCGCTTCGCCGAGCGCTTCGGCAAGTACGGCCTGAGCCGTGCGGCCCTGATGCCCGTCTACGGCCTGGCGGAGAACGGAGTGGGCCTGGCCTTTCCGCCCCCAGGGCGCGGACCGCTCGTGGACCGTATCCGGCGCGCAGCGTTGATGGGCGGGGGCAGGGCGATTCCGGCCGCCCCGGACGATGCCCAGGCGCTGCAGTTTCCGGCCTGCGGAACGCCATTGCCTGGCCACGAGATCCGCGTGGTCAACGAGGCCGGCGCGGAGCTGGGGGAGCGGGAGGAAGGGCGGCTACAGTTCCGCGGGCCGTCCGCCACGAGAGGCTACTTCCGAAACCCGGAGGCGACACGCCGCCTCTTCGACGGCAGCTGGCTGGATTCCGGCGATCTCGGCTACATCGCCGCGGGGGAGGTGTACATCACGGGCCGGCGCAAGGACATCATCATCCGCGCGGGCCGCAACATCTATCCCCACGAACTCGAGGACGCCATCGGCGAGATCCCGGAGATCCGCAAGAACTGCGTGGCGGTGTTCGGCAGCCGCGATCCCAAGACCGGCACCGAGCGGGTCATCGCCCTGGCCGAGACGCGCGTGAAGGATCCGGCCGGGCTGGCCCGGCTGCACGCAGCCATCGACGCGAAGGCCCTCGCCCTGCTGGAGCAGCCCCTCGACGACATCGTGCTGGCGCCGCCCCACTCCGTGCTCAAGACCTCGAGCGGCAAGATCCGGCGGGCCGCCAGCCGGGAGTTGTACGAGCGGGGCCTGGGTCCGGTGCGGCGGCGCGCGCTGTGGCTGCAGGTGGCGCGGCTGGCGCTGACGGGTCTGGCGCCCCAGTTGCGGCGCGTCGCACGCCGGGGCGCAGACCTCGCCTTCGGCGTCTATGGGATCGCCCTCGTGGCCGTGCTGGCGCCGCTGGTGTGGATCGGCGTGGCGTTCATGCCCAGGCCGGCCTGGGCATGGAGCGTGCTGCGCGCCGCGGCGCGGCTCATCCTGGCGTTGCTGGGCGCAAGCGTGGACGTGCGCGGACTTGAGCACCTGCCCCGGGATCGTCCCCATGTGCTCATGGCCAACCATTCCAGCTACCTCGACGGCCTGGTGATTGCGGCGGCGCTGCCGGGGGCGTGGCGCTTTCCCGCCAAGCGCGAGTTCACCGGCAACCCCGTGGCGCGGGTGTTCCTGTCCCGGCTTGGCGCCGAATTCGTCGAGCGCTTCGACGTCCAGCGCAGCCTGGAGGATTTCCGTCGCCTGGGCCAAAGCGCCGGCCAGGGTCTCCCGTGGCTGTACTTCCCCGAGGGCACCTTCACCCGCATGCCCGGCCTGCGGCCGTTCTTCATGGGGGGCTTCCTCATGGCTGCGGAGCGAGAGCTGCCGGTGGTGACCGCCATCATCCGGGGCGCGCGCTCCATGCTGCGTGACGGCCAGTGGCTGCCGCGCCGGGGCCGGCTTTCCGTGACCATCTGCCCCCCGCTCCGTCCCGCGGCCCGCGAGTGGAAAGCCGCGGTGGAGCTGCGCGACCGCACGCGCACCCAGATGCTGGCCTTGGCGGGCGAGCCCGATCTGGCCCGGGAGACGGGAGTCCTGGCACCGCCGGTAGCGCGCGCACCGCAGTAAGCAAGCACCGCAGCAACGCACCATCGAGGTAAGGCGACACCGCGGGCGGGCGCCGCGCAGTAATGCCGCACCGCAGTAAAGCCGCACCGTGGATGGGCGGCACCGCCGTAAAGCTGCACGGCCGTTATGCTGCACCGCAGTGAAGCGGCACGGCGCCAGGACAGACGCCCGCCGCGACATGATCTCTCTTCCTCGCTGCAAGGAGTGGCCGATGAACGTGCCCGTACTGCAGATTGACGCCTTCACACTCCAGCCGTTTTCGGGCAATCCCGCCGCCGTGTGTGTGCTGGAGCGGGCCGGCGAGGCGGCATGGATGCAGTCCGTGGCGGCTGAGATGAACCTGTCGGAAACCGCGTTCCTCGTTCCGCGCCAGCGAGGGGGCAGTCCGGACGGCTTCGATCTGCGCTGGTTCACGCCCACGGTCGAGGTGGACCTGTGCGGCCACGCGACGCTGGCCTCAGCCCACGCGCTGTGGGAGCAGGGGCGACTGTCCGGCGGCGCGCCGGCCCGCTTTCACACGCGCAGCGGGGCGCTGACGTGCCGGAAGGACGGCGCCTGGATCTGGATGGATTTCCCCGCCACGGCCGCCCACCCGGCTGAGGTGCCCGCGGGCCTGCTCGAGGGGCTCGGTCTCGCCCCGGCGGCGCGGCCCGTGCCGGTCGCCCGTAATAAGTTCGACTATCTGGTCGAGCTCGAAACGGAGATGGCCGTGCGCGACCTCAAGCCCGATCCCGGACGCCTGCGCCCGCTGCCGGTACGCGGGGTGATCGTGACGGCACGAGCCGACGGTGGCCGACCCTACGACTTCGTGTCGCGGTTCTTCGCTCCCGCGGCGGGGATTGACGAGGATCCCGTCACCGGTTCGGCCCACTGCGCCCTCGCCCCGTATTGGGGCGAGCGCCTGGGCAGGACGGCCATGACTGGCTACCAGGCGTCCCGGCGCGGCGGCACCGTGCGCGTCGAGGTCAAGGGCGAGCGCGTTCTGCTGGGCGGTCAGGCCGTCACTGTGCTGCGTGGGGAACTGGCGTAAGGGCGATCCGTGTCCGCCTCAGCCGGTGGCCCCGTCTGCGCAGTCCAGCCGGCCCGACAAATACCCGCGCGGCGTCGCGCGGACCTGAGCGCCCCTGCGCCGCGAAGACGGTCCAGCCGGCGCGGCCTGCGGATCCGCGGCGACCGCGCCAAGTTCGGGAGGGGAGCGCCTTCCGGCGCCTTGACCTACGTCACGACGCGGCCTTGCGCCATTGCGAATCGGCGGGCGCTCGGGATAGCGTCGGCCATCGCGAGCGCTTCTTCCCGGGCAGCCCGCCGTAGGCTTTCCGCCGCAGTCCGGCGCGGGAAGACCGGCGGCCGGCGTCCGGCACGGTCGTACCTTCCTTCCGAACGAGGAGCCATGGCTGCCTGCTTGAGCAAGGTCCTGCGCTGGGGCGCATGGATCGCCGCCGTAACGCTGATCCTGGGAACCAGTCCGTCCGGCACGGTGAGGGCCAACGACAAGGAAATCGTGGTGGGGATGCTGCTGGCCATGTCGGGGCCCGGCATCACCTACGGAAAGGTGATGAGCCAGGGCGCCATCCTCGCGGTCGAGGAGATCAACGCGGCCGGCGGAATCGACGGCAAGAAGCTCAAGCTCGAGATCGGGGACCACAAGAGCGGGGACACCAAGGCCGGCGTGAGCGAGATGCAGCGGCTGGTGAACGTGTACAACGTGCCCGCCGTGCTGTCGTCATTCAGCGCCCCGACCGTCGCGGCGCAGGCGATCGCCGTGCAGTCCAACACGCTGCTCATCAACGGCGGCGGCTGGAGTCCGGCGCTGGTCGGCAAGCAGTACCTGTGGAACACGCGCCTCACCGGCGATACCACGGCCACGGCGACGGCCGGCGTGGCCTGGGAGGATGGCGTGCGCTCCCTGTGCATGGTCTACCGGCAGGATCCTTCCGGCATAGATACCGCAGTCCCGGTACGAAAGTTCTGGGAAAGCAAGGGCGGCAAGATTCTGTGCGAGGAGAAGTACGACTTGAGCACGACAAACTTCGGCTCGCAGATTGCGAAGGTCCGCGCCAGCAAGCCCGACGCGCTGATGATCTTCAGCTATAGTCAAACGAACGGAACGCTCATCAAGCAGGCCCGGGACTACGGCTTTTCCGGTCCGATCTACGGCCTGGAATTTCTCCAGGAAAACGCGACCGTCGCCGGAAAGGCGATCGAAGGCTACAAGTTCGCAGTGGACGAGTTCGACGTGAATTCCACCGAGCCCGTGTCGGCCAAGTTCGTGGCCGCCTACCGGGCGCGGTACAAGGAGGACCCGGACTTCTACGCCGCCAACTACTACGAGGCGGTCTACATCCTGCGGGACCTGATGCTCGCCCTCGACAAGGAGAAGAAGCCCTACAACGGGGCCAACTTCGACGCGATGATCCGGAAGATGCGGAGCTTCCCCAGCGTCTATGGCGGGAAGATCACGTTCCAGGATAACGGGACGGCCCGCAAGCCGATCGCGGTCTTCGAGATCAAGAACGGGCAGAAGGTGCTCATCAAGAAGCTGAGCTGATGCCGGACGGTTACGCATCCGGCCGGGCGGGGAGCCAGGCGGTAACAAGGTCGACGCGCGGTCCGATTCGGTAGCGCCTGGCGAACGGCGAGGGCGAATGGACCTGTTTTTCCAGCTGCTCCTGAACGGCGTCATCCTTGGCAGCGAGTACGCCCTGCTCGGCATCAGCTGGGGCATCATCTTCAACACCACCGGCACCTTCCATTTCGCCCACGGCGTCGTGTACACGGCAGGCGCCTATGGCGCAGTGCTGTTTGCGGACACCCTCGGGCTGCCCTTGCCGCTGGCGGTGCTGGGAGGCGTGGCCATCGCCGTCGCGCTCGGAATGGGAATCGAGATCGTCTGCTACGAGCCCATGCGCCGCATCCAGGCGACCCCGATGACCATCCTCATCACGTCCCTGGGCGTGCTGATCGTGGTCGAGAACCTCATGCCGATCCTGTTCGGGACGGCCTCGCGCACGATTCCGGGAATCGTGACCGAGCCGATCGCCCTGGGTTCGGCCGTCATCACCAACCAGCACATCGTCAAGGTGGTTGCGGCCGGGGGCCTGCTCGCCGCGCTGCTGGGCTTCCTGCGCTATACGCGGGCAGGCAAGGCCATGCGCGCCGTCGGCAGCAATCCCCAGATGGCCCAGATCGTCGGATTCCACCTGCGCCGCGTGTACCTGCTGGCGTTCGCGCTCGGCTCGGCCCTGGTGGGCGTGGGCGGCATCCTGGAGGCGGCGGATACCGGCGCCGTGCCCCACATGGGCACGCAGGCCGTACTGATCGCGTCCATGGCGGTGCTGCTGGGCGGGATGGGCAGCACGCTGGGCAGCGCCCTCGGTGGCTTCTTCATCGGGATGACGATGAGCCTGAGCGTGCTGGTGCTGCCGTCGGAGTGGCAGCTGACGCTGGCCTTCGGGCTGCTCATCGTCGTGATCGCGCTCCGGCCGCGCGGATTCCGCGGCGGGAGAGTGGCGAAGGCGGAGATTTGAGGCGCGGCAACGCGCGATGAACCGGCATGGGCGCGGCGCGAACATTCGCGGCGGCCCGGCAAGGCCTCATGGAATACGTCTTTCACATCCTCATCTTCGTCTGCATCTTCGCCATCCTCACGGCGTCGTACAACCTGCTGATCGGGTTCGGCGGCCTGTTCTCCATCGCCCACGCCGCCTTCTACGGGATCGGCGCGTACGTGATGGCGCTCAGCACGACGGGGCGCAATCCCCTCTTTCCGGCCCCTTGGCCCATCTGGGCCGGGTTGCTGCTCGCCGTGGCCGTCTCGGCGGCGTCCGGAATCGTCATCGCCTTGCCCGCCCTGCGCGTGAATTCCGACTACCTGGTGGTGCTGTCCTTCGGCTTCCAGATGGTCGTGCTGGGCGTGTTCATGAACTGGATCGACGTCACGGGCGGAGAGGGCGGCGTGGCGGGCGTGCCGCGTCCGAGCGTGGCTGGCTTCACGCCGCAGACCCCGGAGCAGTTCCTGCCCTACGCGGTGCTCGTGACGGCCGTGAGCTACGTGGCGATCTGGCGGGTGACCTCCTCCCCGCTGGGGCGCATGTTGCGGGCGATCCGGGAGGATCAGATCGCGGCGGCGTCGTTGGGAAAGGACGTGGTGCGCGCCAAGATCGTCCTCTTCTGCTTCGCGGGGGCCCTGGCCGGCCTAGCCGGGACGGTCTTTGCCCACTACGTGCGGGTCGTGGATCCGAGTTCGTTCCGGCTGCCGGTGTCCATCGAGATCCTGGCGATGCTGATCCTGGGCGGAACGGCGAATCTGCTCGGCTCCTTCGTGGGCGCGTTCGCGCTCACGGTGCTGCCGGAGGCGCTGCGCTTCCTGAACATCGGGGAGGCGGTCGCCGAGCAGCTGCGGCAGATCGCGTTCGGCCTGATGCTGATCGTGATCCTGCGCTTCCGGCCCCAGGGCCTGCTGCCTGAGGATTGGCTACCGGGCTGGCTGCGCCGGCGGCGGGAGCGCGCGGTGGCGTCCGAGCTGGCGCAGCTGAGAGCGCAGGGCCCGGCGGGCTTGCCGCAATCCGGACGCCCGCCGCAAAGCGCCGGGTTGCCCGGCCGCACGAGCGGTTTGCTGCTCGAGCCCGAGGCCGACGGCGTGCTGATGCGCGTCGAGGGCGTATCGAAGAGCTTCGGGGGTCTCCAGGCCCTGAGCGGGTTCTCCACGACCCTGGAGGCGGGCCGGATCACCAGCCTGATCGGCCCCAATGGGGCGGGCAAGACGACGGCTTTCAACCTGATCACCGGGTTTCTCGCGCCCGACAGCGGCAGCGTGCGCCTGGGCGGCAGGAACATCACGCGCGGTCCGGCGCACCGCATGGCGGGCCTGGGGGTGGCGCGCTCGTTCCAGAACCTGCGCCTGTTCGCCAAGCTGAGCGTGCTGGACAACGTGCGGGTGGCGGTGCCGGGCCAGGCGGGCGAGCGGCTGTGGCACACTCTGTTCCGCCCCCGCGCGACGATGGCCGAGGACCGCCGCACCACCCGGCGGGCCCTGGCGATTCTCGCCTACGTCGGGCTTGAGGACAAAGCGCTGGAAACCGCGGAGAACCTGTCCTATGCGGAGGAGAAACTGCTGGCCCTGGCGAGGATGCTGGCCCTCGATGCGGACCTGCTGCTGCTGGACGAGCCCGGTTCCGGACTCGATCCCGCCAGCCTGGACGCCATGTTCCGCATGGTGCGGGCGCTGGTGAAGGAAGGGAAGACCGTGTGCATCATCGAGCACAATCTCGACGTGATCCGGGACCTGTCGGACAAGGTGGTGTTCCTGGACGAGGGCCGGGCCGTGGCGGAGGGACCGCCGGCGGAGATTCTGAAGAACCGGGAACTGGTGGAACGGTACTTCGGGACGTGACGGCGGCGGATCTTGGAGGAGCAGTGCCTCGGCGGAGCCTTCCGCTCCGGCGCGGTTTCCATGAGCGTGACGCTCTAGGGGGCACGGTAGACCTGGGCACGACACGCGGGGCACGGCATTACGAGAGCACGACACCAGGAGCATGGCATTCCGAGGGAGCGGCAAGCGGGAGGCGGAGCGGGCATGGCGCTGCTGGACGTGGCCGGGTTGTCGGCCGGCTATCACAAGATCACGGTGCTGCGCGGCGTGTCCCTGCACGTCGAGCCGGGCGAGTTCGTCTCGGTGATCGGACACAACGGGGCGGGCAAGACGACCCTCGTGGGGTCCATCCTGGGCGTCGTGCCGGCGCGGGATGGACAGGTCCGCTTCGGGGGGCGGGACATCGCCGGGCGCGCCCCGGCGGCGAACGTGGCCGAGGGCATCGCCCTGGTGCCGCAAGAGCGGTCCGTCTTCCCCAACCTGACCGTCGCCGACAATCTCGAGCTGGTGGGAACGCGCTCCCTCTTGCAGGACGGCTATGCCGGGCGTCTGGCCGAGGTGCACGAGCTGTTCCCGATCCTGCGGGAGCGCGGCCGGCAGCTCGCCGGCACGTTGAGCGGCGGGCAGCAGCGCATGCTCGCGATCGGCATCGCGCTGATGCAGTCGCCGCGCCTGCTCATGCTTGACGAGCCGTCGCTGGGCCTGGCGCCCCTGCTGGTGCAGCAGGTGATGGAGCGCATCCAGGAGATCAACCGGCGGCGGGGCGTGGCGATCCTGCTGATCGAGCAGAACGTCCGCGCCGCGCTGAACGCGTGCACACGCGCCTACGTGATGAAGCTGGGACAGATGGTGTACGACGGGCCGCCCGCTCCCCTGCACGACCGGACGGTGCTGCTCAAGTACTTCTAGCGCGGGGCGATTCCCGGCACGGGGGCGAGATGGATATCGGCGTCTGCGTCGCAGCGAAGATTGACGACGTGGGCTACATCGCCCACGCGGAGAACCTCGGCTACAGCCATGCGTGGGTGGCGGACAGCCAGATGATCTGGTCCGACTGCTACGCCGTGCTCGCCCTGGCCGCGGAACGCACCCGCACGATCCGTCTCGGCACGGGCGTCGCCATCGCGGGCACCCGCACCGCGCCCGTGACGGCCCACAGCATCGCCACCATCAACCGCCTCGCGCCCGGCCGGACGTTCCTTGGCATCGGGACGGGCAATACCGCCATGCGCCTGATGGGCCAGCGGCCCATCAAGCTAGCCGACTATGGGGAGTTCCTCCGTGTCGTGCGCGCGCTGCTGGCGGGAGACGAGGTGGACTACACCTACGGCACGCATACGGCCCTTACATCCTTCCAGATGCCGGAGCTGGGGTTCATCGCCCTGGAGCCCCGCATCCCCATCTACGTGTCGGGCTTCGGACCGAAGGCCCAGGCATTGGCCGGGGAACACGGCGACGGACTCGTCATGTCCATCCATCCCGAGCCGGACTTCGTGCAGCGGGCCCTGCGTCACGTCCAGCGCGGCATGGAGCGGGCAGAAGCCGCCGGGCGCTCTCCGCGCAGCCTGGCAGGTTTCCATACCTGCTCCCTCTCGGCGGCAGTCATCCTCGGCCCGCAGGACCGCCTCAGTGACGAGCGCGTGATCCGGGACGTGGGGCCATTCGCCCTCTCCTCGCTGCACTACATCTACGAAAAGCTGCGCTTCGAGGGGGGCGAGCCTCCGGCACATGTGCGCCCGATCTGGAAGGACTACGTGGCCCAAGTCGAGGCGAC
>JBGOTW010000103.1:0-12940 GCA_041476685.1 bacterium | reverse complement strand
TGCCGGCTCAAAAGGTTCGAGTTAAGATGAATAATTACAATGTTTAACAGAAAAGCGAAAAACGAACCCAAGCGCGCCGCGCTCCGCTCGGGAGTGGGCAGCGCACGGTGCGTGGTCGGCGGGACGAAGGGTACCGTCAGCCGGTCTCGGCGCTAAGCACGGGGCCAAAGCGCTCCTACTTGCCTCCCGTTGAGCACAGCTGTTGCATCTGCACCACGGGGAAGCAGCCGGTGGGGCTGGTGTTGAGGCGGCTGCGAAAGCTACTCCGAAGCGCGACGGTTTGTCTCCGCGGCAAGCGCGTCATGAGACGGGAGCGCGTCGCCCAGCCTCGGCGCTGCCTCGTGTCCGGCAGCGAGCGAAGAGCGGGCCGCCTCTCCCGAGGCGGCCCGCTCTGGTGCGGCCTTGCGCCGTGCTGCGCGCTAGCGGTCGGCCAGGATGTCGCCGAAGCGCACCCAGCGCTTGCCCTCGAACTTCAGCAATTGCACCTGCTCGATGGGGTAGAAATCCGTCGGGCTGGTGTTGACATTGATGCCGGGCAGCACCAGGGACGGCTCGAAGTCCTTCAGGTTGGCGGCCTGCCGTATCACGTTCTCGCGCGTCAGGTCGTCGCCGCACTGCTTCAACACCTGGATCAACCCCTGGGCCACGGTGTACCCGTAGATGTTGGACCCGTCGTTCAGGTTGCCCTCCGGGTAGTACTTCTTCATGAACGACTCCCACGCGAGCATGCCCTTGTCATTCGCCCATTGCGGATCGGCGTAGTCCTTCAGGTAGAACGAGGAGATGAGGCCCTGGCCATTCTCGAGCCCCGCGGGAATCATGACACCGGCGATCGAGATCGACACGTTGTTGATGTAGTGCGCCGGTTTCCAGCCGATTTCGGCGGCCTTCTTGATGGCCTGGGCGGCGAACTTGGGCGTCGTGATATTGAAGAACACGTTGGCGCCGCTGTTCTTGAGCGTCACCATCTGCGAGTCGATGGTCGGATCCGTGACCTCGTAGCTGACCTCGGAGACGATCAGGTTGGCCTTGCTGCCGAGTCCATCTTTGAACCCTTGCAGGTAGTCCTTCCCGTAGTCGTCGTTCTGGAAGAGGATCCCGATCTTCGGATTGGGATCATGGGCAAGGATGTAGCGCGCGTAGATGCGCGATTCGCCCTGGTAGTTGGGTTGCCACCCGATCGTCCAGGGGAATTCCTTGTAGTGGCCCCACTTGGTCGCGCCCGTGGCGACGAACACCTGGGGCACCTTCTTCGTATTCAGGTACTTTTGGATGGCCGTGTTGGGCGGCGTGCCGAGCGTATTGAACACGAACAGCACCTCGTCCTGCTCGACCAGCTTGCGGATCTGCTCGACCGTCCGCGGCGGACTGTAGCCGTCGTCCTGGCTGATGTAGTTGATCTTGCGGCCATTCACGCCGCCTTCATCGTTGATCATCTTGAAGAAGGCCGACTCGACCCGGCCGATGGTTCCATAGGCCGAAGCGGGCCCGCTATAGGGCATGGTGTTGCCGATCTTGATCTCCTTGTCGTTGGCGCCTTGATCGTACTTGGCCGCCTGCAGGTTTGGCGCCGAGGCCAGCAGGGCCCCGAGCGCGAGCGCCAGGATGGCCGGCAGCAGCGCACGGCGCGCCGCTTCCCCCGGACGCGCCCCCGCACTGGCGGTCGCTGCCATGTGGGAGTGGAACATGCGTAGGATCTTCATGGTTCCTCTTGCAGAGATTCAGGGGACGGCCGCAGCGCGCGGATGCGCGCGCCTGCCGGCCCCCGAGGTTATACTCGACGCGAGCCGCCTCCCCTGGGCGGCTCATACCCACGGCCGCGCCGGCATCGCCCTCGCGGGCTCCGCTTCACCGGCGCCGGCCTTGCTTCCTGCTGCTGAGGACCGAGCGGATGCGCTCCCAGTCACCGCCGCTGCAACTCGCGATCCGCATCTGCCCGATCCGGGAACAGTCGTTCGATCTCGTCACACCTGCTTATTGCGCCCCAACAGGAGCCGGGTCCGATTCCAGAGGAGCCGCACGAATCCCGCGATTCCCGTCGGCATCACGTACATGAAACCGATGAGAAAGATCCCGTAGATCGCCCACGGCGCCGCCTTTGAAATATCCTCGGCAACGTTCGGGATGAATTGGACGAAGAACGCCCCGTAGATCGCACCCGAGAGCGACGCCAGCCCCCCGACGACGACCCCGACCAGCAAGGTGATGGACAAGAATATGTTGAAGCTGTCCGGGGCGACGAACTGCACCACGACGGCCGACAGCGCTCCCGCCATGCCCGTATACAGCGCGCTCATTCCGAAGGTGAGCGACTTGTACAGCGCGGTGTTGATGCCCATCGTACTGGCCGCGATGGGCTGGTCGCGGATCGCCACCAGCGCACGTCCGATCCGGCCCCGCAACAGGTTCCAGGCCATCCAGAACATGAACACCATGATCGCCAGGCAGAGGAAGTAGAGCCACTGGTCCGGGTTCAACGGCAGGCCTAACGGCGCTTCGGGCTTGCTAATGACGATCCCCTGCACGCCCCCGGTCCATGTCTCGAACGACTTGTACTTGAGCAGTTGCGGCGTCGCGAGGGCCAGCGCAAAGGTCGCCAGCGCCAGGTAGTGCCCCTCGAGGCGCAGCGCGGGCAACCCGAACAGAAACCCGATGCCGAGACAGAGCAGGGCCGCGACGGGAAACGTCGCGTAGTACGGCCAGTGGAACTGATCGATCAGCACGGCCGTCGTATAGGCTCCGATCGCGAAGAACGCCCCGTGGCCCAGCGAGATCTGTCCGTTGTACCCGGTCAGCATGTTCAGCCCAAGCAGGGCGATTGCATAGATGTAGGCCGAGGTGAACTGGAAGATGCGGTAGTTGGACAAGAGGAAAGGCACCAGGCAGGCCAGCACCAGGATCGCCGCGACGACGCTCCAGCGCCAATGGGTGGAATCCAGGCTCCAGCGTCTCACGGACAGCTGCACTCCCGCGGTCGTACGTTCCATGATCAAACCCTCTGCACGACGATCTTGCCGAACAGGCCGCTCGGCTTGACCAGGAGCACCCCGATGATCAGCGCCAGTGCCACCGCCTGCTTGAGTTCGGTGCCGATGAAGGGGACGTAGGTTCCCAGCAGGTTCTCCACGACGCCGATCACGAATCCGCCCAGCACGGCACCGCCGGGACTGCTGATTCCCCCCAGCAGCGCCGCGGCAAAGGAATACAGGAGGATTCCGCCCATCATGTTCGGATCGAGAAACACGATCGGCGCCACCATCATCCCGGCGACGCTGCCCACCAGCGCCGCCAGTCCCCAGCCCAGGGCCAGCATATGGCCCACGCGGATGCCCACGAGCCGGCTCGAGACCGGATTCTGGGCCGCGGCGCGCATCGCCAGCCCCAGCGTCGTGTAGCGGAAGAACAGGAAGAGCAGCGTCAGCACGATCAAGGTGACGCCGATGGCGCCCAGGCTGTGCGTCCCGAACACGACGCCGGCGACGTGCAGCGGCTCGCTGGGGAACGGGCTCGGGAACGGCTTGATGAGGTAGGAGTAGATCCAGCCCGCCAGGCTGTTGAAGATGACGAGCAGTCCGATGAACACGATGACCATGGACAGGATCGGCGCGTTCCTGACCGGACGCAGGATTACCCACTGGATCATCAGTCCACCCACGAAGGAGACCGCCAGCGTGAGGAAGAACGCGCCCCAGTAGGGAACCCCGGCATTGATGAACGTCCAGCAGATGTACGTGCTGAACATCGCCATTTCCCCCTGGGCGAAGTTCAGGTGCTCGGTGGACTGGTAGATCATCACGAGCGCCAAGGCCACGCTCGCATAGATCCCGCCCGACGCCAGCCCGGCGACTATCTGCTGTAGAAGGCTTTCCATCGCTGCTCCCGATTGCTCCGCCGGATTCCCGTGTGCGCGGACGCTGCCTGCTTTCGTCCCGCCCTGCGCGCGCCCGCTGCCCGGGGGGTCAGTATCCCAGGTATGAGCGCCGGATCGAATCGTCCTTCTTGATCGCCGCCGCGGTCCCGGAGAGGGCGACCGTGCCCGTCTCCAGCAGGTACGCGTGGTCTGCCAGGTCCAGGGCCAGCGAAGCGTTCTGCTCCACCAGCAGCATGCTGACTTTCTGTTCGCGATTCACGGCGCGCATGATGTGGAAGATTTCCTTGACGACCAGGGGCGCCAGTCCGAACGACGGCTCGTCGAGCAGCATCAGCTTGGGACGGAGCATCAGGGCGCGGGAAATGGCCAGCATCTGCTGCTCCCCGCCGCTGAGGGTCCCCGCCTGCTGCAAGCGCCGCTCCTTCAGCACCGGGAAGTAGCGGTAGACCCGCTCCAAATCCTCTCCGGCGGCGGCCTTGTCCCTGCGGGTGTAGGCCCCCAGGCGCAGGTTCTCCTCCACGCTGAGCTGCAGGAAGGTGCCCCGTCCCTCCACGACCTGGGCGATGCCGAGCCGCACGATATCCTCCGTGGAGCGGCCCTGGATTTCCTGCCCCGCGAAGCGGACGCTCCCGGACATCTGCACCATGCCGCACAGCGCGCGCAGCGTCGTGCTCTTGCCCGCGCCGTTCGCCCCGAGCACGGTCGTGATGCCGCCTTCCTCGACCGTGAAGTCGAGGCCGTGCAGCACCTTCGTCCGGCCGTATTGGGCCTTCAGACCCTGCACCGCAAGCAGCGCGCTCACGCCTCCTCGCTCCCCAGATAGGCCCGGATCACTTCCGGGTTCCGTTGCACCGCCGCGGGCGTTCCATCCGCCATGATGCGCCCGAAATTCAGGGCGACGACCTGATCCGAGACCTGCATCACCAGCTGCATATGGTGCTCGACCAGCAGCACCGTCACGTGGCGCTCGTTCTTCAGGCTGCGAATGATGTCGGCCAGTTCGGAGACTTCCTCGTGATTGAGCCCGCCGGCCGGCTCGTCGAGCAGCAGCAGCTCGGGCTGGCAGGCCAGGGCCCGGGCAAGCTCGACGCGCTTGAGCGTGCCGTACGGCAGGCCGGCTGCCGGCATGCGCATGACGTCGCGCAGATCGAGGAAGTCGATCATCTCCAGCGCGACCTCACGGATGGTGCGCTCCTCCCGCGCAGCCAGGGGGAGCCGAAACGCGTGACTGATGAAGTCGCTGTGGGTCCGGCAATGCATGCCCACCATCACGTTATCCAGCACGGTCATGTGCCGGAACAGCGCGAGGTTCTGGAAGGTGCGGCCGATGCCCAGCTCGGCGATGCGGTGGCGCGGCTGATCGAGCAGCGAATGGCCCTTGAATTCGATAGTCCCGGCAGACGGCTCGTACAGCCGGCTCAGGCAGTTGAACAGGGTCGTCTTTCCCGCCCCGTTCGGGCCGATCAGGCCGACGATCGATCCGGCCGGCATGGAAAAGGTGATCTTGTCCAGCGCCACGATGCCTCCGAAGCGAACGGAGACGTCGTTCACCCGAAGCAGCGCTGCGGTATCGTCGCTCATGCCCCCCCTTGCGTCGTTCCGAGCCAATGCCGTGACGGGTCGGGACACGGCGTTGCCCTGCGCGGCGAATGGTGCGTCCCCTTCGATGCGCGGATCGGGGTGCTCCGTCCGCTTCCCAGTCCTTGCCCGCGTCGCCGCCGGCTCCTCGCGGTGTAAGCGGACCGCGCCCCGATTCGGCGCGCGCCTGCGCGCCCCGGAGGACGCCGTCCTGCTCCCCTGCGACGGTGGAGCCGCGGAGTTTCTCCTGCGGTCAGTCGGAAAGCGAAGCCAGGGTCTCCCTGCCGTATACACCGCCGGGTCCGCGCCATTCCCTTCCCCAGGAAATGTGCGCGAGTTGGACGTGTCCTAATCCCGCGGGGCGTGAAAATCGGCGCGAGTATAGTCGCCTTGCACATCGGAATCAACCACTACTGTCATCCGGGTGCAGCGCAGGCCGCGCTCCTCCCCTCCAGCGCTCCGCGGGGCCCGGCCGGCCCGGTGCCGTCCGGTTGCTTCCTGTAAATCGTTCCCGGCGCGCCACACGTAGACCGATTTTCCTTCCTTGCGCTGGGCCGCAATTCCGGGATAAGCAGTCCCCAAACGCGTCAATTAGTCGCTCCCGGCTCGGTGGACCGCTTTGCCGCCGGGAGAGAGTAGCGCCGGTTAGACAGGGGCGGGCGGTATCCCGTTCGCGGACCCGCGCCGGCAAGCTGAATCGAAGCCCACTAGGGAGACCCCCATGCAATGGCTTAGACGGATCGGGTTCGGATTGGCTTTGGCTGGCGTCCTGGCGTACGCGATGCCCGCCTGGTCGGCCGATGAGGTGGTGTTCGGTTTCATCCAACCGTTGACGGGCCAGGGCGCCCAAGTCGGTCAGAACGTCGTCAAGGGTGCCGACGTGGCGTTGGACGAGGTGAACAAGAGCGGCGGCGTGCTCGGGGGCAAGACGCTCAAGTACATCCTCGAGGACGATCAGTGCACCCCGCCGCAAACGGTGTCCGCAGCAAAGAAGCTGATCAATCAGGATCAGGTCAAGATCGTGGTCGGCGCGATGTGCTCGTCTTCGACCTTTGCGCTGATGCCCGTCACGCAGGAAGCCAAAGTGCTGCAGATCGTCCCGCTCTCCTATCACCCGGACATCACGGAAAAGGGCCACCCCAGCCTGTTCCGCACCTGCATCACTTCCACGACGAACGCGGTCAGCTTCACCGACTTCATCGCCCGCAAGATGAACGTGCAAACCATCGCCCTCTTCGTCGTCAATGACGATTTCGGCCGCGGCGAAGCGGAGATCTTCGCGAAGAAATTCCAGCAGCTCGGCCACCCGAAAATCGTCGCCACGGAGTTCTTTCGCTTCGAGGACCGCGACTTCTCCACCTACCTGACCACGATCCGCGCCGCCAAGCCGGAAGCCATCTACATCGTCGCGCGCGTGCCCCAGAACGCGATGATCATCAATCAGATGGCGGAGCTCAACTTCAAGCCCAAGATTTTCGGCTCGGGCAATTTCGCCGACCAGCAATTCATCGACCTGGTGAAGAAGAACGGCGAAGGCATCTACGCGATCACCACCTGGTCGAAGTACATCGACACTCCGACCAACCGGCTGTACATCGCCGATTACAAGGCCAAGTTCAACGAGGAGCCCGGCACGGACTACGCCCAGGCCGGCTACAATGCGATCAAGGTGCTCGCCGACGCCATCAACCGGGCGGGCACCGCAACGGACGTTCCCAAGCTCGTCGAGGCCCTGCGCAAGAGCAAAGTGTCCATCACCACCGGCACGCTCACCTTTGACGCCAAGGGCCAGGGCAGCGTCGGCGTGTTCCCCATGCGGCTCGAGAGCGGGGAATTCAAGCCGGTGAAGTCCTAGGGTCCTCGTCCGCCCGGGGCGGGCCGCGCTGCGCCGCCCCCCGCCGCCCGCATCGCATCGGCCGCCTGCTCGCCGTCCGGCACGGGCAGCCGCCCGACCGGATTGCCCATGGAGCTGTTCTTCCAGCAGGCCGCCAACGGCGTCGTCGTCGGCATGACCTATGCCCTCGTCGCCATCGGGCTGACGCTCATCTACGGCATCTTCCACATCATCAACATGACGCAGGGCGTCCTGTACATGCTGGGCGCCTATACCGCGTACGTCGGTGTCGCCTACCTGCATCTGAACTACTTCCTGGCCGTGCTGCTGGCCATGCCGGTCGTGGGGATCGCCGGACTGGCGTTCGAGCGTCTGTCGGTCTCGCCGCTGCTGGGGCGCAATCACGTGGTGTTCATCCTCTCCACCTTCGGGCTGGCCGTGATCGTGGAAAACGTCGTGATGATCGCGTTCGGCGCCGATCCGCTGGGACTGGAAAGCCCAATCGCCCACGACCTGCTGAACTTCGGCGACTTGTTCACGCTCACCTCGCAGAAGCTATTCGTGATCGGCTTCGGAGCGGCGATTTTCGCCGTCATGAGCGTGTTCCTGAAGCGCGGGCGGATCGGCAGGGCGATGCGGGCCGTCGCGGTGGACCGGAATACGGCAGCCCTGATGGGGATCGACGTGCGGCGCATCTACCGCATCACCTTCTTCCTCGGTGCCGGGATGTCCTCCGCCGCCGGAGCGCTGATGGGCGCCGTGTACTCGATCGAGCCCCTCATGGGGAATCTGCTGCTGGTCAAGTCGTTCGTCGTCGTCATCATGGGCGGGATGGGAAGCCTGCCCGGAGCGTTCCTGGGCGGGCTGATCCTCGGCCTGGCCGAGAGCCTCGGCGGGGCCTATCTCACGCTGGAGTACAAGGATGCCCTGGGCCTGGTGGCGATGATCGGGGTGCTGCTGCTGCGTCCGCAGGGCCTGCTGGGCCGGGGAGGCATGCAATGAAGTGGGCCCGTACGTCGCTCCGGTCCCGCTGGGCCTGGCCGATCTACATTCTGGCGCTGCTGGCGCTGCCCCTGCTTGTGTCGGGAGAATACCCGCGTCACCTGCTCGTGCTGTCGCTGATGTTCGCCATGCTGGCGACGGGCCTCAATGTGACGATGGGGTTCGTCGGCTACCTGCCGTTCGGATACCTGATCTTCTTCGCGATCGGCGCCTATACCTCGACCCTGCTGGCGATGCACGCGGGCCTGAGCTTCTGGCTGGGGCTGCCGTGCGCGGGGATCGTCGCCGCGCTGTTTGCCGTGGGCATCGGCGCGCCTTCGCTCAGGCTGCGCGGCCCGTATTTCGCCATCTCCACGCTGGCTTTCGCGGAGATCGGCGGGCTAGTGCTGAACAACTGGATGGACCTGACCCGCGGTCCAATGGGCATTCCCGGCGTGCCCCGGCCGGTCGTCTGGCTGCCGGGCGGGGGCAGATTCGTGTTCGACGCCGGGCTGTCCTGGTACTACCTGATGCTGGGAATCCTGGGCGTGACCCTGCTGGCCGTGCACCGGCTGCTGACATCCCGCGTCGGGGACGCGTTCGCGGCCATCCGCGAGAACGAGGACCTGGCCGAAGCGGTGGGCATCCCCACCTTCCGCTACAAGATGCTGGGCTTCGTGCTGAGCGCCGTCATCGCCGGATGTGCTGGCAGCGCCTACGCGCACTATTTCACGATCGTCTCGCCGGAGCTGGCGGGTTTCTACTTCGTCATCACCACCTTCACGATGGTCATTATCGGCGGGCAGGGTACGCTGGCCGGCCCGGTGCTCGGGGCGCTGGCCTTCACGATCCTGCCCGAGCTGCTGCGCGCGGCCAAGCTGTGGCGGATGGTGATCTTCGGCGCGCTCATGCTCGCGGGGATCGTGTTCATGCCGCGCGGCCTGCGGGGCTTGGCGGCGGACCTGGCGGACCGCGCCAGGGGGAGCGCCCGCGCATGAGCATCCTCGAGCTGACGGGAGTGGCGAAGTCGTTCGGAGGCCTGCGGGCCGTGGACGGCGTCCACCTGTCCGTGGCGGAAGGCTCCATCACCGGACTGATCGGGCCGAACGGCTCGGGCAAGACGACGCTGTTCAATCTCATCACGGGCGTGCAGCGGGTCAGCGCGGGGACGATCCGTTTCGCGGAACGGGACATTCAGCGCCTGCCGACGCATCGCATCGCGCAGCTGGGCCTGGTGCGCACCTATCAGAAGACGACCGTGTTCCCCGAGCTGACGGCCCGCGAGAATGTGCAGATCGGCACCTTCCTGCGCGCCCGCGCCCCCTTCCTCGCGAGCCTGCTGCACCTGCCCGCCGAGCGGCGGGAGCGAACGACGATGGCGCAGCAGGCCGCCGAGATCCTCGATTTTCTCGAGATGGGGGAGTCGGTGGACACCCAGGCCCGCAACCTTCCCTACGGCATGCTCAGGCACCTGGAGATCGGGATCGCGCTTGCGGCGGGGCCCCGCCTGCTGCTGCTGGACGAGCCGGCCGCGGGTTTGAATCCGGAAGAGACCCAGACGCTCATGCGCACGCTCCAGCAGATCCGCGGCCGCGGCATCACCCTGCTGCTGGTCGAACACGACATGCGGCTGGTGATGGGCATTTGCGAGCGCATTACGGTCATCAATCAGGGAACCGTCATCGCGGATGGATCGCCCAACCAGGTCAGCCGCGATCCCGACGTGATCCGCGTCTATCTCGGCGAGGACATGGAGCTGTGATCTCGCTCAATCACGTCGAAGTCCACTACGGGCGGGTGTACGCGCTGAAAGGCGTCAGCCTGGAGGTGCGCCGCGGAGAGATCGTCTGCCTGATCGGCGCGAACGGCGCCGGCAAGACCTCCACGCTCAATACGATCTCCGGCCTGCTCCGGCCGACCCGCGGGGAAGTGCTCCTGGACGGCCGTCCGCTGCACCAGACGCCGCCCCACGAGATCGTCGCCCTGGGCATCGCGCAGATCCCCGAAGGCCGCAAGATCTTCGCCAACATGACCGTGCAGGAGAACCTGGAGCTGGGGGCGTTCCAGGTACGCGATCCGCGCCTGATCCGCGAGCGGCTGGGGCGGGCCTTCGACCTGTTCCCGCGCATCGGCGAGCGGCGCGGACAGCTGGGCGGGACCCTGTCCGGGGGGGAGCAGCAGATGCTCGCCATCGCCCGCGGACTGATGTGCGGACCGAAGCTGCTCATGCTGGACGAGCCGTCGCTGGGACTGGCCCCGCTCCTGATCCGGCAAGTGGTGAACGCCGTCCAGGAGATCAACCGACAGGGCACGACGATCCTGCTGGTCGAACAGAACGCGCGCCTGGCCTTGCGCATCTCCCACCGCGGGTACGTGCTGGAGACCGGGCGCGTGGTGCTGAGCGACACGGGCGAAGCGCTGCTGGCGAACGACCAGGTGCGCCGCGCCTATCTGGGCACGTGATCTCCGCCGGCTGGGCGGCGCCAAAGGCCGTGCCCATCCGGCCGTCCGGTCGCGGCCGGTCCGTCCTGGACCGCTCGCACAGGAGCGCAAGGCCGCGGTGCGCAAGTCGGCGGTGCCTGACGCGGCGGCGGTCAAAGCGCAGCCGCGGCGTCCGGGCAGTCAGGAACATGGCTTCCAGGAGCGTGTGATGGAATTCGGCATCTGCGTGCCCACCAAGATAGACGAGGCGGGCTTCGTGTCCCATGCGGAGAATCTGGGGTATTCGCATGCCTGGATCACCGACTCGCAGATGATCTTCTCGGAGTGCTACGCGGCGCTGGCGCTCGCCGCACAGCGCACGCGCACGATCAAGATCGGCACCGGGGTCGCCGTAGCCGGCCTGCGCATCGCGCCGGTCACGGCCAATGCGATCGCCACCATCGCCCGGCTCGCCCCGGGGCGCACCTTCCTGGGCATCGGGACCGGCAACTCCGCCTGGCACCTGATGGGCAACAAGCCCCTGCCCATGTCCGATTTCGGCGAGTACCTGCGCGTGGTGCGCGCGCTGCTGGCCGGCGAGCGCGTGGACTTCACGGTCCACGGGCGCACCGCGCCCATCCAGTTCCTGCTGACCGACTACAAGTTCCTCGAGCTGGGCCATCCGATTCCCATCTACGTCTCCGCGTTCGGGCCGAAGGCCCAGGCCCTCGCCGGGCAGTACGGCGACGGCGTCGTCATCTCCATCCCCCGCGTCGCCCGCCTGGAAGACGCGCTCGTGCACGTACGCGAAGGCGCGGCGCGGGCCCGGCGCCCGCTCGACGACTTCTACTCCTGCGCCCTGGCGACCGTGGCCGTGCTCGATCCGGGCGAGCCCGCCAATTCCGAACGCATCGTGCGCGAGTGCGGGCCGTCCATCATGGCCGCCGTTCACTACCTGTACGAGAAGCTGCACACGGCGGGGGGCGAGCCTCCGCCCTGGGTGCGGCCGATCTGGAAGCAGTTCTGCCAGCTGATGGAAAAGGCTCCGCCCGGATTGCTCCACTTCGCCCTGCACGGCAGCCACTACACCTATCTGCCCCCCGCGGAAGCGCGGCTGATCACGGCGGAGATCGTCAGGGCGACGTGCCTCGCGGGGCAGGCGGAAGAGGTGCTCGAGCGCGTTCGCGAGCTTGAGCGCCAGGGCTTGAAGCAGCTGATGTTCCTGCCGCCCGTGGAGCACCAGTACCGCATGCTCGAGGATTTTTCCCGCAAGATTCTGCGCCGCCTCTAGGGCCGTCGCCGCGGCGGGAGCCGCCCGTCACCCTTCGATGGCGCGGGTGATGGCGCGGGTGCCTCCGCCCCAGGTCGGCACGTAGGTGGATTTCTGACCCACGCCGCCCACCACCGCAAGCTGGATATCCTCGGGCCGCAGGGCGACTGGGATGGACTCGCCGGCCACGGCGGGGTCACCCCCTTGCGCCGCGAGCACGCGCTCCCGGACGTGGGGAGACAGGCGGGAGAGAGGCAGGCGCGCCTGCCGCCACAGGAATTCCTGCGCCTGGGCCCGCGTCATCTGCCGCGCGACGATGGCGGCATGCTCCGGGGCCAGCAGGATCAGCGGTTCGCCCGAGCCGAGCGTACCCGCGCCTCCGACCGTGCCGGCGATGGTCATGGAGTGCGCCAGCGTCTTGAGCACGCCCGTCGCGTCGGCGCTGCCCGCATCCACGACCTCCACCAGCCCGGATATCCCGAACACGGTGACCGTGCTTTGGCCGGCGCCGAATCCCCGCGCCACGGAGAGCGGCCCCCACGGGCTCGCGGGCTCGTTCTCCGCGCAGCAGCACGTGAACTTCGCCGGCTGACCCTGGGTGGCCATGTCCCGCTTGCCGGGAATCGCCCCACCGACGTTGCGCAACACCAGCGCCAGGGCGCGGCCGACCGTGGCGTTGGCATGGCAGCCCGGCCCGAGCGCGTTGCCCCCCGCGTTGAATTTCAGGCGCGGGATGAGCGGGCCGTTGACGAGCGTGAGCACGGCCGTGTTGCCGGTCGTGGACTGGATCCCGAGCAGGTTGAAATCCGGATCGGAGACCGCCCGGGTCGCCGCCACGAGCACCGGCAGGTGCTCCGGAAGGCATCCGGCCATCACCGCGCACTGGGCCAGCGCCTGCAAGCTCGCGTTTCCGCGCGCAGGCTCGACGATGGCGACGACCTCGTCCGGGTTGCGCCCCGCCAGCATGGCGGCGACCCGGCGCGGC
>JBGOTW010000102.1:0-13014 GCA_041476685.1 bacterium | reverse complement strand
GTGTGGACCGCCGAGTCCTACGGGTCCGACGCCGCCACGCCCCTGGCCTGGATCGGCGCGCTCACCCGGAAGATCCGCCTGGGCACGGGCATCATGCAAATGCCCGCCCGCAGCCCGGCCAATACCGCCATGACCGCCATGACCATTGACCAGCTTTCCGGAGGACGGATGGTGCTGGGCCTGGGCATGTCCGGGCCGCAGGTGATCGAGGGTTGGCATGGCACGGCCTACGGCAAGCCCCTGAAGCGGACCCGGGAATACGTCGCGATCTGCCGCAAGATCTTCGCCCGCGAGGCTGCCCTGGAATTCTCCGGCGAGTATTACCGCATCCCCTACCAGGGCAGCGACGCTACCGGGCTGGGCAAACCCCTGAAGAGCATCGTCCACGGCCGGAAGGACCTGCCGATCTACCTGGCGGCCATCGGCCCGAAAAACGTGGCGCTGGCGGCGGAGATTGCAGACGGTTGGATTCCAGTGTTCTTCGCGCCGGAGCGCTTCAAGATCTTCGACGAGTCTGTGCGGACGGGCTTCGCCAAGGCCGGCGGCAAGGACTACGGCCAGTTCGACGTCGCTCCATACGTGCATGTGTCCCTCGGAGCGGACCTGCGCGCCTGCATGGATGCGGTCAAGCCTCAGCTTGGACTGTACATCGGCGGAATGGGTGCGAAAGGCCGCAACTTCTATCATGACCTCGCATGCCGCTATGGCTACGAGGCCGAGGCAAACAAGGTCCAGGAACTTTATCTGTCGGGGCGGCAGAAGGAAGCCATCGCGGCAGTTCCGGACAAGCTGGTGGACGAGGTCGCGTTGGTGGGCCCGAAGGAACGGATCAAGGAGCGCTTGGGCGAATGGAAGAAGGTGCCGGTCACGACGCTGAACGTGGCGTCCAGTTCCATGGACGCGCTGCGGACGATGGCGGAATTGGTGCTGTAGGGGGAATAGGCAGCCGCGCCCCAAGGGACACTCACCCGGGCGCGGGAGCCGGCGGTCCAAGTCAGGTCTGCGGCGGGTTCGCGGTGGAGCGCTGCACGTCGGCGGCGGAAGTGACCTTTTCCCGCAGGTCTTTTCCCGCGCGAAAGAAGGGCAGTTCCTTCTTGGGCACGAACACCTTTTCGCCGGTCTTCGGATTGCGGCCGGTGTAAGCGTTGTAGCTCTTCAGCAGAAAGCTGCCGAAGCCCCGGATTTCCACCTTGTCGCCGGCCGCCAGCGCCTGCTTGATACTGTTGAAGAAGATGTTGACGGAACCTTCCGCCACCTTGCTGGTCTGGTGGGTGACGAGAGCCAGTTTATCGATGAGCTGGGACTTGTTCACGGATCGGACTCCTCCGAAAGGCGCAGGTGGCTCCAGGGGCGGCTGGCGCAGCGAAGCACAGGGTTCGCGGGGGAAGTCTGGTTGCCTTGCGCGTCCGTACGCGCGGCACCCGACGGGCCTTCGGCACGAGTTGTCGAGGGTCGTTCGCATCCCGCAATGCGCCGCTGGATTCCAGCGAAAATTGGTATAACAGGCAAGCCCTGTAAAATCAATCGCATCGCCCCTGCGTCCATGTAGGCCGGCCGAATCACGGACTCGGCAATGCCATGTTGGAGCGGCGCCGGCGGGCAGACACGAGACTGCTCCCGTGCTTCACGATCGAATGCACCAACTTGACGGCGCCGGACACCGAGAAGGCGGCGACTTGGTTGGGGAGCCGAAACGATTGCGCCGGCGCGAGGCCCTGCGTTAGGATTTTCATGAACTGCGGGGAGCTGGACAAGCACAGCAACCCTTCACGCCCCCAGGTGGAGCGACGCACATGATTGCCGACCCACGCGGCGAAAGCCGGATCGAACCCATCGGAACGCTCTACTATTTCGGCGATCCCATGTGCTCGTGGTGCTGGGGATTCAAGCCGGTGCTGGAGCAGGTGGATCGGGAATACCCGGAACTGCGCCGCGTCACGGTGATGGGGGGTCTGCGCGGCGGCGACCCGGCGCCGATGAGCGAGGAACTCGCCGCCATGATCCAGAACGCATGGCAGCGCATCGAAGAGGCGACCGGCCAGCCGTTCAACCACGAGTTTTGGCGGCGCCACCGGCCGTTGGCGACGACGTGGCCGGCCTGCCGCGCGGTATTGACGGCGCGCGAGATTGACCCGGCCCGCCAATGGCCTTTCATAATGCGCATGTTCGAGGCGTACTTCACGCGCGCCGAGGACCCTTCGCGCCGGGAGACGCACCTCGCCGTGGCGGAAGCCCTGGGATTCGATCCGGAGAGCTTCGGCGCCATGCTGGACTCTCCGCGCGTTGACGAGGCGCTCCGGTCCGATCTGCAGATCACGCAGCGCTACGGCGTGACGGGATTTCCAACTGTGGTGCTGTCCGTCGCGAAGGACAATTACCTGGTGTCGCCCGGCTACCAGCCCATCGAGGCGTTGCGCCGCGCGATCAACGCCGTGTACAAAGCCGCCGGCGTGGACTTCCAGCGACCCGAGAACGGGCTTTACTCCTGACCGGAACGAACGGACGGCGCAGCGGGCGGCATGGAGAGCGGCGCCGTGGGCGGCACAGCAGTTGGTCGGCACAGCAGTTGGTCGGCACAGTGCGCGCCGCGCGCCGCATGCCGTCTTCGCACAGCCGGGGAATGGCGATGGATCAGTCTGCGGAGCTACTGCAGCGCGTGGGGGGCATGTTTGCCGAGTGGCTGGGCATCGTCTATCTGGAGACGAGCCGGGAGCGGGTGAGGGCGGAGCTGGTGATGCGGGACGCCCTCTGCAACCAGCCGGGCCGGGTGCACGGCGGCGCGCTGATGGCCTTTGCCGATACGCTCGGGGCGGCAGGCACGGTCCTGAACCTGCCCGCCGGCGCGGGCACCACCACGATCGAATCGAAGACCAACTTCATCTCCGCCGCGCCGGGCGGCAGCAAGCTGATCGGCGAATGCACCCCCATCCACCGCGGCAAGCAGACCCAGGTCTGGCAGACGCGCATTACCCGGGCCGACGGCGGGCTCGTGGCGATCGTCACCCAGACGCAGCTAGTGCTGCAACCGCGCTGAAGGGGATTCAGCCGGCCTGCGCTTCCACCAGCCGCACCTCGTGAATCTGGCGCTCCCGGATCAGCAGGGTGCGCGCGCGGAAGTTGCGGATCAGCGAGACGTCGTGGGTGGCGACGATGACCGTGCAGCCGCCCGCGTGGATCTCGCGCAGCAGCTCCATGATCCGGAACGCCATCGCCTGGTCCAGGTTGCCGGTCGG
Organism: bacterium; assembly: GCA_041476685.1. Classification (GTDB taxonomy): domain Bacteria; phylum SAR324; class SAR324; order SAR324; family JACQKK01; genus JBGPEV01. The sequence goes on along the minus strand of JBGOTW010000102.1, from coordinate 9,781 downwards.
CTCGTCGGCCAGCAGCAGGGGCGGATTGAGCGCAAGGGCCCGGGCAATCGAGGCCAGCTGCTTCTCGCCGCCCGACAGCGTCACGACCCGCTCCTCGCCGCGTCCCCCCAGCCCGACCTGCTTGAGCTTGTCCTCCACGATCTGCCGGATGCGCGCGTCTGGCATGCCGGCGATGCGCAGGGGCAGGCCGACATTGGCCGCCACAGTATCCTGGGGCAAGAGGCGGTAGTCCTGGAACACCATCCCGATCCCGCGCCGCAGGCGGGCCCGGCCCTCCGGCTTCAGGCGGCCCACGTCTTCGCCGTTGACGAGTACGGACCCTGCATCGGGCCGCTCCATGCGCAGCAGCAGGCGGAACACGGTCGTCTTGCCTGCGCCGCTGACGCCGGTGAGGTAGGCGAACTCGCTCTTGCCGACCACGGCGCTCGCCTGATCCAACACGGGCAGCTTGCGTTGGTAGCTCTTGGTGACGCCCTTCAACTCGATCATTCGGCCTCCTGCCGTACCAGGTCGCGACCTCCTGTCGCGCAGCGGGGGTGGGGCTCGGACACCGGCTGGCCCATGTTACACGGGCGGGCAAGGCGGATGCCAGCCTCTCCGGCGTCGCTCCAACGACGTGTCACTCCATCGGCGCTTCACCCCAGCAGCGCGCCGCCGCCTGCGCACAGCATCACCACCAGCCACGGCGGCACCTTCCAGGCCTGGAGCAGCAGCAAGGCGCCGAGCGCCAGGCCGAAGTCGGCCGGGCTCAAGATCGCGCTGGTCCACATCGGATGGTAGAGCGCGGCCAGGAGCAGCCCCACCACCGCCGCGTTGATTCCCCCAAGCGCCGAACGCAGGCCCTGCCGGCCCCGCAGCGCCTCCCAGAACGGCAGCACGCCCAGCAGCAGCAACAGCGACGGCAGGAAGATGGCGACTAGGCCCAGCAGCGCGCCCGCCACTCCGTGGGGTTCGGGCGTCAGCGCCGCACCCAGGTAGGCCGAGAACGTGAAGAGCGGGCCAGGCACCGCTTGCGCCGCGCCATAGCCCGCGAGAAACCGGTCGCTCGTGATCCATCCCGGCGCGACGAACTCGGATTGCAGCAAGGGCAGGACGACATGCCCGCCGCCGAATACGAGCGCGCCCGAACGATAGAAACTGTCCACCAGCGCCACTGCCGCTGAGCCGGTCACACTGCGCAGAACCGGGAGCCCCGCCAGCAGCGCAAAGAACACGCCCAGGCAGGTCAGGGCGGCGCCCCTGCCGACTCCGAAGGTCAGCGCCGCCCCGCTCCCGCCCGCATCGCCCTTCAGCAGCCGCCAGCCGATCAGGCCCCCCGCGGCAATGGCGGCTAGCTGGCCCCACGCGTCGGGCACGCCCAGCGCCAACAGCGCAGCGCCGGCCGCCACCGTGGCGCGGGGCGGGTCCGGCGCGAGCGTGCGGGCCATGCCCCACACCGCCTGCGCCACGATGGCGACGGCCGCAACCTTCAGCCCATGCAGCCATCCGCTCCCCAGGCCGCCCAGGGCATCCACCCCGTAGGCGAACGCCGTCAGCGCCGCAGCCGACGGGAGCGTGAATCCGCACCAGGCGGCGAGCAGTCCCGGCAGTCCCGCCTGGGACAGGCCGATGGCCATGCCCACCTGGCTGCTGGCCGGGCCGGGGAGGAACTGGCACAGGGCGACAATATCCGCATAGGCGCCTTCCGCAATCCAGCGCCGCCGCGCGACGAATTCCGCCCGGAAGTAGCCCAGGTGCGCAACCGGCCCGCCGAAGGACGTCAGGCCCAGGCGCAGGAAGGCCCAAAATACCGCGAGCACGGAAGGCCGGGGCCGGGCGGCAAGTATCGCGGCGGCTGAGATCGGGTCGTCGGACGCCATGGGCGAAAGAGCTCGGCTCGTGGGCGGAGCGGTCGGGCGAGACTGCACGACTCATGGCAGACGCCGGCCCCCGCGTCCAGCGCAGGCCGGATGCCGCGGCATGGCCGAGGGGATTGCCTGCGGGAGGTACGGCGAGATGGCGAGATGGACGGTACCGGTGCCGGCCGGTTGACCGGCGCTTGACGGCAAGCGGACGCTTTGATAGTTGTAGAAACATGGAAAAGAGTGCGGCGCTCGACGCCCTCGCAGCCTTGTCCCAGGAAACCCGGCTCGACATCTTCCGCCTGCTGGTCGCGGCGGGGGACGCGGGCCTGCCTGCGGGCGAAATCGCCGCTCGGCTCGGCGTGCAGGCGCCGACCCTGTCGTTCCACCTCGGGCAGCTCAAGCAAGCGCAGCTCGTCACCTGCCGGCGGGACAGCCGCCTGCAGATCTATGCGGCGAATTACTCCGTCATGAACGGTCTCGTCGCCTTCCTGACGGAGAATTGCTGCCGTGGGCTATCCACTCCGGCCGCAAACGGCGCGCTCTGCGCGCCCGACGCCGCAGCATGCTCTCCAGCCGCGGCGCGCGCGGCGCCTGCAGGGAGCCGCTCCGCCCCGCGGTCCACGGCGCGAACCGTTCGGGGCGGCGCACGCTCCTGACCCGCTTCGCACGCCGGCGCGCTCCACCTTAGAGGAACTCTCTTTCATGACGAATCCGACCGCACCCTCCCCCGCTTCCGGCGCGCCGCTCGGCGCATTCGAGCGCTACCTGACCCTATGGGTCGCGCTGTGCATCGGCGCCGGGATCCTGCTGGGCCTCGCGCTGCCCGGCACGTTCCAGGCGATCGGCGGGATCGAGCTGGCCCGGGTCAACCTGCCCGTGGCGGTGCTGATCTGGCTGATGATCGTGCCCATGCTGCTGAAGGTGGACCTTAGCTCCCTGCATGAATTGCGCGGCCACTGGCGGGGCATGGCCGTCACCGTCTTCATCAACTGGGGCGTCAAGCCTTTCTCGATGGCGCTGCTGGGCTGGCTGTTCATCCGCCACTGGTTTGCGCCGCTGCTGCCGGCGGACCAGATTTCCTCCTACGTTGCCGGTCTGATCCTGCTCGCTGCGGCTCCCTGCACGGCGATGGTGTTCGTGTGGAGCCACCTGTCGGACGGCGAGCCCAACTTCACCCTGAGCCAGGTCACTCTGAACGATCTGATCATGGTGTTCGCGTTCGCTCCGATCGTGGGCCTGCTGCTCGGCCTGTCCGCGATCACGGTCCCCTGGGACACGCTGCTGCTGTCGGTCGTGCTGTACATCGTCGTGCCGGTGCTCGCCGCGCAAGCCTGGCGGGCGGCCCTGCTGCGCTCGGGCGGGACGGCGGCGCTGGCGCGCACCCTGGCGCGGCTGCACCCGCTCTCCCTCCTGGCGCTGCTGGCGACGCTGGTGCTGCTGTTCGGCTTCCAGGGGGAGCAGATCATCGCCCAGCCCCTGGTGATCCTGCTGCTGGCCGTGCCGATCCTGATCCAGGTCTACTTCAATGCGGGGCTCGCCTACCTGCTCAACCGCGCCTGCGGCGTCGCGCACCGCGTCGCGGCACCGTCGGCGCTGATTGGGGCGAGCAATTTCTTCGAGCTGGCCGTGGCCACGGCGATCAGCCTGTTCGGGTTCCACTCCGGCGCCGCGCTGGCCACGGTCGTGGGCGTATTGATCGAGGTACCGGTGATGCTCTCCGTCGTGCGCATCGTCGGCGCAAGCAAGGGCTGGTACGAGCGGGTCCGTCCGGCCAGCCTGGCGCCGCTCAATGACGCGCGGGGGTAGCATTCGACCTTCAACCAGCAGCGAAACTCAACCAGGAGGCAGTCATGGCAGACGCTACATTGCAGAACGCCATCCAGGAAAAGTACGGCCAAGCCGCAAAGGCGATCCTGAAAGGAACGCGCGCTTCCTGCTGCGGCGCGGGTTCCGCGGTCAGTCCCGGCAGCAAGGCCGATCCCATCACCTCCAACCTGTACAGCGCGGATCAAGTGGCGGAGCTGCCCCAGGAAGCCGTGCTCGCGTCCTTCGGGTGCGGCAATCCGATGGCCCTAGCCGAACTCAAGCCCGGCGAGGTCGTGCTGGATCTGGGGTCGGGCGGCGGTATTGACGTGCTGCTCTCCGCGAAGCGCGTGGGCCCGACAGGCAAGGCGTTCGGGCTCGACATGACGCCGGACATGCTGGCGCTGGCGCGCCGCAATCAGGAGCAGGCGGGCATCCGGAATGCGGAGTTTCTCCAGGGCACGATCGAGGCGATTCCCCTGCCGGACAATTCGGTGGACGTGATCATCTCCAATTGCGTCATCAACCTGTCCGGCGACAAGGATCGCGTATTGCGGGAAGCTTTCCGAGTGCTGAAGCCGGGTGGCCGGTTCGCCGTGTCCGACATTGCGCTGAAGCGCGACTTGCCCGAGCCGGTCAGGCGCTCGATGGAGCTGTGGACCGGCTGCATCGCCGGGGCGCTGCGGGACGAGGCGTACGAGGCGAAGCTGAAGGCCGCCGGATTCGAGTCGGTCGAGATCGAGCCGACCCGCGTGTATGATGCCTCCGACGTGGAGTCGCTGACCGAGTCTAACTCGTGCTGCGGCGCGAGCACCGGCGACACCGTCGCCGCCCTGGACGGTGCGATCATGAGCGCATTCATTCGGGCGCGAAAACCAGCGGCCTAGGCAGCGCGCTCAGCGAGGGGACCCTGGCTCCCCCAGCGGGGCCGGCACCCGTCGGCAACCCCGCCGCGTGCGGGTGAGCCGCCCGGCAGCCTACTTGCGTGGCGGCCGAGCGGGGTCAGGACGGCGCCCGCTGCGCTGCAAGCTGCGCCGGGCGCGCGCCGCGGGGATAGGCCGTTGCTCAGCTCGGCGGTGACATTCGCCGGCGGAGATGAATTCAGGAGCAGGCTCCATTCCAGACGCAGGCACTGTTTAAGACGCGGGCACCGAGGGGAGGAAGACTTGACCGACATACAGGCGGGCGAAGCGGGGCACGCCTTCTCCGCGGGATCTCGCCGCGGGAGGGGCCGCTTCATCAACGGCCTGGGGATCGGGCAGATCGTCTCGTGGGGCTCGCTCTACTACAGCTTCCCCTTGCTTGCCGAACCGATGGGGCGCGAACTGGGCCTGTCCAAGCCCGCCCTCTATGGTGCGGCCACTTTCGGGATCCTCGTATCCGGCTTCGCTTCCTTCATCATCGGCGCCGCCATTGACCGGGGCCACGGCAGGAAAGTGATGACGCTCGGATCTGTGCTCGGCGGCGTTCTGCTGATGGCTTGGTCCGGAATCGGCAGCCTGTGGACGTTCTACCTGCTGTTCGCGGGCATCGGACTGGCCCAAGCCATGACGATGTACGACCCGGCCTTCGCCGTGGTGACGCGGCGCTATGGTCTGGAGGCGCGCCGCGGCATCATCGCCATCACGTTGTGGGGCGGCTTCGCCAGCACCGTCTTCATCCCGCTCACCCAGCTCCTCGTGGACCGACTCGGGTGGCGCGACTCCCTGCTCGTGCTGGGCGCGTGCAACCTTGCCCTGTGCGTCGGGCTGCACGCCTGGCTGATCAACCCCCGCCTGGACGAAGCCCATCGGGCTCCCGCGCAATCCGGCGGAAACGCGCTGCCTCTGGCCGGAACCAGGGCCGTCCATTGGGCGATCCAGCGGCCGGCATTCTGGGGACTACTGGTCGCGTTCACCGTGTATTACGGCATGTACACCGGACTGACGTTCCACCTGTATCCCTTGCTGCTCGAACGCGGCTTCACCGTCGCCACCGTCATCGGAGCTCTCGCGATCATCGGACCCGCGCAGGTTGCAGGCCGGCTCGCCATGTGGTTGTTCGCCCGGAATCAGTCCATTCGCGTCATCGGCCTGGCGGCCGTCATCTGTTTTCCGCTGAGCCTGTTGCTGCTAATCATGTTGCCGAAGAGCTTCTTGTCCCTCGCGGCATTCGCGGCGGTGTGCGGCGCGGCCAACGGAGTCATTACGATCGTGCGAGGCCTAGTCGTGCCCGAAATGCTGACCCGCGATGCCTATGGCGCCATCAACGGAGCCCTCACTCTGCCCGCCAACATGACCAAGGCGCTCGCGCCCGCGGCCACAGCGATGCTGTGGTCCCTGTCAGGCTCGTACGATACGGTGCTCATGGCGGCGCTGCTGAGCGCCCTGCTGGTCGTGTTGGCGTTCGCATTCGCCGCGGCGAAGAGGGAACCGATCGGCGTCGCATCGGCTCCGACCTAGCCGAGCCTAAGCGGTTCAACGCATAAGACTTTACGGCGGCCTACCGCATGGGACAGCACTGGCAACGAGGAGATTGAGTGTCCTTCTTCCACAGTGGCGCGAGATTGGGGGGTGACATTCAGTCCGGACTTATGTATTGTAAAGGACATTTTTGATTCACTAGGCTCATGGCTGCGGAGCCGGAATCAAGGCAAGAGTGGTGACGTGCGATGGCTGGACAAATGGCGCGGTGTTTCGGGTTAAGTCGAAGAGCGGATTGAACGGAGGCGATTCGGGGGCCGACTCGAATTCGAGTGGCACCTAATCTCCCATACGCGGGGACCGGCGATGAGAGGCTTAAATCGAGGCGTTTGGCACGTGGCACTGCTGCTGGCAGTGGTCGGCTTGGCGCAGCCGGAAGCTTGGGGCGCGACCCAGTACGGCCTGGCGACCGTCGAACAAGGCGAGATGACCATCTTGCGAGAGGGCAAGGCGATCTCGTTCCGTGCATCGCCGCAAGCGGTACCCGTCAATGAGCGGGACCTGGTGCGGGTGCGGGAAGCCTCGCGGATCGTGCTCAAGACCCAGGACAAGGCGACGATGACGCTGGGCGCCAATGCGGTGTTCCAGTGCGAGCCCTGGCAAACGCCTGACCGCAGCGGAACGTTCCGCATGCTGTTCGGGCGCTTCCGCGCGCAGATCGTCGGTCTGGCTGGGGGAGAGCGCTTCAACGTCAAGACAGCGACCGCCACCATCGGGGTCAAGGGCACCGAATACTCGTTTGCCCTGGCCAGCAACGGCAACGCCGCCGTGCTGGGGATCGAGAATGTGGTGACAGCCGCGGGGCGGGATAACGTGGAACAGCCGGTAGGACCGAATCAGGTTTCCGCGATCATCGGCGGAGGTCCGGCCACGCCTTCCGTTTCAGCGCCCGACGATTTCAAGAGGGAAATGGGCCGGGTGGATTCGCCCGCGGCGGGGTCCCCAGAGGCTGGATCGCTTCCCTCTGAGGGGTCGCTGATTGAAAGAGGCGTGATGTCCAAGGAATCGGTGCAGAAATCGAAGGAAGATCGGCCGCAGGTACAGCCGCCACCCGCGCCGCCCCAGCCGCCGACTCCGTCCATCAACCTGGACGATGCGCAACAGGCGAGCCAACTGCTACGCGGGAAGCTCAACCTGAACTTCGAGCGCTAGGGCGGTGGCACGAGCCCCAGCGGCGCCGCCCGCAGCCCACGGGGTTGCGGGCGGAAAGCTTGGCGGCAAGCGGCAGATTGACACCAACGACGCACGCGGGAGGGAAGGTTCGCCCGCGCGCGTAAGGAAAGGTGTTACGGGAGCGGGGTGCAATCCAGACGCACTGCTCCCCCAGCGGAGACATGTCCGGCGGGGTCCCGCGGTGTGGGAACCGGCAAGCGGGCGATGCACCTGCGATAAGCGAGGAAGCGTGATTGCACCCACAATCAGAAATCCCGCGCGGAACGGATGGTTCAGGCGCGGCGCGCTCCTGACAGGGGCGACCCTGCTGGCCACGGCGGCGGCGCTCCTGCAAGGGAAAGGAATCGTCCAGGCTGCAGGCGAAGATGCACCGCAGGTACTGAGCACGGAATTGAGCCAGACCCAGGTGGTGACAGTGCCCAAAATGACGGCGACATTCGTCATCGTGGGAGTTCACCCGATCCGGCAGATCGCCATCAACGGCGAAGCCCAGACGTTCACGGCCGGGGACACCGTGCAGATCACCAAGGAATTCGATTTCACGGCGCGCCAGACGGTGATCGCGGTGCGCGTCGAGGACGAGAAAGGCAACGTCACGGAGCGGAATTTCGTCGTATATTTCGGCGCCGCGCCGGCGGAAACGAACTGGTCGGTACAGGGCAGCGGTGAGTTGCGCTACGAGGTGGATGAGAACCCGACCAACGACGTCGGGCTTCCGTTCACGGTCTCGGGAATCGACGTCAAAGGTGTCATCCCGGCGTCTCAGCGGCCCGATGTTCGCAATACCGGATCGGTCAATATCATCGGTACCATCGGCGGCGCATCCGTGTTCGGCGGCGGGCTGAGTCAGCAATATGATAAGTCCGTCAACAAGGAGCTGAACACGATCTTGGCATACGGGGGCGCGGGTTACCGCTTCCGGCTGAGCGACTCGTCCGACTTCGTGACGAACTACATCTACAGCAGCCTCAATGTCGGGTCGCACGACTACGCCACCCTGAACACGGTGTCCGGCGGATACGAAACCCGCTCCCAGGATTCCCGCTACAACCGCCGCCACCTGTTCGAGGTGGACGCGACCGCGAAGACCTTCGCGTCGAAAAGCCAGACGGCCGGCACCGTCGGCCTGCTGAAGTGGGACTACCTGCGCACGACGCCGGCAACCCACAGCACGTTCGACAGCCTCTTCCAGGCCGGGACGTCCACCGAAGGCGAAAAGGCCACGGACTACACCTTCCTCGGCGGCGACTGGGATTGGCGCACGCAGTGGGAAGCCGGTTTCCGCTGGGACATCGGGTTCGGCTACCAATACCGGAACTTCCCGAACGACAAGCAGCCGATCGCGACCACGCTCGGCGCCACGCGGGTGGACCACCTGCTCCGCGCGTCCACCGGGTTCGGCTGGCAGTGGAAACCCCAATGGGCGGCGATGTTGAACTATCGCTACCTAACCGATCTATCGAACAAGTCTCCCTACGTGCGGCCCATCTACGGGCTGTCCGTGGTGGGCGGATTCTAGGGGTAGCGCGTCCAAGTGCAGTGCACTGGCAGTACCGATACGAAATCCGGCCGGTCCGGAAAGGGAGGCACCATGAAGACCCGTAAATCGATCCATCTTCACGCGGCGCTTACTGCCGTCGGTGTAGCGGCCCTGCTGAGCCTGGCCGGCTGCGGAGGCGGCGGCGGTCCCGAACGGGGCAAGATCCAGGTGGATCTGCGGCCCCTGATCGCCCAGTTGAACGACCAGGCGCCGGCGAGCGCGAGCAGCCATGCGCCGAGTGCCATCACCGTCCCGGGCACCACGCCCACCACGGATGAGGTGAAGACGCTGATCGTCGGTGCGCTCGTCATCGATTTCACGGACACGCCGCTCGGGCCCGACTCCTCCATCACGAAGGATGTGCAGAAGAACATCACTACGGCGGTGACCAACTCCGTCAAGTACATCGAACTCGTGTCCCTGCCGGTCTCGGATCCCTTTGTCGGGTTCGCAGTGCCGCCGCCCGCGGCGAAGCACTGGGAGGTCTTTGTCGTCGGAACGCGCGACAAGATCGGCTTCCTGGGGGACATCTCCGATAACTCGCCGATCTATTTCGGGTTCAATACGGACGCCAATGGGAACCCGTACTTCTTGAGCACCGCGACCTTTCCCTCGGATCCCAATTACGCCATCAACGTGACGTTGCGGCGCGCGTGCATTGCCAATACGCCGCCCGCCGGTTGCGCCCAGTTCAAGAACAGGTCCGGGGCCGCCGTTACTGCCGCAGTGGAGATCCTCGGTGTCACCATTGATGGCGTGGCGGACAAGACGCTCAAGTACCCGCTCGTCGTCCGGACCGCCGCAGATGGCCAAGCGGTGGCGACGTCTCTTCAGGGCATTGCGAGTCTGGCGACCGCCGCCAAGGCCGTGGTGGAGACCACCCACCAACTGAGCAACGGGCAGACGGCAGCCTGCGCGGCCGCAACCACTGTGGCCGCCTTGCGAGACAACTGTGGCTC
>JBGOTW010000101.1:0-13041 GCA_041476685.1 bacterium | reverse complement strand
ATGTGCGCGAGCGCACCGAGCACGTGTTGGGTCAGATCAACCTGACCCGGCGGCGCTCCACGGCGGCGGGCATCCTCACCTACGCCGAACAGCGCGCCCTCGAGCTGGGCATCACCATCGCGGGCGGCGCCGATGTGCTCCTCCTCGACGAGCCGACCGCCGGCATGAGCAGGACCGAAACCGATTACACCGTGGAACTGATCCGCGCCATCTCGCGGGGCAGGACGCTGGTGATGGTCGAGCACGACATGAGCGTGATCTTCAATCTCGCCGAGCGCATCTCGGTGCTGGTGTACGGGCAGGTGATTGCGACCGACATTCCCGCGCAAATCCGCGGAAACGCCGAAGTGCAGCAGGCGTATCTCGGAACGGAGCAACCGTGATGCTCGAAGTCGCGGACCTGCACGCCTATTACGGCAAGAGCCACATCCTGCAGGGGGTGTCCTTCCGGGTCGGCCCGGGGGAGATCGTCAGCCTGCTCGGGCGAAACGGGGTCGGGCGTTCGACAACGATCAGGGCGATCATGGGCAACGTTCCCGCGACGGGCTCGGTGAAATTCAAGGGGGAAGAGATGGTCGGCCTCGCCTCCCACCGCATCGCGCACAAGGGGCTGGGCTACGTTCCGGAAAACCGGGACATCTTTCCGGGGCTGACGGTGCAGGAGAATCTGCGGCTGGGCCTGAAGTCCGCGCGGCGGCAGGGCCGCTGGTCCTACGCCGACGTGTACCGGCTGTACCCCGTGCTGGAGGAGCGCGCCAATACGGCCGCGGGCGTGCTGTCCGGGGGCGAGCAGCAGATGCTGACGATCTTCCGCACCCTGATGGGCGATCCGGACCTGGTGATGATCGACGAGCCGACCGAGGGGCTCGCTCCGCGCCTGGTCGAAATGGTCGGCAAGCTGCTTGAGGAAATCGCCGCCCGGGGCGTGTCCATCCTGCTGGTCGAGCAGAAACTGACGATCGCCCTGCGCATCTCCCGGCGCGTCCATGTGATGGGGCACGGCCGCATCGTGTTCGAGGGCACGCCCGAGGAGCTGAAAGCCGACGCCAATTGCCGCAAGGAGTGGCTCGGGGTCTAAGGTGGGCCGGACCGCCGCCTCTCCACTACTCCTTCCAGAGATCCACTCCCGCCGCTCCGCTCAATGCGTCGCCCCCGCCGCTCTTCGCACATCCGCAGCACGCCGTGCGCGTCGTAGGAAGCAGCTTTCATGGGGCTGCGGTGGCAGCGGGAGCCTTCCCGAATCGACTTGGCGTACGGCTGCCGCTTCCACGGCCGGTCTCACAACCAGCTGCATGGCGCCCCGTCTGAGGCGCATCGCCTTCTTTCCACAGCGCTCAATCCACCCTGCGGATAGACCCTCTCGGACCGGGAAACCTGCTACAAGAGGTTTATTCGGGAGGCGCTCAGGGCGTCGCACTTCGCCCGAAACGGCTTCGGCATCGGGAATCGGATTGGGGCCCGGATTGCCCCCCGGGCGCCACCGGCAGTCCCCCGAGACAAGGAGCGGCGGCGCCACCTGGGGGTGGTGTCTTCCCTCATCTGAACCGGAATTGGAGCGCAGCCACGGACGCCCACGTTGAGCAATTGCAGCGGTATCTTGCCGGCCAGGGACTGAGCGATTCCCAGATCGCTTTCCAAGTCGCGACCCTGCTGGACGACGGTGGATTCCGGGATCGCTTCAATTACTTCGTGCCCAAGCTGCCGCCGGAGGCAAAGGAAAGCTTGTTGGTTTCCGGTTGCGCGGTCGGCACGGAACTGGCTGTCGCGTTGGAGTATGGGTTCAAGGCAGTCGTGGGGAGCGAGGTAAGTGCGGAGTATGTGGACATCGCCAATCGCCGCTTCTCGAACACCGCTGCGGCCCGCGCGGTGCTCATCTCCCGGAATGAACTGCCTTTCCGTGACGGCATGTTCTCCTGCGTTGCATCGGGGCACATCATTGAGCACACCCCGTCCCCGTGTTTCTATCTCAAGGAGCATCTCCGGGTTCTGAAACCGAACGGATTCATGTTTCTCGAGTTTCCCGACCGGTATCACGGCATCGAGTTGCACACCGGGTTGCCCTCGTTCGAATGGTTGCCGGTGTTGGCGCGCAACCTGGTGCTCTATCTCTTGTCGCATCCGTGGTCTGGACTCCCCGGCGAAAAGAAGCTCAGGTATCAGGACATTGCCAAGACCTTGAAGCCCATCGGCACCTGGCAGATCCGGCTTTACCTGCGCATGCTGCGCTGGCAGCGGCAGAAAATCCCGGCGCGCATCGTCCACGTCTATGCGCCGCATCCCGGATATATCCGGATGCTGATTGTGCGGGATTGATACGAACCCCGGCTCATGTGTGACTTAACGCCCAATGGTCCCTCGTTAGGTGACGTTCCAATTCCTGCCCCAGAGGAGAGATGATTCGGTATCCCCGCATCCGCGTGCTGCATGCCTTCATCCTGTTGTCGAGCCTGTTCTACTTCTGGCTGATGGCGCGTCTCGTGTCGGGGTCCTACTTCAATAGCTATCCATTCATCTCCGCTGACGGCTTCGACTACATCTTGGAGGGATTCACGATCTATCTGCGGCTCAGCGGAGCGGCGGTCGGCTCCCTTCTCATTCTGCGCAATCCGGTCTTCGTGCTCGTCACGACCGTGGACGCCGCACTGCGGGCTAACGGGCTATTGGTCTTGTTTTCGATAGCAGGCGCCATCTATGCGATGCACCTGGGAATGATGCTCATCGCCGACACGCTGCGCGTCTCCCGAAAGATTACCGCAGCCTTTGTGGTGGCCTCACTGTACTTGCCTCTTTCGTACTTTCGCCTGTGGATCCTGTCCGACGTGATCGCCATTGCCTTCATGATGTTCAGCATCTACTGCTTGTTTCGGTACGAGGAGCCGGGGCGGCCGGTGTCCTGGCTTGTGGCAGCGGTAGGCTGTGCGGTCTTGGCGGGTCTGACCCAGACCTACGGCCTGATTCCGTTCTTGGTGGGGGCGGGCGCGTGGTGGCTGGCCGATCTGTTCCGCGATCGCCGCATACGATGGGACCTGGCAGTGGCGGTGCTAGCTGCCGCGGTTGCGGAAGTCGCCCTGCAGCTGATCTGGGTGCGACTGATTCCCTTCGAAGCCCGACCGACCACCTTCGATTTGCTGCAACTCAATTTCCACATGTTCGGTTTTTACGCACACCTGTGGACGTTCGCCTACTTGGCACTCGTTCCCTTTGTTGTCTTGACGCTCCGGAGGGTAGGCTGGCAACCACTGTTCGGATCCACCCATGCCTTGGCGTTGTGGCTGATGGTGATCGTCTTCGCACTGCTCACATTCTTCTACCAATGGCCGGATGCGCGCTTTACCTATGTCTATCAGCCGATCCTGTTCCTGGCGCTGATGGCGCTGACGGCCCCGGAACCGGGGACGGATGCCGGTCTGGGCGAAGACCGATGGCTGGAGCGGCTGTCGCAGGTCACCGCGGCGCTTATCATTCTGCAAAGCCTCTTCGTCGTGCCGGACTACTGGCAGCCCCGCATGACCAACCTCAGGATTTCCGCCAGCCAAAGCTGGTTGGGGCAGGCATTGTCCGCCCATCCGCAGGACCGGAACCTCCTGGGCGAATACTGCCCCTCCCCGGCCTGGGTCTGCTCCGAGGCTAAACTACCGGAGGGGGCGGATTCGTATGTGACCCGCATCCACACCGACTTTCGCAAGTACCAGCGGGAAGCGGCAGAGCGCGGATACTTCGGCGCAGGGACAGAACTGACCCGGCCTCCCGCTCTGCCCGTTCCCCCGCGTTCCTTGGCGGACGTGCGGAGCCACTTGCAGCCGGCGCATGGCCTGACGGGATACGTCGAATCGGTCAGCCAGACCGGGCCCAATCTGGTGATCACCGGCTGGGCGGCGGACGTCGCGCAAAAACGGGCGGTCACGGTGCTGCGCGTGTATGTCCGGGGCAACTCTGTCGCCGCGGGCGCTCCCAACTGGGTACGCGCTGATGTCAGCAGCGCCCTGGGTCTGCCAGGGAACCTCAAGACCGGATTCCGATTCGACCTGCCAATCAAGGGGGCACCTGTCGCGCAAGGGGACTTGCGTATGTTCGCCGAGTTCTCGGACGGCACTTCGGGCGAGTTGTCGCGCATTCCCCGCTGACCGCCGTCCAGCCGTCGCGCCGGCTCGTCGGCGTCACGCCCTGCGGCTTCGGGTGCATGCCGGCGATGGGGAAGGGTGGACGGCCGGCCGCCACGTGAGACTCGTGCGTCCGCGGGGCCAGCCCGAGCTGCTCCGCGCGGACCGCGTAGGGCGGATGCAGGTGCACGTCCGGAAGGAATGGCGCACAAAGCTCGAGAGCCTGCGCAATGATTCCCGCCGCGTCCGGATCACAGCCCCAGGTACGAGGCGCGCAGATTCTCGTCGGCGGCCAGTTCCGTGCCGGTGCCCTGGGCGATGATGCGGCCCTGGGAGAGGACGTAATTGCGGGAGGCGATCTGGAACACCTTGGCCACTTCCTGTTCCACCAGCAGCAGGGGAATGCCCGCGGCATGGACGTCCTGAATGGCCCGGAACACCTCCGTGCGCACACGGGGCGCGAGTCCCAGCGAGGGCTCGTCAATGCACAGCAGCCGCGGCTGAACCATCAAGGCGCGCGCGATCGCCAGCATCTGCTGCTCGCCTCCGGAAAGCGTGCCGGAGACCTGGTTGCGCCGCTCGCGCAAGGGGGGAAACAGCGTGAAGACGCGCTCCAGGTTGGCCTTCACCTCGCCCCGTTTGGGGCACAGGTAGGCGCCGGCGTGGAGATTCTCCAGCACGGTCAGCTCCCGGAAGGGCCTGCGCCGCTCCGGACAGTGGCTCAGGCCGCGCTTGACGATCTCGTGGGCGGGCAGGCCTTCGATGCGCTCCCCGTTGAAACGCACCTCGCCGCTCAAAGTGATCTCCCCCTTCGTGCCGCGCAGGGTGACCCGCTCCCACAGCACCAAGCCGCTGATGGCGCGCAGTAGGGTGGACTTGCCCGCCCCGTTGGGGCCGACCAGTCCCACGAGCTCCCCCTCGTTGACCGTCAGCGTGACGCCGTTGAGCAGGATCGCCCGGTCATAGACCACCTTGAGGTCTGCGACCTCAAGCAACGCCTTGGACATGGTCCGCTCCCAGGTAGGCTTCGATCACGCGCGGGTCCTTGACCACCTGCGCCGGCGTCCCGTCGGTCAGCAGCTGGCCGAAATTGAGCACGATCACCCGGTCCACGATGGACATCAGCTCCTTGAGCTTGTGTTCGATGATGATCATGGCCGGGCCCTCGCTGTGCAGGCGGCCGAACCGTCCGCCCTGGTGCAGCCGCCGGATGGACTTGGCCAGCAGCTCCGACTCCGTCGGGCTGAGGCCGCCGAAGGGCTCGTCCAGCAGGAGCAGCTCCGGCTCGCTGGCGATGGCGCGGGCGATCTCCAGCCGCTTCAGGTCGCCCTGCGAGAGCGAGGACGCGGGCTCGCGGGCCAGGTCCGAGATGCCGACGAACTCCAGGGCGTCCATGGCCTTCGCCTCGATGCGCTTGACCCACTCGCCGCGCTGGTGGCCGCGCGGGCTGAGGCAGGGCACCATCACGTTGGCGATGATGGGCAGGCGGCGGAACGGGCGGGTGTTCTGGAACGTGCCAGCGATCCCCCGGTTCACCACGTCCCAGGACTTGAGGCGGCTGATGTCCTCGCCCTTGAAGGTGACCCGGCCTCGGTCCGGCCGCAGGATCTTCGTGATCAGGCGCAGCAACGTCGTCTTGCCGGCGCCGTTGGGGCCAATGACGCCCACCATCTCGTCGGGCTCCATGCGGAAGGAGACGCCGTCCACGGCCACCAGACCGCCGAAGCGCTTGGTCAGGTCTTCCACCTCGAAGAAGCGCGCGCTCATGGCCGTGCCCCGTCCTGCTCCTCCCGCAATTCGCGGCGGGAGACCTTACCGACGTCCGTCTTTGGCAGCTCGCCGCGGAACTCGATCAGCTTGGGCACCTTGTAGTGCGCCAGCCGCTCGGCGCAATAGGCGCGGATATCGTCCTCGCTCAGCTTGCCCCGCGCTTCCGGCTGCAAGACCACCACGGCCTTGATCTGGGCGCCGACGGCCGGATCGGGCACCCCGATCACGCCGGCCGCCTTCACCTGCGGGTGGCTGTAGAGCACGTCCTCGATATCCTTGGCGAACACCGAATAGCCCTTGTACTTGATGAGGTCCTTGCGGCGATCGACGTAGTGGAAGTAGCCCTCCTCGTCCATGCGCACCAGGTCGCCCGTGCGCAGCCACACCCGCTCCCCGTCTTGCAGCAGCACGAGGCGGTTCTCCTCCGGCTTCTTCCAGTAGCCCTGCATGATGTTGGGGCCGCACAGCACCAGCTCGCCCACCTCGCCAGGCGCCAGGAAGGCCGTGCCGTCCGGGTCCAGCACGGCGGCGAGCATGCCGGGCACCGGTACGCCGAAGGAGCCCAGCTTGGGACGGTTCTGGGGATTCAGGTGGGAGACGGACGCGCTCTCCGTCAGGCCGTAGCCCTCCAGGATGCGCGTGCCCGTGCGGCGCTGCCAGGCTTCGACGGTGGAATTGTGCAGCGTATCGGCTCCGCAGGCGATGACCTTGAGCCGCTTCCAGTTCACCCGGCCGGTCTTGTCCCGATCCTTGAGCGTCTCGTAGAGCGTTGGCACGCCGTAGAAGCCCGTGGCGCCAAAAGTCTCGATGGCGTCCAGGATCTCGTCCAGGTCCGGCGTGGTGAACAGCACGAGCGTGAAGCCGTTGGTGATCCCGATCAGCATCAGCACCACCTGGCCGTAGATGTGGAAAAAGGGCAGGAAGGCGAGAGCGGTCTCACGGCCCTCCTCGTAGGACAGCGCCGCCGATCCCAGCACCTTGGCGGCCATCAGGTTGCGATGGGTGAGCATGACCCCCTTGGGCGTGCCTGTGGTGCCGCCCGTGTAGGGCAACGCGGCCAGGTCCGTGCGGGGGTCAAGCGAGACAGCCGGCGGCTGGGGCGGGTGGTTGCGCAGCAGGTCCTGGAAGCGCAGCACGCCGGAGTCCGCAGTCACGGCGGCGGACGGCACCTTCATTCCGCCGAAGATCCGGCCCAGGATACCCGTGCCGAGCAGCCGCTTGAACGCCGGCAGGTATTCGCCTACACCGCTGAGCACCACGTGCGCCGGGCGCACGCCGCTCTTCACCACCTTCTCGTAGAGGATGTCCTGGCAGACGAGCACCTTGGCCTCGCTGTCGGTGAGCTGATGCCGGATCTCGTGGCTGGTGTAGACGGGACTGATCGCCGTGACGACGGCCCCGGCCTTGAGCGCCCCGAAATAGGCGATCACGAACTGCGGGCTGTTGAGCAGGTAGAGCGCCACGCGGTCGCCCTTGCGCACCCCCAGCTCGTACAAGGCGGCGGAAAAGCGGTCGGCCTGGTCGCGCAACTCCTTGAAGCTGATGCGCCGGCCGTAGTAGATGAGCGCCGTGTGGCCGGAGTACTTGTCGGTGGCCTGGTCGAAGGCCTGGGGCACCGACAGGTCCGGGATGTCCACGTCCTGCGGAGTGCCGGGGGCGTAGGACTTCAGCCACGGCTTTTCCAGGTAGCTCGCCTTCGCGTCCATGGGCCCTCTCCCGCGGGTAACATTCAAGGTTCAGGTTGCGCTGCCGCCGGCCCTTTTGCGCGCTGCCGCGCCGCATCGCTTCCGCCTAGTCAACCGTAAGATCAACTTCGGTAGTGATTGCGAGAGGCTTTGCCTCTCGCGCTCTCCAGCAGGCAGCGGTTGCTCCCTGCACCCGGATTCGGCGCGAAAGCCGCCCTGTTGCCTAGGCAACAGTGGGGTCTGGGGCCCTCGGCCCCAGCGGGGTGCGGGGCTGTGCCCCGCGCGTTGCAGCAGTTGCTACCGACTGTAATGTTACATTCCATTAGCCGTGCAGCTCGGCCCCGCAGATGCGGCACGCGCGCCGGGTGACGATGCTGCGCGCCTTGCAGCGGGGGCATTCCACTTCCATCTTGTCCCGCACCCACGGCGCTACGCCCTCGGGCATGAACAGCAGCACCAGCAGCACCACGATGGCGGCCAGCAGCAGCCGGTACTTGCTGATCTCGGCAAACATGCCCAGGCTTTCGGTGAGCGGATAGAGGATGAATACCCCCAACACCGGCCCGTAGATGGTGGCGACCCCGCCGAAGATGCCCCAGATGACTGCCTGGAACGACAGCGCCACCTCCAGCGTGGATGGCCCCGCGATGCGCAGGAAGTGCGTGTATAGCGCGCCGGCGAAGCCTGCGAACAGCCCGCTGGCGGCGAAGGCCAGCAGCTTGTAGCGCGGCGTGTTGATGCCCGAGGCGCGGGCGGCCACCTCGTCCTCCCGGATCGCGTGCAGGATCAGGCCGAGGTTCGAGTCCCCGATCTTCCACATCGCGCCGCACAGCGCGAGCATGGAAACGACGGAGATGTAGTAGTAGGCCAGCCGCGAGTGCACCAGCGGCTGCAGGCCGGAGATGCCCAGCTCGCCCCCGGAGAGGTTGGGCACCATGAACAGGACGCCCAGCACGATCAGGGGAAAGGCGAGCGTCGCCAGGCTCAAGTAGGAGCCGCGCAGCCGCAGGCACGGAATCCCGACCAGGTAGCCGGTGACCGACGCGGCTAGCGCGCCGACGGGAATGGTCAGCCAGGGCGTCCAGCCCAGGTGGTAGCTCAGCAGCGCGGTGACGTATGCCCCCATGCCGAAGTACATGGCGTGGCCGAAGCTGATCTGGCCGGAATAGCTGGACACCAGGTCCCAGCTGGCGGCGTAGATGGCCATGATGCTGGTCAGCACCAGCACCCGCAGCATGTACGGATCGGCGGAGACGGCCGGAAGCAACAGCAGGCCCGCGGCGAACAGCAGCACCAGCAGCCGGCTCGGCAGCACGAGGACTTCCGCGCGCAGGTACACCCACAGCCGGCGGGCGGGAACGAGAGCGAGGCGCCTCATCGTTCCTCCTCGAAGACCACTCCGAACAGGCCCTCCGGCCTGATGAGCAGCACGACGATCATGATGATCAGGGCCACCGCGCCCTTGAGGAACGAACCCGCGGGCACGAGAAACACGGTGAGCGCCTCTACGTAGGCGATGATGAAGGCGCCCAGCACGCTGCCCTTGATGCTGCCCAGGCCGCCCAGCACCACCACGCTGAGGATGGTCACCAGCGGGGTCAGCCACATCAGCGGGTCCACGACGAACAGCGGCGCCACCACCGCCCCGGCGATCGCCGCTTGCATGACGGAGATGGCCACCGTGATCATGGCCACGCGCCGCACATTCATGCCCATCAGGTTGGCCACTTCCTGGTCGTTGGCCGTGGCGCGGATGGCCAGCCCCAGTCGCGTCCTGCCGAGCAGCCACCAGGTGCCGGCCAGCACCAGCAGCACGATCCCCAGCGTGAGCAGCTGCTGGTAGCTGATGCTCACTCCGGCCAGGACGAACATGCCCTCGATCAGCGTCGGATTGCCCAGGAAGTGCCCGCCGAACGTGACCAGCAGGCTCTCCTGGATGATCAGGGCCAGGGCGATGGTGGAGATGAGCACGGCCGACTCGTGCTGGCGCACCGGCTCGATCACCAGCTTGTAAAACACCATGCTCAGGGCGGTGACCCCGGCCACGGACAGCACGATGGCCGGCAGGAAGTGCAGGCCGGCGTACTTGAGCAGCGCGTAGATGGCATACGCGGACAGCATGTAGAACGCGGTGTGGGCAATGTTGACGATGCGGGCGACCCCGAAGATCAGGGAAAACCCGACCGCCAGCAGCGCGTACACGCCGCCATTGACCAGCCCTGCCACGAGGATGTCCTGCAGCATGGTGCAACCGCTGTGCGATGAATCGAAATCCCGCGGGCGGGGACGCCCGCCGGGTCGCCCACCCCCGTGCGGAGGTGGAGCAGCCCGGCAACTTTGCCCCGGACGATCCGCTACCGGGACAGCGCTACTTCTTCATGTAGGGCGGAATCAGGAACGGCTTGACCCCGGGGTAGGTGACGCCCTGCCAGCCATTGGGCCAGAAGGCCACCTGCTTGCCGTCCTGCCACTGAGTCCCCAGGCCGGTTTCATATCCCGGCGCAAATCGCGGGTCATGGCGAACGTCGAACACAACCCGTCCTCCGGTCCCGACCGTATCCGTTTTCTCCAGCACCGCCACTACCGCGTCGGCCTCCAGCGTGCCGGCCTTCTCGATCGCCTCCTTCAACAGGTACAGACAGTCATACGTCGCCGCCGTGTACGTGGGCGGAGTCTTGAAGCGCGCGACGTACGCCCTCACGAACGGCAGCGTCTTGGGCGTGATGGCCACGTCCAGGTTGTACGTGTTGAGCGTGCTCACATAGTTGCCCTTCTTCGCGGTCGCTTCCCAGAACTCGTCCTTCTGCGACTCGACGTTGATGCCGAAGGGCACGGCGGGCGTCTGCAGCTCGTTCATCTGCCGCGCCATGACGATGCCGAGCGGCCCGGAGATGATCGTCATCACGATCTGCGCGCCGGAGCGCTTGATGGCCGACAGCTCGGCCGTCACGTCTGTGGCCACCGGAGAGGGCTGCCACAGTCCCACCACTTCCATGTTCATCTTGGGCAAGTTGGCCTGGGCCGCGGCGACCAGTGGCTCCACCCAGACGGCCTTTTCCGCCACGATGGCCACCTTGGGCTTCTCGACCTTCAGCTCCGTGCGCATCTGCTGGGCTACGGAACCGAACACGGCAAACAGGCTCCGCCCCAGGTCGCTGGACTTGAACGGGGTGACGCGGAACCAGTACTTGTAGCGCGCCGGATTCTTCTCCACGCGGATGCCGAGCTCGTCATGCGCCGCGCCCGCACCCAGGAAGATCTTCTTGTAGTCCATCGCCACTTCCTGCATCGCCAGCACGGCCTCGGAGCGGAAGCCGCCGGTGAGGAAGTCCACCTTGTCGCGCGTGATGGCGCGCTCGATGGCGTTGGCGGAATCCGGCACGCTCAGGATCTCGTTGGTGTCCACCTTGACCAGTTCGATGGGACGCATCGCGGAGCCCACCTTGATCCCCCCGGCCTTGTTGATCTCGTCCGCCGCTAGGGTTGCGCCGTTCCAGTGATGTTCGCCCTGCACGAAGGCCATCGGCCCCAGCACGCCGATCTTGATGGGCTGCGCCGCCGCGCTGCCCGCCCAGCCGGCCAGCAGCAACGCCAGACCCAGCCCCGCCAGCCGACCCGCTACCCTCTTGCTCGTGCCCATAAAGCCTCCTTGTGCCAGCCCACTGCGCCATGCCCCCGGTCGGCAAGCGGGGCCCAGAGGCGATGCCCTGGGCCGCCCCATGGACCGGAAGCGGAATCCTACCGCCGCGCGCGATGGCTGCGGCCGCGACGGGAACAGCGAAGAGTCCCTCAATCTAAGCAGGGCGGAGCCGGGATGGCCAGGATTGTGCGCGGCAGAAGTGACTTAGATCAAAAACGAATTCCCGCCACTCCTGACGTCCGGACTGCGCGGCTCCAGCAGGTGGTCGGCCGGGGGTGCGGAAGCTGGCCTAGTGCCTCCTGCCGGCCCGCGCAGACAGCCCATTGGCCACGGCACGCCCGCTGGTCGCGGGGACGCAGCCTTGCAGATTCATCCCCGTCGCCCGGATTCTCCTGGGCTGCGTCTCCAGTTGTGGCGCGTGCACCCGGCAGCCACACCACGGGAGGACGATCCCGGTGCGAGCGGATTGACCTTGAGCCGCGGCCAGTGGACAAATGGGGCGGTGGGCCTCCGGCGCTGGGCCTGCTGCGCTGAGCCTTCCCGGCGCGCGGACCTTAGCCCCGGCGGCGGCGCCAAGACGGTTGCCGTCAGCTTTCACCCACACCACTGCGCCCTTGCGGAACCTCATGCGGAACGGACAGCCCTCTCCAGCTCCCCTGCGCACGTTCCCCGGGATGCGCTGGGTTCGCATCACGCTGCGCACGGCGCACCTCATCGCGATGGGCCTGCTGGTCGGAGGCGTCGCGGTCGGCACGCCGATCGGGCAGTTGAACCCAGCCGCGTGGGGCACGCTGCTCAGCGGGGCGCTGTTTGTCTGCCTCGAGCTCTACGAATCCTGGATCTTCCTGGTGCAGGTGAAGGGCCTGGCCGTGCTGCTCAAGCTGCTGCTGCTGGCGGGCGCGATGACGTTCCCCGGCTCGGCGTTGCCCCTGCTGGTCGCGGCGATCGTGATCGGCGGGTTCAGCAGCCACATGCCCGGAAAGTACCGCTACTATTCGATCATGCACGGCAGGGCGCTGAAGGGATCATCGGGCTAGCACACGTTGGCGTGAACGTTGCCGCATTACCGGACGACATGACCTGCCGTCAGCTTCTTGACGTATAGCCCCATAGCAGGGGCCGGGGAATGAGGGGGGTCTCGGAGGACTCGGCGCGGGCGCGGGTGCGGGGAATTCAGTGCAGGGCAATCGTCCGCAGCAGGTCAATCTGGTCCAGTGCCGCCCCCGTGCCGAGCGCGACGCAGGAGAGAGGGTCTTCGGCGCGGATGATGGGCAGGCCGGTGCGCTCCCGCAGCAGGACATCCATCCCCCGCAGCAGGCTCCCGCCGCCGGCCAGGACGATCCCCTTGTCCACGATATCCGCGGCCAGCTCCGGCGGCGTGCGCTCCAGGGCGTTCTTCACGGTCTGGACGATGGCGTCGTACACCTCGGCCAGGGCGCCGCGGATCTCCTCGTCGTTGAGCGTCAGGGTCTTCGGTATGCCGGTGACCAGGTCGCGGCCCTTCACCTCGTGGGTGCGCGGCTCGCCATAGGCATAGGCGGAGCCGATCCGGATCTTGATCTCTTCCGAGGAGCGCTCGCCGATCAGCAGGTTGTACTGCCGCTTGAGGTAGCTCGCGATGGCATCGTCCATGCGGTCGCCGCCGATGCGGGCCGAGTCGCTGTAGACGATTCCCGCGAGTGAGATCACGGCGACCTCCGTCGTGCCGCCGCCGATGTCCACGATCATGTTGCCGCTGGGCTCGGTGATGGGCAAACCGGCGCCGATAGCCGCCGCCATGGGCTCCACGATCAGGTATACCTCTTTGGCACCGGCGGACTCTGCGGATTCCCGCACGGCTCGCTTT
>JBGOTW010000100.1:0-13073 GCA_041476685.1 bacterium | reverse complement strand
CGAGCGAGAGAATGTCGGGCGTGCTGCGGTAGTTCTCCTCGAGGCGGTAGACGGCGCCGCCGAAGCGCTGGGGAAAGTTGAGGATGTTCTCGAAATTGGCGCCGCGCCAGCCGTAGATGGACTGCGCGTCGTCCCCCACGACCATCAGGTTGCCGCCCGGCCCGGCGAGGCGCTCCAGGATCTCCGCCTGGATGAAGTTGGTGTCCTGGTACTCGTCCACCATCAGGTAGCGGATCTGGCGCGCCAGCTCGATCTGCGGATGGCGGACGAGCAACTGGTGCCAGTTGTCCAGCAGGTCGTCGAAGTCCATCGCGTTGTTGTCGCGCTTCTTGCGCCGGTACACCAGCTCGACCGCTTCGATTTCCGGCAAGAATTCCTGCAGCCAGTCGTACTCCCGCGCCACCAGCTCGCGCACCTCCAGGTTGCGGTTGAACGCCATGGAGAGCACGTCCTGGATCACCGCCGCCGTGGGCAGCTTGCGCTCCGGCTTGGGTGCGGCCTCGGCCAGGGCCGCCTTGATCAGGTCCCGCGAGTCCGAGTCGTCGAGGATGGTGAAGTTGTGGGTGTAGCCGATAAGCGGCCCGTAGCGGCGCAGGAAGCGGTTGGCGACGCTATGGAACGTGCCGGCGACCATCTGGTCGGTCGCGCCGGGCCGCTGCACAAGCCCTTCGACCCGCCGCAGCATTTCCTCCGCGGCCTTGTTGGTGAAGGTCACCATCAGGATGCTGGCGGGCGGCACGCCCCGCTGAATCAGGTGCGCCGCGCGGTGCGTGATGACGCGGGTCTTCCCGCTGCCGGCACCCGCGATGACGAGGGCCGGGCCGTCCAAGTGCTCGACGATGCGCTGTTGGTCTGGGTTGAGGCCGGGCATGAGGTGGGTCCGGAGGAGTGCGCCGGCGGATTCCTCCTGAATCCGTGGCGGACCCGCATATAGCGACGAAGGCTTATGCTATCACGGAGACGCAATGCGCGGCCAATAGATGGACCATGACTTTGTGAGCCCCAATTCCCCACGTCGCACGTTCGCCCGCTTCGTCGTCCTTGAGGCATTTGTCCCTTTTTCTCCGATCGCCCCATTGCGCGCATCGGCCCCATAGTCCGCCGATTGACGGGCGATCAGGGACTGAGCGCCCTGCACCCCGCCGGCCGGGCATGCCTCGGTACAGGAGAGCACATCAGCGCAACTTAACCGTGCGCTAGAGTGGACCCACTGGATCGCGAAATGATTCCTAGGTGTGAACGGGACGTATCTTTAGAAGCGCCCGGGCGGACGGGGCAGGTTGCGGAAGATCATCGCCCGCTGACAGGGCGCGCCACGGCCCAAAACCGGCCGGAAGGTCCTGCAAGGGACGTTATATCAGACAGATATAATTGAGTTGCGAAATCGAACCCACGGCTGCGCCGCGTCCTACCCCGTAATCACCGTGCCGATGCCCTTGTCCGTGAACAACTCGGCCAGGATGGCGTGCTGGTCCGTCCCGTTGATGATGTGGGCCGAGGTCACGCCGTGGGCGAGGCAGTGCAGCAGCGCCTCCACCTTGGGCAGCATCCCGCCGGTGATGACGCCCCGCTGGATCAGGTCGGCGGCCTGGCGCGCGGTGAGGGTGGAGACGAGCTTTCCGTCCGCGAGAATCCCGTCCACGTCGGTCATGAACAGCATCTTCTGCGCCTTGAGAGCGCCTGCGATGCGCGAGGCGGCGGTATCGGCGTTGATGTTGTACGTGTGGCCGTCCTCGCCCATGCCGATCGGGGAGACGACCGGGATGTAGCCGTGATCGAGCAGCATCCGCAGCAGCTCCGCGTTGATTTGCACGATCTCGCCCACGAAGCCCAAGTCGATGCCCTTGACGTTGTCCATCTTGCGCGCGCGGATCAGGCGCCCGTCCTTTCCGCTCACGCCCACGCCGTTGCCTCCGGCGCGGTTGAGGTGGGCGATGATCTCCTTGTTGACTGTGCCGGAGAGCACCATCTCTGTGATGCGCAGACTTTCGCGGTTGGTGATGCGCAGGCCCTCCACGAACTGCGCTTCCTGGCCCATCGCCTTCATCGCCTGGGTCACTTCCGGCCCGCCGCCATGGACGACGACCGGGAGCATGCCGAGGGACTGCAGGAGCACCACGTCCTGGGCGAAGGTCACCTTGAACGGTTCCTGCACCATGGCGGCGCCGCCGTACTTGATGACGACGATGTGACCCTTGAACTTTCCGATGTAGGACAGGGCCTCTATGAGAAGGCCCGCCTTCTCGGCGGCGCTGATGCGCTGGAAGGCGCTGGAGGCCGCTTTCGCGGCATCCGCGTCCCGTGGATTCGCGGTGTCCTGGGCCGGGGCGCGGGGCTTGTCGGCGGGAAGCTGGACGGGCATGGCGGCCTATGCTCGCGGGGGGTCGGGGTGATGGAGCGCGGCCTCAGGCGCGAGGCGGCGCCTCCGGACGCTCGGATTCGGTCTCGGGCGCAAACGCCGCTGCCTCCTCCTGGGTCGTCAGCTCCTCGGTTTCGGCCGCGGCCCCCTCGATGACGGGCTCGGGCGCCTGCGGGCGCTCGCGCACCGGCCGGGTGAGCAGGCTGAACTTGAAGCGGTGGGCGTCAAAGGCGATCTCGTCGCCTTCGCGCAGGTAGCGCTGCTCGACGCGCCGGCCGTTCACGTAGGTGTTGCCTCCGCTGCTGAGATCCTGCAGCTTGTAGCGCCCGCCGACGCGCTCGATCTTGGCGTGGCGGTTGAGCACGTTCTGCGACTTGATTACCAGGTCGTTGTCCTCGGACCTGCCCACGAATACCAGATTCTTCGCGATGTAGAAGTTGCGCGGCGGCTGGGTCTCGGACACCAGCACCGGAAGGCCGCGCCGGATCGGCCCGCGCGGCCGGCCGAACTTGATCTGCACCTTGCCCTCCGGCGGCGTGACCGGGGAGTAGCGGATCACCGGCGAGGCGCGGTGGTCCCGGTACAGCAGCGTCAGGTCGCCCAGGTCGAGCACGTCGCCATCCTTCAGCAGCGTACGCCGCACCCGGCGCCGGTTGACGAGCAGGGCGTTGCGGAAGTTCTTGTCCTCCATCAGGTAGCCGAATTTCCGGTTGGACAGGGCCACCTTGTTCAGGTTCGCCGACAGGCGCAGCGCCCCGCGGGTCTTGAGCTTGGTGACAAAATCGAACTGGGTGTACTTGTCGTCCAGCGGCACCCACTGGCGCAGCTCGCTGGGGGAGATGACCTCGAAGCCCGGACTGCGCATCGCATGGACGATGCGGGGCCGGCGATACAGCCAGAAGGCCGCGGGCAGCGCCAGCAGCGCCAGGCCAGCGCGCACCAGCCAGCCGTCCCAGTCAGTCTCGCCGCGCACGGGAAACAGCCCGATATGGGCGCGCCGCGGTGGTTCCCGACTCTCGCGGAGGTTGCGCTCGCGGAGCCGGCGCTCGGGAGCTCCTGCGGCCGGCGCACCGGCGGCAGTCACGCCGGGCCGCGTATTGAATTGCTCCACGCCGATCGGAGTCTCCCGCGCCGAGGTGGCCGACGCGGGATTTACCGCCTCCGGGCTGGGCGTGCGCTGCGCCGTCTCGGCCCGGACGCCGGGCACCGGCCACCCGCCCGCCAGCAGGCCCGCGACCAGCACGCTCCCCCACAGCAGGCGCCAGCGCGCGGTGTGGCGGGTTCGGGCCTCGCGTACGGGTGCGCCATGGTCGATCCGGGGCGTCATGAGGCCTCTCCGTATTGCAGCAAGGCGGAACCGATCTTGACCAGATCGCCGGTCTTCAGCGTTTGTTCCTGCACGGGGCGGAAGTTTACCATCACCATCCCGCCGGACTCGTCGTCCACGATCTGGTATTGCTCCCCGATCCGGCGGAGCTGACAGTGGACGGGGTAGATTTCCTGATAGAAGGGCAGCGCGATCTCGTTGCTCTCCAGCTTGCCGAGCCGAAGTTGGGTACCCAACAGGGGGAGGATGCGGTCTTCTCCGGGCGCCGAGAGCATCCGCAGCCAGCGCCGTGCAAAGCGCTTCTCGCGCCAGAACAGCAGGAGCGACAGCACACCCGCCCACAGGCCGAACCCCGCGAAGTGGAACCAGGGCGAGGGAGGCAGCGCGGCGAATGTCCCGGCCAGGAGCGTGCCGGCTAAAAGACCTCCGAACAGGCCCCAGACCGCCCGGCGCAGGCCCAAGCGCGTCCGACCGATCCCCAGGCCCGACGCAAAGGCCACGCATGCCGCAAGCACGCCAAGGGCCGGCCCCAGCAGAGCCCAGTGCCACAGAGCCGCTTCATTGAGCAGGAATACAGGGGGTCCGCTCGCCACAGGCACCAGCAGGCTCAGCGGGCCCAGGGTCAATAGCCCTCCCAATGCGCCGAGGAGCGCACCGGCACCGGCCGTCTTGAGCATCCGCTTGGGGTAGTGGCCGACCAGCTCGTCCAGCGGTGCCAGCGTAAGGCCCAGCACCAGGCCGAACGCCGCGCCTGGCAGAAGGCCCGCACTGGCCGCGAGCCCTGGCCCCCACAGACCCAGCACTAGTCCCAGCGCGCCTTCGAACCCGGCGGCGGCGCACAAGCCGCAACCGACGCCGAGCGCGGCGAACTGCCAAGCCGTCTTGCGCAAGGATACGGAGCGCCAGTTCATCGTTGCCGTCCGTCGGCGCGGCGCCGGTCCGATTTATCCGGATCAGGGCGCCGCGTGATAAGCACGGGCGTCAGCGAGCCTGCGCTGGGGCGGGAGAATGCGGGATGCGGGAAGGAGGACCTGCCGGACGGCGTCATCCGCCGACGAACGCCGACGCTTGACGCTCTGCCTTTACGGGCGGGAGAGATGCGACGCGAGAAGCGCAGTGCGGCCGAATGCGGATGCCGGAAGCTCCGGCTGCGTGTCCGCAAGCTGGACTAGGACACGCCCGAGCGGAAATGTCTCCCCGTTCCGAAGCGGCTTCCCGCAGGATGCGGGAACGCGCTCCACCGGGGCAATCACTTCCCCACGGTTACTTACCGGGAACCTGCCTGACCGCCCAACCCGCAACCGGCCACCTGTGCACGGCCTTCGTCAGGGGTTCGCACCGCGCCCCACTGTGTCCGGGCGAGGTACACCTACACCGTTAGCCCGCAAGGGCGGCGCTTTGGCGACCGATTGCCTCTGCGCCTCAGACTGCCTGCATGGTTCCCGTGACTGCTTTTCCGCCATCGGCAGATGGATCTACGCTCCTCCTCGCTGCCCGTCCGATACGACACCCCCGCTGGCCGCGGGGTGCGCGGCATCGGACTCGTGTGGTCGGCTTGCCTTTAGCTGCGGGTCCGGCTGCGCGACTGAGCTCGCACCTTCGCTTCCGTGGCGCGAATCGCCCGCGTACGTTGCAGCCTCCTGAACGACGGAGTCGTGCCTTCGCTTGGGGTGCCCAGGGCTGGTTGCAGTCCCGCAGGCACCGTGCATGTCGGAGATGGCTCTCATCCCGCACATCGCGCGGGCACCGTTGACCCGAAAACGCCGCAAACCGAAGCTCTCACCTTCCGTTCGGTTACCGTGCTGCTTCCCGACTCCTGACTCTCCTCCTGGCCATTGATTGGCCTAGCCCGGGTGCATAGTCGCTAGGGCTCGTGAACGCATGGGTACATGCGCGTCCAATACCGCAGGGGAGTGGTTACCCCTGCATACGTGGCGCGTGGCAAGCACTGTCAATCGTCGAGATGCCGACAC
The DNA here is from genome assembly GCA_041476685.1 of bacterium. Taxonomy (GTDB): domain Bacteria; phylum SAR324; class SAR324; order SAR324; family JACQKK01; genus JBGPEV01. The sequence continues at coordinate 7,414 of JBGOTW010000100.1, read as the reverse complement.
ACCCCGCATTAGCGGGACTCTAGCATGAAGAAGGAGGGCGGAAAAGGGCCGATTTTGCGCCCCGGCGCGAGCCAATGGGCGCGGCGGAAAGGGTGGCCGGCCCCGCGAGAGGCCGGCCCGGGCCGAAGCGCCTACTCGTCCTCGGAGAAACGCTTGTAGCGCTTGCGGATGAACGCTGGGATGTCGAGGTCCTGGTACGGTCCGGCGGGCTTGCCGCTCGGGCGCTTTTCCTCGGGGCGGTAGCTGCTGGGCATCTGACTCTGGGTCTCCAGCGCCTCGTGGATCGGCTTGTCCAGCTCGAACACCGGGTCGTCCTGCAGGTCGGGCTCGCCGGCGGGCGCGGAAGGATCCTCCGCGAGAGGCTCGGAGGGCGGGGGCGGCGAGAAGTTGACCGTGGGCGGCCTCAGCTGCAGGTTGGGCTGCATCTCCGGCGGTTCGGGGTCCAGGACGGACGGCTGCGGGCTGGGGGCCGCCGAACTGAACACCTTGTAGCTCGGCCGCGAGCGCTTCATTTCGACCTGGGATGCCTCACCGCTCTCCAGCGCCCGTTCCGAAGCGGTCTTGGTCATGCCAAATCCCGCGGCAATCACCGTGACTTCGAGCTGGTCCTGGGCGATGGAATCGTCGATGCGTGCGCCGAAGATGATGGTGGCATTCTCGTCGGCATGGTCCGTGATGAAGCTGGCGGCCTCCTGCACCTCCATCAGGGTCATCGTGCTCGGCCCGCTGATGTTGAGCAGGATGCCCTTGGCGCCGTCAATGCGGCAATCGTCGAGCAGGGGGCTGCGGATCGCCTTCTCGGCCGCTTCGACGGCGCGGTTGTCCCCTGTGCCCACGCCGGTGCCCATGATGGCCTGACCCATGTTCCGCATCACGGTGCACACGTCGGCAAAGTCGCGATTGATGTACGCCTCCTTGCTGATCAGGTCCGAGATGCCCTGGATGGCCACACGCAGCACGTCGTCGGCCATCGTGAAGGCTTCCACGATGGTGGTGCGCTTGTTGGCCAGCATGAGCAAATTGTCGTTGGGAATGACGATCAGGGTGTCCACGTGCTTGCGCAACTGGAGAATGCCTTCCTCGCCGTTCCGCTGGCGCACCCTGCCCTCGAACTTGAAGGGCTTGGTCACCACGCCCACGGTCAGGCAGCCGATCTCGCGGGCCACTTCCGCGATCACCGGAGCGGCGCCGGTGCCCGTGCCGCCGCCCAGCCCGGCCGTGATGAAGACCATGTCGGCGCCGGTGAGGTGCTCGCGGATGGTCTCGATATCCTCCAGCGCGGCCTCGCGGCCGACCTCGGGGCGGGCGCCCGCGCCCAGGCCGCGGGTGCAGCGCCCGCCCAGCTGGAGCTTGTAGGACGCCATATTGCTCTTCAGGTCCTGCAAGTCGGTGTTGGCGACGATGAAGTCCACGTTGCTGACCCCGGCGGCGATCATGCGGTTGACGGCATTCCCGCCGCCGCCGCCGACACCCACGACCTTGAGGACCGGATTTTCGGGCCGAGCCTCCTTGATGCTCTCGATGCCGACCATGACCATGGCCTGGGACCTCCGCTGGGCTGCGTTTAAGGGGGAGGCGGAGCTGCCTTGCAGTCCGTGCAGCGCCGCTGTCCACCCGGGCGTCCGCATCCGCTGCGGACGCTTGCCTGGCCCGGTTCCCCGCGCCGACCCGCCCGCCGCAATTGGGCGGCGAAGGCGGACCGTCAATAGGGAGCCGGAGCCGGCTTTGCGGCCGGCCTCGCGCCACCTCCGTGTGGCGCGAGAGCCGCCGCGCCCCGTGCCGGTCGCCCGGCGCGGGGACTCACAGGTACTCGTTCACCCACTCCTTCATGCGGCGGGACATGCGGTTGAGCAGTCCCTGGTCCGCGTGCAGCGCGGGCGAGTGGCCCATCCCCGCGCTGTTCAAGGCGTAGCGCAGCAGGCCCACGCCCGTGGCGTACATGGGCGAGTACACCATCTCGTTCAGGCCGGTGATGTTCTCCGGAAAGCCCACGCGCACCGGCAGGCAGAGGATTTCCTGGGCCAGGTCGTCGGCTCCGGGCAGCATGCTCGTGCCGCCGGTGATGACGGCGCCGGAAGCGATCACGTTGCGGTAGCCGGACTCGTCGAGCGAGCGTCCGACCAGCTCGAAGATCTCGCGCATGCGCGGCTCGACGACTTCGGCCATCAGGCGCTTGTCGAGCGTGCGGGACTTGCGCCCGCCCACGCTGGGCACCTGGATCGTCTCGTCGCTGCCCACCAATTTGACTTGCGCCACCCCGTGCTTGTGCTTGAGCGACTCGGCCTCGTCGAGCGGCGTGCTCAGGCCCAGCGCGATGTCGCGCGTGAGGTGATTGCCTCCCACGGGCAGCACGGAGGTGTGGACGATGGAGCCGGAGGAGTAGATGGCGATATCCGCCGTGCCTCCGCCGATGTCCACCAGCACGACCCCCAGCTCACGCTCGTCCTGGCTCAGCACGGCCTGGGCCGAGGCCATCGGCTCCAGCACGATGTCCAGCACATCCAATCCGGCGAGGTTGCAGCACTTGACGATGTTCTGCCCGGAAGTCGCCGCGCAGGTGACGATGTGGACGTTGACCTCCAGGCGGATGCCCGTCATGCCAAGTGGATTCTGCACGCCGTCCTGGTCGTCCACGATGAATTCCTGCGGCAGGATGTGCAGCACCTCCCGGTCGTTGGGGATCGTGATCGCCTGCGCCGCTTCGATCACGCGGCGGATGTCCTCTTCGGTGACCGTGCGGTCGTGCTGCACGGTGACCATGCCGTGGCTGTTGATGCCGCGGATGTGCTGTCCGGCGATGCCCGCAAACACGTTCTTGATCTGCGTGCCGCTCATCAGCTCGCATTCGCGCACGGCCCGCTGGATCGAGCGCACGGTCTTCTCGATATTGACGACGACGCCCTTGTTGATCCCTTCCGAAGGCGCCTGGCCGAAGCCCACGATGTTGAGCGGCTCGCCGCTGTCAGCCTCGGCGGCCAACGCGCAGATCTTGGTCGTGCCGATATCCAGGCCGACGATGATGTGTTCCCGGTTACGCATGAGCACCTCTGGGGGGCACGACCGCCCGCTCCGCCGCCTGGGCGGGAACGGGGCGCAGCGCGGCGGCGGCCCGGGTCATGCGGCCGCTGCGGTACGCGGGCCGCACGCGGACCGCCGCACGCGTTCCTGCCGAAGTGAAGATATGGGGCTGTACGGAAGGGTTCCGCAGGTGGTGGATCCCCGCGGGTGCCGCGGGCATACTACGAGGTGCCCTCGCTAGCTGCGAGGCAACCCGCACGGAGTGGTGATCATCCCTGTGCATCCCGCCCGGCCTGGAGGATGACGACGCCTGGTGGCGGGCGGCAATGAAGCGCTGCGGCAAATCCCGAGGAGGGTTCGGCTTCCCCGCCGGAACTGGGCAGCTTCATGCCGTCCAGTGCAATTCCCTTTGCTGACGTGCAGGCGCGCGGGGCAACCCCACCCGCGCCCGGCCAAGGAAACCTACGGTTTCCCGGCACCTTGCAGGCTTTATACTCCCCTGAAATTTGCGCTGTCAAATCCTTTTGTTAGGGGGATAAGCGCCTGTGCGGATTGCGTACGGCCGACCGGGCCGGCGCACTAGGTTTGCTGGTCGCGGCGCTGGATGCGCTGCGCGAGGAGCTTGGCCAGGAAGAGCGCGTAGTAAGGCTGCGCTTTAATGCCGTTGATGAAGTCTTCCTTGCTGATCTTGATGAGGCGGCCGGAGGTCTTGGCGATGACCGTGGCGCTGCGTCGCTCTTCGAGCAGGAACGACATCTCGCCAATGAGGATGTCCGTCGGGTTGAGCGTCGAGATTTCGCGCTCGTTCACCACCACACGGTACTCGCCTTCCGCCATGTAGTAGATGAAGCTGCTCTCCTCGCCCTGGCGGAAGACAACTTCACCGGGCTGAACGGGGACGATCTCGCTGTTCTTGAACGCGGAGGGCAGCACATTGGTCATGTTCTCGCGATGGTCCACGCGCAGAGTGACCTCATTGCCGCGCTCGTTGTATCCGATTTGCGCGACGCTGCCCACGGTGAGCAGGATACCGCGCCCGTGGAGCGAGAGCACGTCGCCCTGCTCCACGGTCTTGAGGTACCGGCGCCAATCGAAGCCCGGTCCCTCGTCACGAATGACGAAGGTGGACTGGCTGCGCTCGATCTCGTAGCCGAAGAACACGGTGCGCCGGGCGAACCCTTGCTGGGCCGCGCGCCGGGCGATCAGGTCGTGGATCTTTCCGCCGGCGTCCAAGTGCCTCGTCTTGTCGGCGAAGGTGATTTCGCAGCTGCCGTGCTCGATGGCGTTGGTCAGCATCTCGGTCAACACCAGCGCGGTGCGCGCCTTCTCCGCCTCGTCCACGAACGCCATATTGTACAGGTAGTTGGCGATCAGGTTGGCGTAGCAGGGCACCAGCCGCAGGTCCATCCCAAGCGTGAAGAATCCGGTGATCGTGGAGAGCAGATCGCTCTGCATGACCCGCTGGAACAGGATCTGCTGGTTCTCGCGGATCACGCGCAGCACCGTGGGCAGCTGGCGCTGCACGTCGTGGCGCTGCAGGCTGATCAGCAGATTGCAGTGCGGGAGTTCATCGATGCGCTCGCCGTCCTGCGCCCGGTCGTAAATGGCCAGCACGCCGCCGTTGTTCAACCACGGATCGGAGGCGACGCGGCCCATCAGGTCGAACGGCTCGATCCGGGGATCGGAGAAATCGACGACGACCAGTGCCGGCATCTGGTACGTGATGTATTCGATCGCCGCCTGAGACGCGCCTACCCATGTCGGGTCGAACCACAGAGCCCCGCCCAAGCTGCCTTCCTCGATTCCGGCGGCGTCCCGGTCGGTCCGGCAGATGCGGGCCAGCTCGTCAAACAGAGTGGCATCCGTGGAAATGACCGGAACGCGCATGCGGTCGCAGGTGGAAGGGCGGGCACCAGGGGCGCTGTCTGGTCGAACCCGCCGGATGTGGCGCGGCCGCGGATTCAGCGCAGACCCCGGATCGTCCCATATCCAGCGCGGCCTGCCAAATCGGGTCCGCTCCACCCGCCGCCTGCCGGCGCGAGCGTCGGGAAAGCCGCAGCGCCCCTACGGGTGGCGGATCATATACCCAGCTCGTGGCTCAGGGCAGCCTGCAGATTTCCGTACAGGTAGGGGAATCCGACCGCCTGCAGCCGGGCCGAGTGGACCCGCGCCCCCTTGAGCAGCAGGGCCTCGCCCATCTCGCCCAGCCCCAGCTTGACCGCGATGGCGGGCAGGTGCAGCAGGGCGGGCCGGGCCATCAGCCGCGCGAGCACGCGCGTGAATTGGGCATTGGTCACCGGCTGCGGCGCGACCGCATTGACCGGCCCGGCCAGGCGCGGGTCGAAGAGCGCCTGATAGATGGCTCCGACGACGTCCTCCGCCGACATCCAGCTGATGGCTTGACGCCCGTTGCCGAGCCTGCCGCCCAGGCCGAGCGAGAAGGGCAGCGCGAGCCTGCCCAGCGCTCCCCCTTCCCGCGCCAGCACCATGCCCAGGCGCAGGTGCACGACACGGATGCCCGCCTGACGCGCCGGGTCGGCCGCCTCCTCCCAGGCTTGGCACAGCTCGGCCAGGAAGCCCTCGCCGGGTGTGGAGCGTTCGTCGAGCGGCGCCTCGCCCCGGTCCCCGTAGATGCCCACCGCGGATGCACAGATCAGCACGCGCGGCTTGCGGCGCAGACCGGCCAGCGCCTGGGCCAGCAGGCGCGTGCTCTCCACGCGGCTGGAGCGAAGGTCCGCCTTGCGGGCGTCGGTCCAGCGGCCCTCGGCGAGGCTTTCTCCCGCCAGGTGCACGACGGCGTCTACGCCTTCCAGTGCCCAGGCATCCACTTCCGCCGCTTTCGGATTCCAGCGGATGTCCTGCGGTCCGCACGGCGCCGGCGGGCGCACCAGGCGCCGCACGGTGTGGCCCCCGGTGGACAGGAAGGCGCTCAACCGCCGGCCCACCAGGCCGCTCGATCCGCTCAGCGCGAACGTCTGCAGTCCATTGGCCGAGTAACGCCGGTGGCGTTCCAGGTCATTGCGGATTCGCTCGTGACGAAAACGGAACAGCTGCTCGAGCATGTTGCCCAGCATCCGTCCCGCGACGAGATGCGAGAACGGGCTGAACTGAAGCTCGTAGGACACCCGGTCCTCCAGCCAGCTCGTGTCGTCGTTCTCGTGCACAAAGCGGTGCGTGTGCTGCCACGCCTCGAAGGGACCCTGGATCTGCTCGTCGCGGAACTGACGGCCCTCCTGATACCCGGAATGCAGGGCGACCCAACGCATCCAAATCGGACCGAAGCCCAGCTCGAACACGACCCGCGTCCCGTCCTGGATTCCCGTGCCCGTGCGCTCGACCAAACGGAAGCGCCGCCAGGGCGGCATGAGTCGCTCGAAAGCGCCGGCCCGGGCATGCCAAGCGAACACCTCGGCAGCCGAGGCCGGCATTGCACTGCGCCAGGTAAATTCCTCCATGCATCAGGCTCCACAGGCGGGGAACACGCAGGGCGAGCGGCATCCCATGAACGGGTCACGGGACTGGGCCGGCGCCGCGGCGGGACTCGCCTGACGGCAGTTGCGTCTTGCTCCCGCGTCGGCAGCCCCGCCCGATCCCAGCAGACAGAATACCCTTTGCGAGCGCAACGACAAGCCCGGAAATGCGGAACTCCGGCGCGACGGCCCGGGCGGCGGACTCGGCTGGCGGCCCGTGGTTCCGTACGGGCGGCCCGTAGTTCCGTGCCGTCGGCCCATGTTACCGTCTTGGCTCGCCCGGGAGCCGCCATGGAATCACCGCCCACCCCTCTTCCGCCCCGAGTGCTCAAGCCGGACGGCCCGATTCGGCTGGGGATCAGCAGTTGCCTGCTCGGCGAGCGGGTGCGCTGGGACGGCGACCACAAGCGCGATGCTTTCCTCGCTGGGACGCTGTCCCGGTACTTCACGTTTGTGCCGGTCTGCCCGGAGGTGGCGATCGGCCTGGGCGTGCCGCGCCCGCCCATCCGGCTCGTTGCCTCGGGCCGAATCGTGCGCGCCCTGGGGGCGGATGGGGGCGGTTTGGATGTGACGGAGCGCTTGGCGGCCTATGGCCGCAGCGCCGCAGCGGAGCTGGAGCAGATCAGCGGCTATGTGCTGAAGAGCGATTCCCCAAGCTGCGGCATGGCGCGGGTCAAGGTGCATGGGCCTGGCGGCCGAGCGCCGGCGCAGCGCGGTGTGGGCATCTATGCGCGGGCATTCATGGCGGCGCGCCCGGAACTGCCGGTGGAGGAAGAGGGGCGGCTGAGCGTGGCCGTGCTGCGGGAGAGCTTCCTGGAGCGGGTCGTGGCGCTGCGGCGCTGGCAGCTGCTGGAGGAACTCGGGCTGACGCGCGCGCGGCTGGCCGCCTTTCACGCGGCCCACCGGCTCAGCCTGATGGCCCACGG
>JBGOTW010000099.1:0-13135 GCA_041476685.1 bacterium | reverse complement strand
CGGGCGCGCATCCGCCGCCGCTCCATGACCGCGGTAATGCGGCCGCTGGTGCGCTGGGCGCGGCCGGTCACCTTCTGCACTGCGACCCAGTCGCCGTCCAGCGCGCCCAGGTTCTCGCGGGGCGGGATGAACAGGCTCTCCCTGAGGTCGGCCACCCACACGAAGCCGTAGCCGTCCGGGTGGGCGGTGAATGTGCCCATCAGGCGCGGCTCATCCTCGTCCCGGGGGCGCTTGGGCGCCGGCGTTGGCGCCTGGGGAAGCCGGTAATGCTCGCCCCGCTTGGCTAGCTGGCCCTCCTTGACCAGGCCGCCCAGCGCCTGGCGCACGTGGTGCCGCGCGGCGCCGCGCGACTTGAGGGAGCGCTGGATGTCTTCCTGGGTGGCACTCCAGTCGGGCAGGTCCTGCCAGAGCGCGAGGATACGGCGGGCGGTGGTGGTCATGGGCCACTCCGCCGGGGGAATTCGGTCACGATTGATCCGCTTGCAGGATGGAGATGTGGGATGAGACGCATTCGGACAGCCTTTGGTAGTTGTATCCCCCTTCCAGCACGCTGACGATCTTTCCCTTGCAGAATTCTCCCGCCAGGTCCTTCATGCGCCGGGCCAGTCCGTCGAAGCCCGGCTGGGTCAGGTTGATCATGGCCAGCGGGTCGTCGCGGTGCGCGTCGAAGCCGGCGGAGATCAGGATCATCTGGGGCTTGTATTCGCGAAAGCGCGGCAGAATGAGGCTGTCGAACACGGAGAGATAGTCCTGGTCCGTGGAAAACGGCAGCATCGGCAGGTTCTGCGTGTAGCCCAGGCCCTCCCCGCGGCCGCGCTCCTCGGCGTAGCCGGTGCCGGGATAGAGCGTGCGCGGATGCTGGTGCATGCTGCAGAAGTACACGTCCTTGCGCTCCTCGAAGGCGTGCTGGGTGCCGTTGCCGTGGTGCACGTCGAAATCGAAGATCAGCACGCGCTCCAGGCCCACCTCCCGCAGCAGGAAGTCCGCGGCGATGGCGATATTGTTGAAGTAGCAGAAGCCCATCGCCCGGCTGCGCTCGGCATGATGCCCGGGCGGACGGCAGGCCACGAATGCGTTGTCCATCCGCCCCTCGACCACCTCGCCCACCGCGTCGAGCAGCGCCCCCGCGGCGTGCAGGGCCACGTTGTAGGTCTGCTCGGACAGCACGCAATCGGGCGTGTCCAGGTATTCCTGCCCGGTCAGCGCCGCTTCCTCGACGTGCCGCATGTACTCCACGCCGTGCACGCGGGAGATCTCCTTTTCGGTCGCGGGCCGCGACGCGCGCTGCTCGAGCCGCTCCAATTGCCGTTCGCCCTTGAGCTTGTCGAGGATCGCGGAGAGCCGCCCGGCGTTTTCCGGATGGCTGCCGGTGTCGTGCCGGAGGAAAATGGGGTCGTAGAACAAGCCTGTCTTCATGCCCGTCCTCAGGGACGCTTTGGTTCGGCTGGCGCTGCGGCCGGGTAGGATTGCGGCCGGCGCGGTGCTCACTTCTTGAAGGATACTGCCCGGTTGTCAAAAGAGGAAGAATCCGTCACGCTCAGGCGGCGTTGCTCTCTCCCCCGTCGCCAGCCCGCCGCGGGCGCAAGCCTCAGGGTCTGGCCTGCGGCCGGCCGGCAGTGCCATGAGCCGGCACCCCAAGGCCCTTCGCCCCGCGGAAACCCCGCCGAATGCCCGCCGGGAGATGCCGGCGCGCGGCGATCCGCCCCGGGGCAACCCTCGCGCGTGCGATCCGCCGTGACTAGCGCCGCCCCCCCTGAATCACGGCCCGAGCATCGGCCCGCGGAACGGCCTGAAGAACAGCTCCGGGAGCGCCTCGATCGCATCCGCTTCGATCCCAGCCTCGCCAGCGAGCACGAAGAACGGCTGTTCATCCTGCAAGAAGGGCTGCCGCGCCTGTCCACCGTCGAGGCGGGGGCGGACGGCCCGCGCCTGGCCGCGGAGCTGAGCCAGCGCGAAACCTGGGCCCACAAGGCCCTGGGCGACTACTACGCCCGCCAGACGCGCGAACTCGCCCTGGCCAGCCTCAACGCCGACCACGCCTTCGCCATCCTGTTCCGCCGCGCCGCGCTCGTGGACGCCCTGCACCGCTTCGCGTTCAACGTGGCGCTGGAGGACCTGCCGGCACTGGTCGCGCTGCGCATCCTGTCCGCCGCGCGCGAGCTGGAGCACAAGCGCAAGGCGCTGCCCGACAAGCGCGCTAAGCTTGTCCAGCTAAAGGCGGAGCTGCCGCAGCTGACCGGCGCGGACCTGCCGCAGGCCGAACGCGAGTACTACGAGCGGATCGTCGCCTCGCTCCAGGACGACGCGGCCGCCTGTGCGGCGGACGTGGAGCGCCTGGCCGCGCTGCTGCCCGAGCTGCGGGAATTCCAGCCCGATCCCCCCTTCGTCCTGCGTCACATCGTGCTCTTCGCCCGGGGCGGGTACGGGCGCGCCGAGCTGAGCTTCGGCTCGGACATCGACACCGGCTACTGCGTGGACTCCCGGCACCTGCGGCCGGGCCAAGTGGAGGTGCTGCGGGAGTTGACCGTGAGGGTGGAGACGCTGCTGCAGCAGGCGGGCGTGGACACCGCCCACCAGTACTTCGAGGTGGACGAGGACCTGACCCGTTTCACGGCCCCCGAGACGCTGCACACGATCCCCTCGATCCTGGAGGCGCGCGCCCTGATCGGCAGCGAGGCGCTGCTGGGCGACTTGCAGGCGGCCTTCCGCGCGATCCTCCCGCTGGAGCGCTACCTGATCGGGAAGGTGGAGGACTTCGAGAGCGCTCCCGTCCCCTCCCTGACGAGCATGGACCTGAAGGAGGACGCGGGGGGCCTGCGCTCGATCCAGATTCCCCTCTGGATCGTGGGCGTTCTGTACGACGCGCCCGGCTTCGCCACGGCGGCCCTGCTCGAGCTGGCGCGGGCGCGGGGCCTGCTGTCGCTCTACGAAGTCGCGCGCCTGCTCCAGGCGCTGGAGTTCCTCAACGAGCTGCGCAACTTCGTCGGCGCGGCCGAGCGCTACTACTACGACCAGGAAGCGCGCGACAACCACTGCACCGTGGACGAGTTCCCGGAGAACCGCATCAACGACGCGCTGGGCCGGCTGTACCTGTTCAAGAAGCGCCGCTTCGCCAGCGTGGACCCGTTCGATTCGTACCGGCTCTGGCTGGTGGACGAGGTGCAGGCGCTGTCCAAGGCGCTGCTGGCGAGGACCCTGGACCGCACCCACGTGCACCGGCTGGGCGCGTGCCAGGTGTCCGTGCACCTGGGCCGCAAGGAGATCGTCGCCCTGAACGGCGTGCGCCGCGAGCAGGCCGGTGCCCTGGCCGAGCTGTTGAGCGACGTGGATACAGTGCTGGCGCTGTTCGAGTACATCGCCACCACCCACTACGACCTGTCCGGTCCGCTCAAGGACGCCATGGCGGAGGTGGTGCGCACGATGAAGCCGCCGGCCGGGGAGCCGCCGGCCGCGCTGGCCACGCGCTGGAGCGGCATCATGCTGGGACGCTACGCGCACCTCGCCGTGCGCACGGCGATCGCGATCCGCGATCCGCTCGCCGCGGGCATCGAGACGCTGATGGGCCGCTTCCTGCCCGAGTTCAACCGCATGCCGTTCCTGCTGCGCAACGTCAACGCGCTAGCCGTGCCGCTGCACGAGCACGCCCTGCGCAGCCTGGCGCTGGGCCAGAAGGGCCTGGACGCGCTGCGCGAGTCGCATCCGGAGCTGCATGCCCACCTCGGTCCCGCGGAGATCCTGGCGCTGAAGTGGAGCCTGCTCCTGCACGCGGCCTGCGCCCTGGAAGGGCCGAACGACCTGCCCACCCGCAGCGCCGAGCTGGCCGCGGACATGCTCGCGCGCGCGGGCATCCAGGACCAGGCCCTGCTCGCCCGGGTGCGGCTCCTCGTCGAGCACCACGCCACCCTGGCCGCCCTGGGCAAGACCACCTCGTACATGGACCAGGCGCTCGCCCAGTATTTCGAGATCGCCGACCGGCAGATCGTCAACGTTGTGCTGCTGTTTCTCGTCAATGAGGCGGTGCTCCAGGCCGGCGGCGGCCGCTTCGAGGGAGACACGCTCGCCGTGCGCCGCCTGTTCGAGGAGGCCGGCCACATCCTGGCCGAGCTGCGGGGCTTTCCCACCAAGGATCAGTCCCTCGAGGCGATCAACGTCTATTTCGACGAGAAGAAGGCCGAGCTGCTCGCCGAGACACGCCTGTACCTGCTCCTGCTGCGCAGCCACGCGGTCGGGGTGCGCGAGGCGGTGTTAATTCCCCTGGAACGCCTCAACGCCAAGGAATTCCAGCGCCTCTCGGCCAAGGGCGCGGAACTGGGCGTCCTGCACAAGGAGATCGTGCTCGGCAACCGGCGCCCCGGGGAGCAGGAGCGGCTGGGCGTGAAGTTCGTGCGGCTGCTTAAGCAGTACCTGAGCGAGCCGACGATCCTGGCCCTGACCGCGGACCAGGCGCCCGCGTTCAGCTGGTTCTTCGCCGGCTTCCCGAACCGCTACCTGCTAAGCCGCGCACCCCAGGCCCTCGCCAGCCAGGTAGCCCACTTCAGCGGCTTCCGCACCGCGACGGTGCTGGTGGACGTGATTCCGGCCGGCGCAGGCAGCGGCGACGGCCTGCTCATCTACACCCACGGCTTCACCCGCTCCCACAGCCGTGTGGCCTTCGCCCTGAGTCGCAAGCGCGTGAACATCGTGCTGGGAAAGATCAACCGGATCAGCTATGGCCCCGAGGACTTCGGCTACTGCTACTACTTCCAGATCTCCCCGCCGCCGGCCGACGAGCCGCTCGTCGCGCGCGGCCTGGAACTGCTCATCCAGACCGAAACCCCGCCGCGCCTGGAGCGGCCCGCGCCGCGCGGCCCCTTCCAGCGCAAGAACGTGCGCGTGGAGTTCCTGCCCGACGACGGCAAGGGCTACCAGATCGAGCCCGGCGGCGCGGGATACGTGCGCCAGCCCGCGCCCTATCACCGCGTGCGCGTCGGAATGCGCGACCAGCCCTTCCTGTTCTTCAAGGTGAGCCAGCTCTTCGACCTGCACGATGCGGAAGTGCACCAGGCCCTCATCACGACCACCGGGAACCAGGTGCAGGACACGTTCTATCTGGCGCCGGACGCCGTGGCCCGCCTGCGCGCGTCGAACTTCGAGGAGTTCCTCATTGACCGCGTCCACAGCGACCTGATGGCGTCGGTGGTGTGATCTGACGGCACATCCCGCTCAGCGAGGCCACCCCGCGCCGGGTTCCGGCGCGGCTGGATTCCCGGTAGACTCGAACTTGGGGGAGTCATCCACGTTGCTAGCGGTCGCGGGCATCATTCGCGGGCCACGCCGGACCTGGGAACCGCCACGGGCGCCCCACCATTCGTCCATGGCCGGCAGCGCCTTCGGGGGAGGGCAACATGCGCGTCCAGCACCTGCTGCTTGCACTCGCAGCGCTCGTCTTCAGTCTTTCGCTCGTCCAAGCCGCGCCGGAGACGGCGCGCCAGGATATCGTGCGGGGCCTGGAGACCCTGGTTCGCCAGCGCGCCTCCTTCACCGAGATCAACCGGTACCTGGATCGGCGCCACGAGGTGGTGGAAGACTTCTGCCCGACGGCGCCGGAGCACCGGGACTGCTTGCAAAGGCCCGCCGTCGCGTTTCAGGCGTGGCAAAGCGACGCTGTGCGCGTGCTGTCCTACGTGCTGCGCATGGAGCCTGCCTCCGGCACGATCCACCTGTCGCTCATCTGCCGTCGCCCGGGCACGAGCGCGGTGCGCCTGCAGCCGGTATCGCCCGGGGGAGCGCACTTGGCCGCGAGCATCGGCCAGGTGCAGTGCGGCGCGCAGAACGACGAGGTCGAGTTAAACTTGATCCAGAGCGGGGACTTCCGTTTCGGCGCCATGGACGCCGGCACCGCCAAGGAATTGATCGTGGAGTTCCCGGGGTAGTGCCGCCGGCCCGTATCCCCCGGCTCGCGTGGGTTTGCGGCGGCCAGCACAGTCAGCGATCGCGCCAGGAACCGGCCGCCCCACGCGGCAACCGCTTCGCGAATGATAACCATATCAGTGGCTTGCACAAACACGCCAAAACGAACCCAAGCCGTCCGGTCATGGCCCCTCCTGTCACGGTCCCTCCGGCCCAGCCCTGCCGGCCTGCCGTCGCGCAAACCAGCCACGAAAGGCCCAGCCCGCCGCGAATCCCGCGAGCACCGCGACCAGTGCTATCGCCAGGTCGGCCAGGTTCACTTGGGGTCTCGCCCTCAGAGGCGCATGCGCGGCAGGCCGGTCGCGACCGGGAGCGCTGTCAGCACGTGGGAAAACGCCATCAGCTCGCTGACGACGAACAGGTTGAACAGGAGGAACACGCCCGCGGCGACCAGCGGCGAGAAGTCCACCCGCATGCGGGGCAGGATGCGCTGCACGGGAGTGATGATCGGGTCCACCAGGAAGAACACGACCCGCACCACCGGGTTGTTCACCGAAGGGCTGACCAGCGTCAGGATGAACCAGATCACCAGCAGCAGCACGAGGAAGTAGCAGACGTTGTACAGCACCACCGCCACCCCCCGCAGGAAGAACCCGCCCACGGGCGCAACGAGGTCGCCGGGAGCGAGGCCGCCGCCGGCATACACGGACAGCGTCGCGAGCACGCCCGGCACGAACTCGATTAGGAACATCACCGTCAGCAGCGCGGCATAGGCGGAGAACGTGCGCCAGCGCCCCGGCAGCGCGCGCGCCAGCCCGTTCCACAGCGGCGCGGTCATCTTGTTGAGGAAGCGGACGATGGGATTGCGCGGATCGGGAGCCACCCAGGTGAGCAGCACTGCCAGGATGATCATCCACAGGTACAGCGTCAGCGCCCAGTAGCTGACCTGGGCCAGCGCGCTCAAGGCCACATCCATGTCCACCTTGTCGGGAAGGCCGGGGCCCCGGCATCGCCAAGCCGCACGGCGGGCCGCAGGTCCGCCCAGGGCCTCACCCCCAGCCCCGATCCCGTCCTACCTCCGCTGTTGCCCAAGTAACTGGGGGGGAAGGTGCCCGGAGGGCGGATAGGGGCCGCGGGTTAGGGGCCTCGGGAGCGCAGGCGCCAGCGGGGCTCAGCCCTTGCCCATGTAGATGCTCATCACCCGGCCCAGCAGGCTCAGGGCCTTCTGCTTCGGGCGCTGGAAGGAGTTGCGGCCGATGATCGAGCCGAACCCGCCGCCCTGGTAAATGGCGCGCACCTCTTCCAGCACGCCCTCGTCGTCCTCCTTCGCCGGCCCGCCGGAGAAGATCACGATGCGTCGGCCATTGAACGCGCTCTGCACGACGTGCCGGACGCGCTCGGGCAGCGTGGCAATGGGGATCTTCTGCTTCTCGTACACCTTGCGGGCGGCGTCCTGCTCGATGTTCGCCCCGGGCGGTTTGACCTTGATGATGTGGGCGCCGAGCTGGGCGGCGATTTGCGCCGCATAGGCCGATACGTCCACGGCCGTCTCGCCCTCCTTCGACACCCCGCTGCCGCGCGGATAGCTCCACACCACCACGGCCAGGCCCGCGGCCTTGGCTTCCTCGGCCAGCTCGCGCAGGTCCTGGTACATGGTGTTGCGCTCGGCGGAGCCGGGATAGATCGTGTAGCCGATCGCCGCGCAGCCCAGGCGCAGGGCGTCCTTCACCGAGCCGGTCACCGCGGGGGCGGGGTCCTTGCCGCCATAGAGCGAGTCGCTGTTGTTGAGCTTGAGGATCAGCGGGATCTGGCCCGCATGCTCCGCGGCTCCGGCTTCCAGGAAGCCCAGCGGCGCGGCGTAGGCGTTGCAGCCCGCGTCAATGGCGAGCTGGAAGTGGTAGCGCGGATCGTAGCCCTCCGGGTTGGGCGCGAAGGAGCGCGCGGGCCCGTGCTCGAAGCCCTGGTCCACCGGCAGGATCACGAACTTGCCGGTTCCGGCCAGCGTGCCGTGGTTCATCAGGCGCGCCAGGTTGGTCAGCACGCCCGGATTTTGGCCCTGGTACCAGCTGAGGATTTCGCGCACGCGGTTGCCGCCTTGGGCCGCGCGCGGATGGATCGCGACTTGTTCCATGGGAACCTCCTGCCGGATCTGGTGGGGAGCAAGCACTGGATGTGCGCCGGGCGCGGTCCGCTGTGGGACGCCCGGCCACGGCGAAAGCGGTCATGCGCCAGCTACGCCCGATTTGCCCTCAAGCGTACCACACGCGGGGGGTCGGAACATACGCCGCCCCGGCGGAAATGCGGCCGGGTTTTGACGAAGGTCAAGCCCTGAGCCGGGCCGGCCGCGCGCCCGGCACTTCCGGGACACCCGCCTCGCCCGCCGGCGCTCATACCGCGGGCGGAGGCGGCAGGCGGTCCATCGGCGAGGAGCGCGACTTCTGCCGCTCCACGCGCCGCAGGAAGACCTCCACGATCTTGCGGTACAGATCCTCCTTGAGCAGCGCATCCTCCGTCCCGGCGTCCACGTTGGGGTTGTCGTTGACCTCGATCACGTAGCACTTGCGCCCGGCCTGCTTCAGGTCCACGCCGTACAGGCCGTTGCCGATCAAGTTGGCCGCGCGCACGGCCGTGTCGATCACCTGGCGAGGGGTGTCCTCCAGCGCCACCGCGACGTCCTTGCCCTCGTCCTTGCGCCCCGTGTAGTGCCGCTGGATGACCTGCCAGTGCTTCTTCACCATGTAGTACTGGCACACGAAAATGGGCTCGCTGTCGAACACGCCGACGCGCCAGTCGAACTCGGTCGGCAGGAATTCCTGGGCGATGAGCAGGTCGGAGCGCTCCAGCATGCGGCTGGCCTGGGCGTGCAAGTCCTCCAGGCTGTCCGCCTTGACGACCCCCTGGGAGAACGAGCTGTCCGGCTGCTTGAGGACGATGGGCAGGCCGAGGAACTCGAACGTTTCGCGGATGTTGTCCCGGTGCACGATATGGGTCTTCGGGGTGCGCACGCCGTGGTGGTTGAGCAGTTCGGCCAGGTACACCTTGTTCGTGCACTTCAGGATCGAGCTGGGATCGTCCACGACGACCAAGCCCTCGGCCTCCGCGCGGCGGGCGAAGCGGAAGGTATGGTGATTGACGTTGGTGGTCTGGCGGATGAACAGCGCGTCGAACTCCGCGAGCCAGGCGTAGTCCTCCTTGCCGATCACTTCCGGCCGGAAGCCCACCTCCTGGAACGCGTGCACGAAGCGGCGGATGGCACGCTCGTTCGAGGGGCTTTCCCGTTCGTGGGGATCCCAGAGGATGGCCACGTCGTAGCGGGGCTGGGTGCGCTTGCGCCGCGCCCAGCGCCGGCCGGCGAAGTACTGCACCGCCGCCTCCACGACGAAGCCCTGGTGGTTCTCCGGGATCTCGTCGGCGGGCATGGGCGAGACCTGGCTGAGCCGCCAGCGGCCGTTGTGGAACTCGAACGTCGCCTCCAGCAGCGGCGCTTGGAACAGGTGATAGAGCTCCAGGCTGAGCTTGTCGTAGCTCTTGGCGAGCGTGCGGCCGAAGTAGATGTTGAGGGTGAACTCCTCCGAGCGGATGTGGGAGAGGCTGCGCTGGATCAGGGCCGCCAGTTCCTCCGAGTACAGGCGCGTGAGCGTCTGCAGCTTCAGGTCCTGGATGGTCGCGATGTCCGGCTGGGGGCGGTGCCCGCGCGCCTCGGCGAGCAGGGAGACATAGTACCCGCTGCTCTGGTAGCGGTAGGAGCGGCACAGGTTGAAGATCTTCGCCTTGCGCAGCTCGCTGTACGTCGGGTCGGTCAGGTAGGCGCGCGCGGAGACGACCTGCACGCCCGGGATGTGCAGCGGCCAATGGCTCGGCTTGTCGACGATGATCAGGATCTGCATGCCGCCCCACGCTCACGCGACATGCGGAAATAATGGCGGCGCGCCGCCGGCCGTGCCGCTTCCGGACAAGGCGGGCCCCCGGCGGGGCGCCCGCCTGAAAGCGGAGGACGCTGTGGGTCTTCAGGCTCGGGGCTGGACGTCATGGGCGACTGAAAGCTTCCCGCAATCGGCGGGGCCGGCGGCCTCCCGGGCTGGAAGGGTCGGCCGACCCCGCACTCTACGGTGCTAACGTATTTCCCCGCCCCGGGCAACGGCGGAATGCGTCCGCCGGCGCCGGGCCCTTTCTCCCTGTTCCAGCCATGACCTCCGCCCGGGAGCGCCTCATCCAGGACCTCGTCGCCCAGCGGGAGGCCGTCCTCCACGCGTGCTGGGCCCAACAGGTATGGAACCCCGGCCCGCTGGCGACCGCCGACGGCCAGCGGCTCCAGGTGGTGTTCCCGGGCTGGATCAATCGCGGGCCGGGCCCCGACTTCACCCAGGCGCGCGTCCTGATCGGCACAAGCGAGCACCTGGGCGACGTGGAGATCCACACCGACGAGCGCGACTGGCAGCGTCACGGCCATCAGGCCGACCCCCGCTATGGTCGCGTGATCCTACACGTGGTGCTGACGCGCGGGGAACCGGCGGCGCTCCAGCCCGTGACCGGCGCGCCCCTGCCGGTGTTCGCCCTGGCGCCCCATCTCTCGGCGGACGTGCTGGCGCTGATGGACGAGCCGGAAAGGCTGCTGCGCCGCTACGAGAGCCTGCCCGGCCGCTGCGGCCTGCGCGCGGCCCAGGCGACTCCAGAAGCCCTCGAAGCCGTGATCTCCCACGCCGCCGAAGCGCGCGCGCGGAACAAGGCGGAGCGGCTGACGCCGCTCTGGCCCGCCGCCGACGAGGAGCAGCTCCTGTTCGAGCTGGTCTTCCAGTCGCTCGGCTACCGGCCCTACGCGCCGCTCCTCCAGGCGTTGGCCCGGCATGCGCCGCTGGCGGGGCTGGTGCCCTCCCTGCAGCGCCCGCTGCCCGAGGCGCGCCGCGAGGTGCTCAGCCGCTGGTTTGGCGCCCTGGGCCTGCTGGACGGTGCCGCGCCGGAAGGGCTGGATGCGCAGGCCAGCGCCGAACGGGAGAGCCTGGCGGCGCGGTGGGCGGAGCTGCGGGAGCGCGAAGGGGCGCGGCCCCTGGACCGTCCCTGGCGGCACGGCGGAGCTCGCCCGTGGAACTCGCCGGAGCGGCGCATGGTGGGGCTCTTCCATCATCTGCACGGCCTGCAGGGCCGGCTGATGCGCGGTTGGCTCGGCTTCCTGAAAGAACTGGACGAACTCCGCGATCAGCCGGAATTCCGGCACCGGGCGCTGGCCGCCCTGGACGCGGCCTTCGCCACGCCGGCGGGCGAGCCCTGGCGCAGCCGCGTGGCCTACGGCGCGCCCGGCCTGGAGCGCGAAGCCCGCATGATCGGACGGGACCGCGTCGCCGTCGTGCTGGCCAACGCCATCGTGCCCTTCTTCCTCGCCTACGCACGGCGGCGCGCCGATGCGGAGCTGGAAAAGGTGCTCTACCGCCTGTTCATCGTGTTCCCCGGCGAGGGCCCCAATGCGAAGACGCGCTTCATGCTGCAGCGGCTGCTGCCCCTGCGCCCCCTGCCGGCCACCCTGCGCACGCAGCAGGGCCTCATCCAGATCCACCAGGACTATTGCACCAGCTTCGAAGCGGGCTGCGTGGACTGCAAGTTCCCGGACTTGATCGGGCCGCAGGGGAAGCAGCGGGAGTGAGCTGTTCCCCTCCCCACCTCTGCCCTGGCGCAGGTGTCGCACAATATACCCACGCGGGAGCGATGATGCGGCTACCGCTCACTATCACTTCGAGACCGTTCAGCATCGCCTTGGAGTGGTCTCGGACGCCAACGGAGGTGACGTCCACTTGCGTTGGCCGCGCGGGGTCGGAAGTCGGGGCGGCGGGAGCGGACGGTTTGGGTTCGTTTTGGGTTCGTTATCGCGATTTCGAGCCGACTCTCCGTTACGCCGAACGCCACGGACCCGCGGCCATGTCTCGCCACAGGGCGGCCGCGTTAGCGGACGTGCTGATCACTATGATTCTTGATCGTGATCGGTCGGGAGACCCCCGCCTCCTCCGCACGACGGCAGGAGGCGGGGGCGATCGGCTCACCGCTGTCCAGTGGCGCCGCTGGCTGAGCTACAACTCCTAGCGCCTACGGGAGCAGCGCTCAGGCAAGCGGCCCCGGACCTCGCTGGGCCGGTTGGTGCGGCCCCCACTACGCGCGGGCGCGGGCTGCATATCCCAACACAGCGTCAAGCGCGAAAATTGCGCCCAGAATCCAGGTATTCCAAGCCACCGCCGTCTCAGCGATGAATTGGAGCACCCACGGCGAAACAAACAGGACCACGCCGACAAGCCCCATCAGCCATTCCGGCGTGCGCATGTTCGGCTTGGCAAACGCCCACGTGGCATCGGCCGCCGCAATCAGGCCCAGCACCGCCAATGCGATCATCGTGTTGCGGGGCAATGCCGCGCCCAGGATGAAGGGCATCACAAACAGCCAAACGCCCAGCACGAGATCCAGACCATCCACGTCCAGCTTCCAGCCTTCGCGGGAGATCATGGGGGTACCTCCTCACTCGACGAACCGCATGTGTCGCTCACATGCGGAATCGGCGCCCGGACCCGCCCGGCTCGCCCTTTCCCCTTCATGCGGGGACTGCGCCTAGCCTGAGGCGATGCACTGACGTCTGCCGGCACGGGTGACCGGGACCCGGAGGGAAGCCCCGAGCGACGGGACAGGAGCCTTCCCTGCCACCTCGGGTGTTCCAGATGACGGATGCTCAGGTCTCAACCTGGGCCCGTCACCATCACACCTACAAATCATACACCCAGCGGCGCAAAGAGGACCGTGCGGCGTCCAACTCTCGAAACGCCGGCAGCCTCGCCGGTCCGGGTCCTCACCCCGCCCGCTTCGCGGGCACCCTTCTCCAACTGTGTGGCGAGGGGGAACTGCGTGCGGCGCCAAGCTGTTGTCCTTTTCCGCGCAGTCGGAGAAGGACCGCGCCGGTAGTTCCGGCGCGAGGATGAGGACCCTTGGCATCGCCGCCTGCCGGCCTTACCCGGGGAATCAGGCTTGACCGGCCGCAATTGACCTCTCCTCCCCGCCTCCCTATCATGACTCGTTGCAACGCCGTCCCCCTGACCGCCCGCTGCTGGCCTTTCTTCCGCCGAGACCACCTATGGGACGGAAGAACGTCGTGATCGTGGACGCCGTCCGCTCGCCCTTCGGGCGCGGCGCCAAGGGCTCCTTCGTCGCCACGCGCATGGACGAGGTGGCGGCCACGGTCGTCAAGACGCTGCTGGAGCGCAATCCGCAGGTGGAT
>JBGOTW010000098.1:0-13140 GCA_041476685.1 bacterium | reverse complement strand
CGGCAGGACCGCGCCAGCGCGGCCGGCATTGCGCCACATTAATGGCGGAGCCGATATTGGAGCCGTTACAGGACCCTATCATCAAGTGCCTGATGCGACTTGTGGGGTGGAAAGGAACAGCAAGCAGCGCCGCGCGGTAATGGAAGATTCATAAATCGGATTGAGCAGTGAGAACAGCGCCAAAGAGAATTTCCCGCAGCGCTTGTTTTTTTTTATTTGGAAACCCTGAGGGGCTGTGGTTGATTACCCGTGGGCGGAGGGACGGTGGCGACCGGATCTTACACGCTGCAAATGGAGAGCAGAACCGGCTTCACAGGAAATCAGCCTCCTGAGCGGTCCCCAGCTCGATACATTGCGGGGAGTCGGCTCCGCGCAGCACGAACCGCCGTCGCGCCCCTGGTTCCCGCCCGGGGAGAATGCAGAAGGAAGGAAGGGGAAAGCAGCGCACGCAAGATGAGCCCTTTCTTGACCATTCGGTGAACCGCAGGCCGATCTCGACTCAACGGTGACGCGGCAGTTGTGCTCGGCACCCGGAGGCGGCCTCGGGCGGACGTCATCAGGCGAGACGGACCGCAGAGTGGTCCAGGATTCCGAAGATCTTTGACCCGTTGCAGGTCCTGGGAAGCAGCACGCGGCTTCGGACGGCATTTCCGCAGCCGGTGCCACAGGCGCCGTTGAGGAGGCGGCGACCGGCATCCAGGGGGTGGTGTGTCTTGGGACCCCATCAGTCACCAACTGCACTTCATGTTCATGTTTTTCGGCGGTCCTGTCACGCCAGGGCTGGGTGTTCCCTGCGACGATCAGAAAACGGGTCTCACGCCGACGCAGCGCCCGGACGGCGCCACGTCGCGAAGCCACGGCGGCAGTGAATGGGCGGCTCAGGCTGAGTCACTCACGGACAGGGGGAGCAGGACGCGCGGCCAAGGAGGGCCCGGGCATGGAGCCCAAAGGCCCAAGGGCCGCCGCAACGTCGCGAGGGATCGCGGACGGCCAGGGAGGCCGTCGCTCGCAGGATCGCGAGGCAGGCATGTCCTGGAAGGAGAGAGGCGGACGCGGGTCTCCGCGACCGCGGGGGTTTCTTCCCCTGCTGGGCGCTGCTGCCGAGGAATTGCGGGATTTGCACCGGCGGACAGGAGGGTTGCCGGATGCGGTCGCAGCGGAGATTGACACGCGGCTGGACCGTTGCGCTGTGGCGGGCATGCCGGACGCGGTCCCGGCAGGACTACGGCTGGCTCTGCTGCTGCGGGTGCGGGATTTACACCGCTATGTGGAAGGAGACCCGGACCTGAGACTGCTCAAGCTAGCGGTGCTGGACGCCGCGCAGCGCGAGCGGAAACCCGCTGGGCGCTGGCAGGCAGCCCGCACCCTGATCCTTAGTCAGCTTCCGGTGCTGCTGGACCTGCCCCGGGAGCAGATCGCGGAAGGCCTGAAGCGGGAGCTATCGGATCCCGGCGGCCGATTGGGACGCATGCTGAGGCTGTGTGCGCTGCTGCATCTGGAGGCAGCGGGGGAGTTGCCCCCGCCCAACTGGCAGCTACGGTTCCTGCGCGGGCGATTTCCGGAGCATGTGTGGGAGGCGAATCGTTCTGTGTCCGGAGGGAACATGACGGGTGCGATGTGGCAGCCGGTGTCGCCGCTCGCGCGGTGGGAATACCTGGCGGCGGATCTGGCCGAGCAGGTGTTCCGGATGCTGGCGCCAATGGGGGAGCCTGCCTGGGAAGGCGGGACGGGGAGACCGGGGCGGAGCCGCACGGAAGCGCCCGCCCCGGTAATCGGAATACGGGCAGAGGGGAGCGGAATCGAACGGGTCTATTGCCGCATGGAGCTGGCCGAGGCCCCGCTGGAGCAACTCCCGCTGCTGTCCGTGCAGCCTGATACGCTCCTGGGCGACCTGCTGCGGCATGTGCAGTGCAGGCAAGGGGCCGAAGGCCTACGACAGGGAGCGCTGCTTCTTGCGGCGTGCGCCGAAAGCGCTCCCGGCAATCCATTTTCAGTGGTCCTATCCGCCCTGGTCCAGGCCTGCGGACCGGCCACCCGCCGGGATGTGCGCGAGCGGGCGCGGAGGCTTGCCGCGGTGGTACGATTGCTTGGCGAAGTCATCGTGCAGCGTGTGAGCGATCCGCCGCCGGGCGAGGCCGGTCCCGGCCGCGTGCGCAGCACACGCCTGCTCACGGTGTTGAGTTGGGAAGGATCGGCGAGGCGCATAGCAGGGGCGGCCCTTGGCGCAGGGGAGCCGGAACGGGAGCGGCTGACTCTGCTTGCGGACAATCTGCTGTGGAACGCGGCCGGGCGGGCGCTGGGCGACCCGTTCCGGGACCTCCCCGCGGAGGTGCTGGCCCTGCCGCCCCGCGAGTATCCCTACGCGCTGGCGCTCGCGGCTTGGCTGCGGCAACGCTTCCGGGAGCAGCCGGGTGTACCGGTCACGCACAGTGCAGCGGGCCTGTTGCACGAGGCAGGACTCCTTGTTCCGCAGACCGGCCGGATGCGGGCCGTCGAAACGCTCAAGCGGGACCTGCAGAGCTTGCAGGAGCTTGGCGTGCTTGGCCGTTGGCGGCTGGTGCGCGAGCCGGGCGCGTCCACGCCCGCCCTGAGGATTGAGGCTCCGGGGCGTCGGCAACCGCCGTCCGCCGCGGCAGGGGACGGACGCGAGACAAACGCCGCCGTACAGGCGCGCCGCGCGCTCTCGTAAGGCCCGTCCGCGGCAGATGGGGAGCGCTCCGGCGCTCGACACGAGTTGGAGGGTGGGTCTGACTGGGGCGTATCAGAGCGGAAGATGCCCGACCTCAAGGATGAGGAGCTCCGGCAGACCCACCCTTTCCCCCTTCCGGCCATCCGGCCGGACGCCTTCGCGCGGAGCCGGTCCATGCCGGAGACAGCTAGCGCCGCTTCGGTCCGTCGCCGCGTCGTGCTGGTGACGGGTGCCGCACGGGGGCACGGACTCGCGACGGCTCGCGCCTTCGCCGAGCAGGGGCAGACGGTCTATCTCGCCGACATTGGGGCCGATTTGCCGGGCATTCCTTACACCCTTTCCTCGCGCGCTGACCTGGATGGCGCAGTTGCCGGATTGCGCTCGCTGCCCGGGACGACGCACGGCGTGCTCTGCGATGTACGGGATGGGGAGGCCGTGGATCGCGCGGTGACCCGTATCGAGGTGGAATGCGGCGGCGTGGACATCCTGGTCAACAATGCCGGGGTGCTGGCACTGCGGCCCTTGACCGAGACGAGCGAGCAGGAGTGGGCAGTGCATCTGGACGTGATTGCAAAGGGGGCGTTCCTCTGCTGCCGCCGGGTGCTGCCGGGAATGAATGCGCGGGGCTGGGGCCGGATCGTGAACGTGGCCTCGGTCGCCGGTCACCGCGGACTCGGCACGGCCGTGGCCTACACCGCCGCCAAGCACGCGTTGATCGGCCTGACGCGAGCGCTGGCGATGGAGACGGCGCGGCAGCACGTCACGGTGAACGCCGTTTGCCCCGGCACTGCGGCCACGGCGCTGGTAAGGGGAACGGGCCGGGCGCTGGGCCTGGGTGAGCGGGAGGCCTTGGCGCGCTTCAGCGAGCGGCACTTGTCGGGAGAGCCGCTGCGTAGCGAGGACGTGGCCGCCGCCGTGTGCTGGCTCGCCAGCGACGACGCGGCACGAGTCAACGGCAGTTCGCTTTTCGTGGACGACGGCTGGCACGCGCACTAGCCGGCGGAGAATCCGTGCCGCGACGGAAGCGGTTCCGCGCGCGGCGCGGGCATCGCTCAGCGTTGGCCGGCCGGCGCGGGCTCCTGTCGCGCGGGCAAGCGTTCCTGGAGGAGCCGGTCCTGCCTCAGCTGCGTGCGCCGCACCTTGCCCGCGTCGTCGCGCAGGGGCTGGTTCACCAGTTCGTAGGTGCGGGGAACCTTGTAGCCAGCCAGCAGCCGCGCCACGTGGGCCCGCAGGTCCTCCTCCAACACCTCGCCGACTGCATCCACGATCGCGTGGATGCGCTGGCCCATGTCCTCGTCGGGCAGTCCGATGACGCAGCTGGAGCGCACCAGCGGATGTGCGTCCAGGGCCGCCTCGACTTCCGCCGGGTACACGTTCGCGCCGCCGCTGAGGATCATGTCGGTGTGGCGGTCGGTCAGGTACACGAATCCTTCCGCATCCATCCAAGCCATGTCCCCGAGGGATTCCCAGCCATCCCGGTTCTTCGGCGTGGCGCCGATATAGTGGTAAGTGCTGCCCGGTCCGCTGTCCGGGAGCATGTAAAGCTCTCCCACGTCGCCCGGGGGAAGTGGCCGCCCGTCAGGATCCAGGATCTTCATTTTGTACTCCGCCAGAGGCTTTCCCACCGATCCGCGGTGCGTAAGCCACTCCTCTCCGGTGATCCAGGTGGTGCCCTGGCCCTCCGTTCCCCCGTACAGCTCGTGGACGCGTTCGGCTCCCAGCCAGCGGATCCACTCGTCCTTCAGCCAGGGCGGGCACGGCGCGGCCAGATGCAGCATGATGCGCAGGGCCGACAGGTCGTAGCGGTTTCGCACCGCGGGCGGCAGGCGCCAGATGCGGTGCATCATGGTGGGCACGAGGTTGACCCAGTCCACGCGCCAGCGCTCGAGCAGCTGCAGCGTCTGCTCCGCGTCGAAGCGGGACATCACGACAATGTGATTGCCGCGGATCAATCCGGTCATGGAGAAGAGAAACGGGCCGTTGTGATAGAGCGGCCCGGGCACGAGCACTACGCGGTCCGGCTCGATGCGCAGCGGGGTCGGCTCGTCCGTGTCGAACTCGCCCGGTATGTTGGAGACGATGATCTTGGGCCGGCCGGTGCTGCCGCCGGAGGTGGGGGCTTTCCAGTACTTCGCCACGCGATCGGGCAACGGGCCGTCGGACAATTCCGCAGCGGGGACAAAGCCCACCGGGACCACCTCGCGCCCCGCAAACCAGTCCACCGGCGCGCCGACGATCAGGGAGGGATTGGCGAGGGCGACGATCGCCTCCAGCTCCGGCCGCGGCAGGCGCGCCGAAACCGGTTGCGGCGTGGCGCCCAGTTTCCATACGGCGACGCACGCCTGGTAGAACTCGATCCCGTTCGGCAAAGCGATCGTCACCAGGTCGTCCTGACGTACGCCTAGCCGCTCGTACGCACGCGCGAGACGGTTGGACGCCAGGTCCAGCTCCCGCCGCGTGAGGGTGCGGCCCTCGTGCGTCAGCACAGGCCTCTGCGGGTCCCGCTCTGCCAACCGCGTCACGATGCGCCCGATGGACTGCATGGCCACGACTCGTTCCCCGGTTCCGTCCGTCTATCCCCCCCCTCCCCGTCCGCCAGCAGGCTATTCCGGCATATCGAACGTCAGTTCGATCATCAGGCCCGCTGGATCGTGCACGAAGATCTGGTGCAGAGGAAAGCCGGGCACCGGCGCCTCGCGAAACTGAATTCCGAGCTTCGTCAGCTGCCGCCTCACTCCGGCCACATCCTTGCACCGAAAGGACACGTGGTTGAATTTCCCGGTGGACAGGGAGCCGTCGGCCACCTCTGTCCCCGCGGGAACGTTGGCCGCCAGATGCACCACCGGCCGCGATCCCAGGTAGAGCCAATGGCCCGGAAAATTGAAGTTGGGCCGCGGGCCCTCATTCAGGCCGAATGTCTCAGTGTAGAAGGCCCGCAAGGTCTCCAGCTCGTGTGGCTGTACACTCAAGGTGAAATGGTCAATGAACTGGACCTCCATAGGTTCCCCCCCGTTGGTCATGTCCCCGGCTTTCCGCAAGCAGCCCGCCGGAGCACCCTCCCCGCTGCCGAAGCTTGTACCATAAGCTGCGCAACGTTCGCACGTCGCGAGCGCGGTACGGAATCCATGCCCGCTTTCTTGGACGCGACCGCCTCGATCCCCTACAGGAAGCTCGTGTCCGGCTCGAGGCCCAGCAGGAACTTGCCGATGGACTGGAAGTGGGATTTGCGGCCCTGCAGTTGCTGCGACAATGTGTGCATGTCGCGGAACCGCTTCTCAAATGCGTTGGAGGCGAAGATGGCCGTGGTGCCGGCGGCCTCGTAGGCCATGTCAGCGACCTGCTTCGCAGACAGGATGGCGTGGGAAGCCGCCATGCGGATGTCGATGCGCAATTCCAGGCTCAAGGTTTCGCCGGGCGCGGCAACAGCCCAGGCCCGCTCCACCGTGTCGAGCAGGAAGTGCCGCGCCGCGCGCAGTTTCGCCTCTGCCTGGGCCACGTCTGACTGGGTTTCCGCGTTTCCGGCGAGCGTGCCGGTCATGGCGCGGGGTATCTTTTCTTGGGCCAGACCCACGAACGCGTCGAGCAGGCTGCGCGCGATGCCGAGGGCCACGCAGGCGAAGCCGAGGGCGAACAAGCTCAAGGTGGAGAAGGCATAGAGCCGCCCCGGCTCGCGCCGCTCGTCCTGCGCGTCACGCACGACAGAAAAGTCGTGCGGCACGAACAGATGGCTTGCGGAGAACGCGTCGCTCGCGGTGCCTCTCAGGCCGAGCACGTCCCACACGTCGGAGAACGTGACCTGGGCGGCGGGCATGAGCATTGTCCGCCAGAGGGGCTTGCCCTCAGGCCCCAGGCGCGGCTTTCCGTCCGGCTCAAGCAAGGCACAGATGCCGCCCAGCCACGTCGCATGCCGCCCGCCGCTCGCGAAGGACCAGCGACCGGTGACCTGATAGCCCCCTTCCACGATCCGTGCCTGTGGCGGTGCACCTGCCGGGGGGCCCCAAGCCAGGATCGCGCCGGGATCGCCGAAGACAGTGCGGGCGACCTGAGACGGAAGATAGGCCGCCGTCGTGCCGCACACGGCATTCTGACACAGGTTCCACGCCGTGCCCGCCTCCGCGCCCGCTATCGTCTCGATCACGCGCAGGAAAGTGACGGGATCGGATTCCAACCCTCCCAACGAGCGGGGCACCAGTATGCGGAACAGCCCCGCCCCGATCATGGCATCGAGGAGGGGCTGGGGCACCCGGCGCTGCCGGTCAATCTGCCCGGCCGCGGTGGCGAGGTGCGGTGCGAGAGCCTGGGCGTTCTGCAGCGGGTCTCCCTCGGCTGCGGAGCGGCGCGCGTCAGGAGGAGGTGCGGCGGACTGGACAGTCATGCTGCGTCCCCACTTGCGTGCGATGGCGCGAGCCGCGGCCTTTTGCGCTACTGCCATGCCGAGGAGACAACGCGGGAAAAGGTCCAGCCGCCCACCCACTTTGCTGGGCAAAATACCGCCTCCGCCGCCTTTGGCGGCCGCCGTAGGGCGCCGAGAGACGCGCGCAAGGGCATCCCGGATGCACCACAGCCTCCGAACCGCGTCACAGCGACTGGCGGTTGTGCACGAGTTGGTTGACCACGGTGGGGTCGGCCAGCGTCGTCGTGTCGCCGAGGTTGGTCACATCGTTTCCCGCTATCTTGCGCAGGATGCGGCGCATGATCTTGCCCGAGCGGGTCTTCGGCAAGCTCGGGGCCCACTGGATGATATCGGGCGTGGCGATCGGACTCAGGTGCTGGCGCACGTGCCGCACCAGTTCCTTGCGTAGTTCATCGCTCTCATGCACTCCCAGCTTGAGCGTGACATAGGCGTAGATGCCCTGACCCTTGATGTCGTGGGGCATGCCGACGACGGCCGCCTCGGCCACGGCCGGGTGCGCCACAAGCGCGGATTCGACTTCCGCGGTGCCAAGCCGGTGCCCGGCTACGTTGATCACGTCGTCCACCCGACCCTGCAGCCAATAGTAGCCGTCCTTGTCGCGCCGGGCGCCATCGCCAGTGAAATAGTAGCCCTTGAACTGGCTGAAGTACGTGCTGTAGAAGCGCTGCGGATCGCCATACACGCGGCGCATCAGGCCGGGCCAGGGGAATTCGATACACAGGTTGCCCTCGCCCTCGCCTTCGATGCGCTTGCCGTCGTTGTCCAGCAAAGCGGGGCGCACCCCGAAAAACGGCCGCGTGGCCGAACCGGGTTTGAGCGGGGTGCAGCCGGGCAGCGGCGTGATCAGTATGCCGCCGGTCTCGGTCTGCCACCACGTGTCCACGATCGGCAGACGGCTCTTGCCCACCACGCGGTGGTACCACAACCAGGCTTCCGGATTGATCGGCTCGCCCACCGTGCCCAGCAGGCGCAGGGACTTCAGGCTGCGCTTGGCGACGTGCTGGTCGCCTTCGCGCATCAGCGCGCGGATGGCCGTGGGCGCGGTGTAGAAGATTTCCACCTTGTGCTTGTCGCACACGTCCCAGAAGCGGCCCGGATCCGGGTAATTGGGGACGCCCTCGAACATCACGGTCGTGGCGCAGTTGCTGAGCGGGCCGTACACGATATAACTGTGCCCGGTCACCCAGCCGATGTCGGCCGTGCACCAGAAGATGTCGCCCTTGCGGTAATCGAACACGTACTCGTGGCTGAGCGAGACGTAGACCAGGTAGCCGCCGGTGGTGTGCAGCACGCCCTTGGGCTTGCCTGTGGAGCCGGAGGTATAGAGGATGAAGAGTGGGTCCTCCGCGTCCATCTGTTCCGGCGTGCAGACGTCCGAGATGTCCGGCGCGGCCGTCTCCTCGTGCCACCACAAGTCACGCCCAGGCTTCCAGCCGATCTGGCCGCCCGTGCGCTTCAGCACGATGCAGGTCTTCACCGCCGGGGTCTCCTCGAGCGCCTTGTCCGCATTGGCCTTGAGCGGGATGGGCTTGCCCGCGCGCAGGCCCTCGTCGGCCGTGATGATGAACCTGGATTCGCAGCCCAGGATGCGGTCGCGCAGGGAGTCGGGGCTGAATCCTCCAAAGACGACCGAATGCACCGCGCCGATGCGGGCGCAAGCCAGCAGGGCGATCGGCAGCTCGGGCACCATCCCCAGGTAGATCGTGACCCGCTCCCCCTTCGTCACGCCGCGCTTCTTCAGCACGTTGGCGAAGCGGCACACCTCCCGGTGCAACTCCCGGTAGGTCAGCTTGCGGCTCTCCTGGGGATTGTCGCCTTCCCAGATGAGCGCGACCCGGTCCCCGTCGCGGGCCAGATGCCGGTCGAGGCAGTTCACGCTCACGTTGAGCTTGCCGCCCACGTACCACTCGTGTTCGGCGTTGACGAAGTCCTCGCGCAGCACTTCATCCCACGGCTTGAACCACTGCAGCCGCTCGGCCTGTTTCCCCCAGAAGCCCTTTGGGTCGGTGACGGACTCCTTGTACAGGCGCTGGTAGGTGACGTCATCGAGCGTGCCCGGGCGGGCGAAGTCCTTCGGCACGGGGATGACGTACTTCCCTGCGGCCTGGGCGCGGGCGGGGAGAGCTGCGTTGCGGCGGGGGGCGGCGCGCGCGGCGCTTGAGGCCGGGCGGGAACGCTGGGAGACGGCCTCGTTCCGGCGCGCAGCCTTGGGCCGGCCGCCGGCTCGGGTGGGGCGGCCCGGCCTGCCCTTGCGCACACCCTTGGCCCGTGCCGGAGCCTTGGCACGCGCGGCAGCTTTTGTTCTGCGCGCGGCCTTGCCTCGCGTGGCGGCTTTCCCCCTGGCGGAGGCGGCCTTGGAGGTGCGGGGCTTCCTGGCCCGGCGCGTCAGCTTGCTCTTGCGGGCGGTCTTCCGTTTCTTGGCCATATCCGTCCTTTCGCGTCAACGACTCAGTTCGCCGACAGGACACCGCTGTCCGGCCGGACGGCTCCACCCCAGCCGGCTTGCGCGCCGGTTGCGCTGCCGCCGGAAAATTTCGAAAGACCCTACCGCAGGCGATGGCGCGATTTCAAACGGCCCCTCTTCCCCTAGCCCTTATAGCCGTCGAACACATGCACATCCACCAGGCGCGGCCCGCCTGAGTATGCCAGCGCCTCGCGCAGCGTAGGCACAAGTGCGTTCGGGTCGGTGACTTGGTAGGCCTTGACGCCCAGGGATTGAGCCAGGGCCGGAAACTCGATGGGCGGATCGCGGAAGTCCATCCCGAAGTACCGGTCCTTCGCCTTCGCCGGCCCGTTCAGCGCGTATACCCGCTCCTTCAGAATGCGGTAGCTGTGATTGTTGGCGATGACGTAGGTGATCGGAAGTTTCAAATGGGCGGCGGTCCAGAGCGCCTGGATGCTGTACATGGCGCTCCCGTCACCGATGACCGCGACCACCGGGCGGTTCTGGACGGCAAGCTGGATCCCCACGGCCCCGGCGAGGGCGAAGCCGATCCCGCCGCTCGCGAGGCCGTAGAAGCGCTGGCGATGGGTGATATTTAGGAAGTTCAGGAGGGTGCGCGTGGAAGTCAGCCCCTCCTCCACGATCACGGCGTCGTTGGGCACGGTGTCGGCGATTGCCAGCATCAGTGCCTCGGGCGCGATGGGCTTGGCGGAGCCCTGGGCCTGGGTTTTGGCGACGAGTTGCTGGCGCTTCACGGACCAGTTGCGCACGGCGGCGGCTTGGGCACGTTGTCCGGCGGCGGCGGCCTGGTCGGCGCTGCGGCGGGCCTTCAGCACCGGGATCAGGGCGGCCAGGGTGTGCCTCACATCCGCATGTACGGCCATTTCGGCGGGATAGTTCTTGCCCAGTTCCCAGTCGCGCAGTCCGATCTGGATGACCGGCATGCCGGGCGGCAGGGGCTCCACCGTGCTCGGGTTGGCCATGCGCAGGTTGTCCGAGCCGACGTCCAGCAGCAGGTCGTGCGGTTCCAGCAGGCTGCGCACGGTCGCCTGGATGCGGGTCAGCTCGCCCATGAACAGCGGATGTTCCGAGGGGAAGAGGGCGACGTAAGGCACCGTCTGCGTATAGACCGGAGCGCCGATCAGGTCGGCCACCTGGCCCAGCTCCGCCATGGCGTCGCCTGTGTATACCTCGTGGCCGGAGATGATGACCGGATTCTTGGCGGCAAGGAGGCGGTCGGCCAGCTTGACCAGCAGGGCATCGTGGGGCCGGGAAGAAGAATCCACGCGCGTGGGAGCGCCCAGCTCCAGCTCGGCGGTGGCCAGCAGCACGTCGCGCGGCAGGGAGACGAACACCGGCCCGGTGGGCGGGGTGAGCGCCACCTTCGCGGCGCGGCGAATGGTGCGCGGCAGGTCCTGCACCCGCGCCACCTCCGTGGCCCATTTCGTCACCGGCGCGGCGATCTTGACCAGATCGTCGTAAAGCATGGGTTCGGTGAGGGACAGCCCATGTTCCTGCTGTCCGGCGGTGACCAGCACGGGGGAGCCGAAGAACTTCGCGTTGTAAAGCGAGCCGATCGTGTTACCCAGGCCCGGCGCCACATGCACGTTGACCATCGACAGCCGACCGGAGGCGCGCGAGAAGCCGTCGGCCATGGCCATCGCCACCGCTTCCTGCAGTCCCAGGACGTAACGGATCTCCGGATGGTCCACCAGCGTGTCCATCAGTGGCAGTTCCGTCGTGCCGGGATTGCCGAACAGGTGGTCCACACCCTCGTCCTCGAGGATGGTGAGGAGAGCCTGGCGGCCGGAAAGCGTTTGCATGGGCGGTCCTTGGCGATAATCGCTTGGGGCGGTCCCTTGGGGCTGTCGTTGAGTCGGCGGAGCGCGCAACGGTGGGCAGCGCTCCGGCCGCGCGCTGCTTTTCCATAGCACGTGCGGAGGGCTGGCGGGAGGGTGGGGCATCCAGCGCGTCCCGCTCTAGCGCGCGCTCACCCCGAACCAGCGCAGGGCATTGTCCCGCAGCATGCGGCGCTTGGCCTCGTCCGCGAAGGGCAGGGCGAGAAAGCTCTGCACGGCATGGGAAAGCGGATAGGGGATGGTCGGAAAGTCGCTGCCGAATAGCACTTGCTCCGAGATCGCTTCCAGCCGCGCCAGCAACCGCTCCGGAAAGGGATCGCAGGCGCTGAAGCCCGTGAACACCATCGTCGTGTCCAGGGCGACGGTGGGCCGGGACTCGGCCAGCGCCACATAGTGCGCGAATTCGCTGGCGCCGAGATGGGCGACGATGACGCGCAGGCGCGGATGGCGCGCGAGCACCCGGCCCAAGACTGCGGGCAGGGTGAAGCGGCCGGCATCCGGCGCGCTGCCCGCATGGACGACCACGGGCAGGCCGGCCGCGGCGATCTGCTCGAACACGGGCTCCAGTTCGGCCACGCCCGGGTCGAAATCGCCCACGCGCAGGTGGATCTTGAAGGCGCGCACGTGGTGCGCCTCGATGGCGCGGCGCACGTAGGCAGCCGCCTCGGGCTCCGGATAGAACGTCGCGCAGGGAATCGCCTCGGGCACGCGGGCGCAGAATTCCATCGTCCAGCCATTGAGCCATTCGGCCATGGCGGGGCGGTGGGCGTAGGTGAGCGTGGTGAAGCGGCGCACGCCATTGCGGCGAATCCACTCCAGCCGCCGCTCGGTGCCGTCACGGTAGGTGACCGGCCAGTAGTGCCGGTCGAAGTAATTCCAGATCTTCGCGTTGACGTTGTCGGGAAACCAGTGGGTGTGGGCGTCGATCAGTCCGTCCAGGCCGAGCGTCTTGAGGGCCGCCAGATGCGGCGCGCTCCCGTCGTCGCGGGGCAGGCGGGGCGGAACTCCGGGCGTCCAGCCGAAATCGGACGGCTGGCGCAAAAGGTGCGCACCCGCCTGATGCTCAGACAACCGGCGTGCGGGCAATGGTTGCGGCCGCAACGGGTGCTCAGGCAGACGGGGTCCAGCCCGCGGGCCGGGCGGGGAGTTCTCGTGCATCCAGGCGCACGGATCGGGTCGTGCGGATTTGGGCATGGGTGAAAAGCCCGGCATGTTGCGGTGCATCCAAGGCGCGAACGCCGCAGGAAACTGAGCGTCGTCTGCTGGATTTCGCTAAACGGAGCTTTCGCGCTCGCACTGCTCGGAGACGGGGGCCGCAGCGCCTCGACAATCCTGGACTCCGCGCGCTACCCCTTCACCCGGTACTCCTGGACGATCTCGGGCTTGACCGACAGTCCGTGGCCCGGTCGCCGGGGCGGCCGCATCATGCCGCGTTCGGGCCGTACCGGCTCGACCCACAAGTCGTCGAGCCAGCCCATGTATTCGATGATCAGGCCATTGGGGATGGACGCCATCAACTGCACCATCAACTCGCTGTACAGGTGCGGCGCCAGGGTCAGGCCCCAGGTGTCCGCCACGGCCGCAATCTTGCGCAACTCGGTCAGCCCACAGCGCATCACGTCCGGCTGCAGGATCGGCACGCAGGGCGATTCGAAGAACGGCCTCAGGTCGTAGCGGGTCCAGTGGTTCTCCCCTCCCACCACCCGCAGCTTGAGCGCCCGGGCGATGCGCCGGT
>JBGOTW010000097.1:0-13429 GCA_041476685.1 bacterium | reverse complement strand
TGGGCAGGTCGTAGCCGGACAGGTGCAGCAGGCCGTACAGCAGCATCGAGCCGTGGCCCGCCGACAGCACGAATCGGTCGCGGTTGAACCACGCCGGGTTCGCCGGATTGTGGCGCAGGAGTCCGTTCCACAGCACCGTTGCCACGTCGGCCATGCCCATCGGCAGGCCTGGGTGCCCGGAATTGGCCTTCTGCACCGCGTCCATGGCGAGGAAGCGCAGGGCATGGGCGCACTGGGGCGGATAGCCGAGCGCCGCCCAGTCCTGGGGCACGGGCGCGGGGGCCGGGCGTTGCGGTGCGGTGCCGGCGGGCGCGGCGGTTGTCGAAACGGACATGGCGGACGGCTGCCCGGCTGGAGTGAGCGTGGACAGGCCCCGCAAGCGGCGGAAGACCTGCCCGCTTATAGCGGATTCCGCACTCCGGCGAAAGCAACGAGCGGCGCCGCCATGGCCGAGCGGGCCGGTTCTGTGAAAGACTGGACCGCAATCCCGGCGGGAGACTTGGCGGTAGCCGTCCCCCGGCCCCGAATCTTCGCATCCCCAGCCAGCCATGCCCCGGCGACGCCTGCACGGAGAGACCCAGAAACGGCGGCAGAAGAAGGTCGTGCGCACCCTCAAGCTGCGCGCGACCACGGTGCGCAAGAGCCAGACGCGGGCGCCGCTGCCCTTCGAAACCAGCCCCGAGCTCGACCCGCAGGACGTCCAGTTCCTGGAGGCAATGCGCGAGCTGCGGGTGCGGCGCCTGCCGGGACAGGGAGGAGCGCCCGTGCGCCAGGAAGCGATCCAGCGCGCACACGTTGCCGCCGACGCGGAAAGCGACGGGCTGTTCAGGGACGCCATGCGGGAGCTGGGTGTCGCGCCCATCGGCCCGGCCGGCCCGCCCGTGCCTGCCCCAAATCCGGCACCCCGCCCGGAGATCGAAGCACCGGAAGCAGCGGAGGATCTGGGCGCGGCGAAACCCGCGCCGCCCCCGGCGCCCCGGTCGCGGCCCGCTGCCCGCGCATCCCGCGCCGAGCCTACCCGCTTCGAGGAGCCGGAAGACGGGGCGCGGCTGATGGAGGAGGCGCTGCGCGCGGGCGTCGCCAGCCTTAACGAGAAGTTCCTCGGAGCGCCGGCCCCCGCCCGCAAACGCCGGCCCATCGTCCGCAGCCGCTCGCAG
Source organism: bacterium (assembly GCA_041476685.1). Classification (GTDB taxonomy): domain Bacteria; phylum SAR324; class SAR324; order SAR324; family JACQKK01; genus JBGPEV01. The sequence goes on along the minus strand of JBGOTW010000097.1, from coordinate 12,272 downwards.
GCCGAGCCCGACGACGAGCTGGACTTGCACGGGACGACGCAGGAGGAGGCGATCCGCAAGGTGCAGCACTTCCTCCACTCGGCCCGGGCCAGACGCCTGCGCCACGTGCTCATCATCACGGGCCGAGGCCTGAATTCCGGCGTCCAAGGTCCGGTCCTGCGTGGCGTGGTGCAAAGCTGGCTGGAGCGCAACGGAGCGCCGTACCTGCGCCGCTACTCCTGGGCGCCGCCTCGGCTGGGCGGGGACGGGGCGATCTGGGTGGAGTTGATCTAGGCGGAGCTGACCTCGGCTACCTTGATCTAGATCAAGGCGACCCGCCGGGCGGGTGCTACGTTGGCTCAGTCATCGCCCCAGGCGGGCGAGCGCAGTTCGTGGCAACAAGGGGCTCGCGGAGTGCCCGGCCTAGCGGTCGGGCCTGCTCCACCGGGCCAAGGGAGGGACAATGAGTACGTTGATCGTGGTGCTGTCCTCCGTCCTGCTCGTGTTCGCGCTGTATGCCATCGTGGCGCCCCTCGCGCTCAACTATGCGCGCTTCGCGCACCGCTTCAAGCTCCCTTGCCCGGAGCGGCACGTGAACGCGGCCGTCGAGGTGAAGGCTACCGGCGCGGCACTGACCAGCGCGTACGGCGGGTCGCGTGTGCACATGCGCCGCTGCAGCCTGCTCCTGCCGGGCGAGGGGTGCAACGAAGAGTGCCTGAAGGGGTTGGCCGCGTAGCAGGCAGTCGCCGCCGGCCTTCCGCCTCCGCCTGGCCAGAACGAGGCGGTCGGTCTGTGGCGTCCGCCGAGGTCCGAGGCTTGGGCACAAGGCGCATGGGGGCGAAGCTGTGATACAAGATGGCGACGTCCCCCGGGCGTGATCCGCTGTCAAGCGGGTGCGCCCGCAGCCCGCACGCGACGAGCCGCCATGAGCCATCCGACCCCGTCCTCTTTTTCCGACGTGACGGCCGGCATCCCGGGCTTTCTGTTCGTGGACCATGTCGCCATCGCCGTCTGCCCCGGCACGCTGGATGCCCAGGTGGCCGCCTACGGCCTGCTGGGCTTTCGCGAGATCCACCGCGAGGAGCTCGCGGGCAAGGACGCGGTGCGCGAGGCGCTGCTGCAAATCGGCAACTCCCCCAACCTGATCCAGCTGCTCGAACCGCTGCGCCCGGAGTCCCCCGTGCAGAAGGCAATTGACCGCAACGGGGGCAAGGGCGGGCTGAATCACGTCGGTTTCCGCGTGAAGGACATCCACGCGGCGTTCCGCGACCTGAAGGCGAAGGGCTTCCGGATCCTCGACGCCGCCCCGCGTCCCGGCTCGCGCGGCACGACGGTCTTCTTCATGCACCCCAAGGCGCTGCCCCAGACGCCCTTCGACGTCCTGATCGAGGTGGTGCAGGAGTAGCGCGTCGCGTCCTCCGTCTCCCAGCGCGGTCTTCCCTCTCCGAAACTGGACGGCGCTCCATCCCCGCACGCGTCGCCGGACTTCTTCGTTTCGGAGTCGCCGGCCGAGCGCAGGCCGGGCCCGCGCGGAGCGGAATGACGCGCCGGTTGCCGCACCGTAGCCATGGGTGGTACCTAACCGCTAACTCGTCCGGATTCGCAAACAGCACGGGCAGGGCACATGGCCATGCGGGGCTGGGATCGCGTCACGCGCAACGTCGCGGCCGTGCTCGTCTTCGGGCGGCCGCCCCTGGTGTTCGGGGCGTTCGCCTGCGCGCTGTGGGTGATGTTCACCCACGACCCGCCCGGCTACATCCTGGGCATGAGCCTGCTGGTGCTGGCGCTGCTGTTCGATTGGGTGGATGGCTGGTTCGCGGTGCGCTACATCCCCTACTCCAAGCTGGGACCGCTGGCCGACCGGATGATGGACCGGCTCGTGCTGTCCATCATCTTCCCCGTGCTGGCCACCGGGATGTTCTGGCGCTTCGAACGGCTGTCGGACACCGAGCAGGGCCGCCTGCAGCTCCTGCACGCCCTGTTCGTGCTGGCGATCTGCGTGCTGATCCTGATGCGCGACCAGTTCGCCTCGTTCCTGCGCAACTTCGCCGTGCGCACGAGCGAGGACGGGGAAGTGGAGGCGGCGGGACTCTCGCGGGTGCGCACGCTGCTCGCATTCCCCCTGGCCGTATTGCTCTATGCCTACGCCTTCTACCTGCCCACGGTGGGGTGGGAGCGCTTCTATCGCGCGCTGGATTGGATCGACGCCCTGCCGATGCGCGTCTGGTACGTAGTCGAGATCCTGTTCCTCGTCATCAACCTCGCCTCCATCACGCTCTACTTGCGCAAGTACGGGACGATCGCCCTGGACGACATCTCCGGCGGCGACGAGCTGCTGCGCCGCAGGATCCTGGCCGTCATTCCCAACGCGCTGACGCTGATGAACGGGCTGCTGGGGATCACGGCGATCGTGTTCGCCGACCACGGGCGCGTGCGCGAGGCGCTGTTCATCCTGATGGGCGCGGCGCTCTTCGACCGGCTGGACGGGCTCGCCGCGCGGCGGCTGGGCTTGACCGAGCCGCTGCCGAACCAGAAGCGGAAGGGCTTCCAGACCGGCGCGCTGCTGGACGACATCTCCGACGGCATCAGCTTCTGCGTCGCGCCCGCCGTCATCTTCTATCTGGTGATGGGGCAGGTGAACGGCGAATCGTACGGGTTCGTGGCCCTGACCGCCGTGCTTTACCTGGGCGCGGGAATCGCGCGCCTGATCTACTTCACGCTCGACAAGAAGCCCATCCCCGGCTTCTTCAAGGGCATGCCCGTCCCTGCCGCCGCGCTGTTCGTGACCGCCCCGATCGAGATCGCCTTCCAGCTCACCCGCGCCGACGCGGACCTGAGGCTGCCGCTGACCTGGCTGGCGACCGGCGCGATGCTGCTCGCCGCCCTGGTGATGAACCTGTATTTCGTGCGCTACCTGCATGTCGGGCGGCTGATGAGCCGCCGGCCGGTGTTGCTGTGGCTCAGCCTGCTCTGCTGGCTCACGCTCGTCTTTACGCCGTACTTCGGCGTTGCCGTCTTAGCCACGACCCTGGTCTACCTGGTCTCGCCGATCTTCACGCACCAGATCGACCCCGCCCAGGCCGTACTGGAGCAACGCGCGCCGCGCTAGCCATGACCGCAGGGCGCCTCGGTTGCACAGGCAATCGGCGGCCCAGCTTCCTGTCGCACAGGCATTCATCGTTTCCCGGTCCTGCCGCCCCATGATCAAGTTCGCCACGGCCGTCTCCACCTCGCGCCCCAACCGCCTGCAGCCCGTGTTCGCGGGTGCGGACCCGTTCAAGGGGTTGCCTGCCGGCGTGGCGGGGCCCGCCCGGGCGCTCGCGAAGACGCGCAAGTTCACCGGCGCCGCGGGCGAGACCCTGCTCCTGCCCTTGGGCGAAGCGCAGTGGCTGTTCGTGGGGCTGGGAGCGGCGGTCGGGCAGGCGCTCCCGCAGGCACCGGGTGAGCTGTCTCTGGCTCTCGCCAAAGGGTACAGCGAGCTGACCAAGGCGGGGGCGCGGGAGCTGAGCCTCGCGCTGCCGGAACGGGGCACGGGGCTCGCGGCGGAGGACCTGGTCCGCATCGCGGTCGAGGCGCTGCTGATGACGGACTACAGCTTCCGCGCCTACCGGACGCGGGAGCCCGCGCCGGATCCGGTACACGTGGAGCTGGTGCACGCGGACGCGGGGGCGGCAAAGGACGGGCTGAGGCGCGGCCGGATCGCCGCGGAGGCCGTGGCCCTGACCCGCGACCTGATCAACGAGCCCGCCGCGGTGGCGCATCCGGTGTACCTGGCCGAGCGGGCGGAGCAGGTGGCCCGGGAGGTCAAGGCGGGATTCAAGGCGATCCGCGGCGAAGCGCTGCTGCGGCAGGGTTACGAGGCGATCTACGCGGTGGGCCAGGCCAGCCCATGGCCGCCGGCCCTGGTGGCGCTCGAGTACGGCAAGCCGGACCGCAAGCGCCCCACGATCGCGCTGGTGGGCAAAGGAGTGACCTTCGACTCCGGCGGGCTGGACCTGAAGACCAGCAGCGGCATGGCGCTGATGAAGAAGGACATGGGCGGCGCGGCGATCGTGCTGGGGGCCTTCCAGGCGATCGCGCAACTCGGCCTGCCGGTGCACCTGGTGGCGGTGCTGGGACTGGTGGAGAACGCGCTGGGATCGCGCAGCTACCGGCCCGGGGACATCCTGCGCACGAAGGCCGGGCCGACCATCGAGGTGACCAACACGGACGCCGAAGGACGGATCGTGCTGGCCGAGGCCTTCGCCCTGGCGCGTACCTACCGGCCCGACACGATGGTGGACTTCGCCACGCTCACCGGTGCCTGCCGCGTCGCGCTGGGGAAGGACCTGATGGGCCTGTTCTGCGACGACGCCGGTCTGCGCGACGCCATCCTGGCGAGCGCCACGGCGACCGGCGACCACGCCTGGCCGCTGCCGCTCTGGGCGGGATACAAGAAGAAGCTCGACAGTCCGGTGGCGGACCTGATCAACGCCCCCAGCGACGGATTCGCGGGAGCCGTTACCGCCGCCCTGTTTCTCAAGGAGTTCGCCGGAGACGTTGCCTGGGCGCACCTGGATTGTTATGCATGGAGCGACGGCGACCACCCGCTCTTCCCGAAGGGAGGCAGCGGGGTGGGGGTGCGCCTGCTCATAGACCTCGTGCCACGCTTGCTTGGAGTCCCTGCCCATGGCCGCTAGCCAGCCGTCCCGACCCGACCCCGCCGCCGCCCAGGAGCGGAGCGAGGCGTTTCCCAACGGGCACCTGCTCTGGTCCCCGGCCCAGCTCAAGGCGCGCCTCGGCGATCCGAAGCTGGCGCTGGTGGATCTGCGTCCATCCCCTGAGCTGCTGCAGGGCGTGATTCCGGGCGCGGCGCACTTTGATTTGTACGGGATCGGTCTCACACACACCCAGCCGCCCTTGCTCGACGAGTTCCTGAACCTGATGCGCTCGCTGCTGGGCCTGCGCGGCGTCGGGCACGAGAAGACGGTCGTGTTCTACGAGAAGGACACGGGCGTCCGCGCCGCGCGGGGATTCTGGCTGCTGGAGTACTTCGGCCACCAGGACGTCCACGTGCTCGACGGCGGGATGGACGCGTGGCTGTCCGCCGGCTATCCGATCGCGCACGAGATGGTCCAGCCGCACCCCGCCTCGTTCAAGATCAACGCGCAGAAGCACCTGTTCATCGGCGCCGACGAGCTGCGGGAGAAGATCGAGGCGGGGGAGGTCGTGCCGCTGGACACGCGCACGGACGAGGAATACTTCGGCCGCAACAAGCGGGCGGCCCGCGCCGGCGCCATACCCCGCGCAGTGCATCTCGAATGGACCCACTACCTCGATGCGCACGGCCGCTTCAAGCCGCCCTCCGAGCTGGAGGCGCTGTTCAAGAGCGCGGGGATCACCAAGGACAAGGCCATCGCACCCTACTGACAAGGCGGCTACCGCTCTTCCCACGCCTACCTGGCGCTGCGGCTGCTGGGTTACTCGAAGCTGCATAACTTCATCGGGTCGTGGAAAGAGTGGGGGGATCGGCTGGATCTGCCGATCGAGACGCCACAACCGTAACTCGCGCAGGCGCAGGGCAAGGCACCGGCGCTTGCCCGGCGCCGGCGGATGGGCACTTCCGGAAAAGCCCTGTATTATGGGACTTGGACGGGCTAAGAGTGGGGCACGGCAGGAATCTCCGCGGACGGGGACCGGCAGCTCCGCATGAGCGGGCGAAGGGTCCTTGCATAGGCTCGTCGGGCGAAGCGGCGTTCCCCGCCGCCTCCGGCGCTCGGTGGTTGGCGCATGGACATCGACTTCAAGACCAAGATCAGCACCCTGAACCCGCGCCAACGCGCTTGGTTCGCCACGGCCATGGTGGCCATGGTGCTCGCCGATGGAAACATCGATCGCGCCGAGGTGGACTTCATCGTCAAGCTGATCAGCCTGATCAAGGACGATCAGATGGTGGAGCGCCTCAAGAAATTCATCCAGTTCAAGACCGTCCCGCCCCTGGGCGCCCCGGTCGAAATTGACCGCAAGCTCGGCATGTCCATGTTGATCGACCTGATCCGCGTCGCCGTCTCGGACAAGAACTTCCCGCAGACGGAGAAGGACATGGTGCTCAAGGTTGGCAAGTCCATGGGATTCACCGAAGAAGAGATGGACAAGCTCATCCTGTACGGCTTCGAGCTGATGAACAAAGTGCAAGCGCAGGCTTCCTAGGCTTCCCGTCTTTCCGCTCGCAGGACCCCATTGTTCCGGGACAGTTTCCGCATGCCCCGGCTCGACCGCAGCACGGCCGCAGCGCGAGACGTGCCAAAGCCGGGCGGGGCGGAAGATTTGGGGCGGGGTCGGTGGGGCCGCGGCTGGGCCCCTCTCCCGCGGCGCGACTGGGCCCCTCTTCCGCGGCGCGGAAGGGGGGCGGGGCGTGTCTAGCTCGCCATCACGCGGCGCAGCACGCCGGTGAGGATGTCCAGCATCTCATCCACCTGCGCGTTGCTGACGTTCAGCGCCGGCATGAAGCGCAGGGTCGCGGGGCGCGGCGCGTTGATTAGCAGGCCATTCTTGAAGCACTCGGCCACGATCTCCGGGCCCTTCTCCTTGGGCAGATCCACCGCCTGGAGCAGGCCCATGCCGCGTACGTCGGTGAAGCCGAATTCCTCGCGCAGGCCCTTCAGTCTCCGCATCAAATAGCGTCCGCGCGAGGCCACCTTCGCCGGGATCTTCTTGGCAAGCACCTCGTTCAGCACCGCGTTCACCGCGGCCATCGCCAGCGGCTGCGCACAGAACGTGCCGCCCTGGTCCCCCTGCTCGAAGACCGAGCAGCCGTTCTTTGCCAGCAGGGCCGACACCGGGAAGCCGCCGCCCAGGCCCTTGCCCAGCGTCATGATGTCGGGCTCGACGCCGTACTGCTCGTACGCGAACAGGGTACCCGTGCGGCCGATTCCCGTCTGGATCTCGTCCAGGATCAGCAGCAGGCCATGCTGGTCGCACAGCTGCCGCAGACCGTTCAAGTAGGACTTGTCGGCGACGAAGACGCCCGCCTCGCCCTGCACCGGCTCGACCATGATGGCGCAGGTCTTGCCGGGCTGCACGGCCTGGCGCATGGCATCCAGGTCGTTGAAGGGCAGCCGCTGGAATCCGGGGACCTTCGGCTCGAACAGCGAGTCCCAGGGCTTCTTGCCCGACGCCGACATCATGGCCAGTGTGCGCCCGTGGAATCCGTGCCACGTGGTCAGGATCTCGAAGGCGCCTCCCAGCTTGACCTGGCCGTACTTGCGCGCCAGCTTGACCGCGCCCTCGTTCGCCTCCGCGCCGCTGTTGGCGAAGAAGACCTTGTCGAGGCAGGAATGGTCCGTCAGCAGCTTGGCGGCGCGGATCATCTGGTCGTTGTAGAGCGACGGGCTGCCGTTGATCAGCTCTTTCGCCTGCCGGCTGAGCGCCCGCACCAAGGCCGGCGGACAGTGTCCGAGGCAGTTGACCGCCCAGCCCTGGATGAAGTCGAGGTACTGACGGTTTTCCGCGTCATACAAGTAGCTGCCCTTGCCACGCACCATCACCCGATCGGGGCGGGTGACCACATACATGACGCTCTGCTCGGCTTGCTGGATGAGAGCCGGTGAGCCTTGGGGCAGCGCCACTGCGGCTTGCGCCGACGCGGATACGGGCATGTCACGCTCCTTTCCGGGCTGACGGGAAACCTGCCGACGTGCGGGAAGTTCAATTGGTAGCATAGGAGACGCGGCAGGGGAACGCGCCGCGGCGGCGCTTCCAGGGTGCCCGCAAAGTCCCGAATCAGCCGTGGTGTCACAAGCGTTGCTCGCCCGTCTGCTCAACACGCTCGCTTCGCTCGCGCCTCATCCGGCCAGCGCCGCAGGCGCCGGTGGCGCAGTGCGCCACCTTCTCCAACCCGCATACGGCGCAGACTGGAGAAGGGATAGGCTTTGGGCGGGGAGTCCTTCTCCACGCCGGCAGTTCGGCGTTGGAGAAGGTGCCCGCAGGGCGGATGAGGCCCGCCGCAGGCGGGTGCGCGCGGTAGAATCGACACGACCGAGGACTTTGCGGTTGCCCTGCGGCGCTCCTAGGCGGACCTTGGGCCGCCCGCCCTGACCGCGGCCGGCCATGGGCGTCGCAGCACAGCGCGAAGTGTAACCCTTCCCACGGGTCTGCCGATTTCCGAATGGTGAAGGCCGCGACGCTCTTCCAACAGGCGATTGTCCCATGCGTGTTCCGGCTCTTGCGTTTTTCCTGTGTGCCACCGTCCTCGCAGGATGGTCCCCGCTGTTCCCGCATACGGCGCAGGCGCAGATGGGCATGCGCGGGCGCTATGGCCCCCGCTATGGGGAGGCCCAGGACTTCGTAGGCTTCAATTTCAGCGACGTCGAGCCGTCGGCCGTGCGCTCGCCCGCTCCGGGCGAGGGTGGAACGTTGCAGTCCCAGGAGACGCGGGCCTATCTCAGCGTTCCCGTATGGGGCTGGGGGAGCGACACGGTCTGGTCGGCCGGTCTGGCGGCCGAAACGCTCACGCTGCATTTCGCGGGCTTTTCCCCGGCCCTCGCTCCGGCCCTGGTATCCGACCTGTACGGCGCGGCGTTCATCGGGTCCGTGTTTCACCGGGTGGACAACGGGCAGGCGTGGCTCGCATATCTGGCGACGGGCGAGTTCTCCGATGGCTGGCCCCCTGAAGGCCAGCAACGCACCTCCGGCGGCGCGATCTGGCAGGTGCGCACGTCCCCCAGCAGCACCTTTGGCTTGGGTGGAGGCTTCACCTTCGTGTTCGGGGAGCCGCGCGCCGTGCCGATCGTGAGCTATGCCTATCGCGAAGGTCGCTGGTCGGCGAACGTGCGCCTCCCTTTCCGCGGCGATGTACGCTACTCCCTCTCGGAGTGGACGCGGGTGGGCGCCGAATACTTCGTGCAAGGCGGCGAATTCAGCGTCCGGGATCCCGCGGCTGCCGTGGATACGGTACGCTATACGAGCCAGCTCGCCGGCGTATTGCTGGCCATCGGTCCAGCCTGGGGGCCCCAACTTCAGCTTGACGCGGGCACCACGCTCTATCGGCACTACACGGCGCGTGACAACGGGAATACCGTGCTCTCGCTCGGCTTCAAGGACGCCGCGTTCTACCGCATGGGGGTGGCCGTGCGCTTCTAGCGCAGCCCGCGCGGGGTCCACGACCCGGCACCGCAGTGCTTCCCGAAGTTGGGTTCCCGCGCGCGGTCCCGTGTTGGCGCCGTATTGGCACCGTGTCGGCACCCCGGCGGGCCACGGCGGCGGACACCCTGCGCTCATATCCGGCGGCCATGGATCGCGCACTTCTCACCGGCTTGCTGGTGCTGCTTGCTTTCCTCCACGCCGTGCACACATACGCTGCAGGCGACCCGGACGCGGGCGGCGAGTCGAGTGCGGAACCGGGCGCCGAAGTGGGGCGCGTGCAGGTCGCCGTACTGGCCCCCGCCAGTGTCCAACACGGTACCGACGCCGAGGCCGGCACGCTGGCCCTGATCTTCCGGGATGCCACGGTCAACTTGCCCCTGGCGGGCGCGGGCACGCCTACGCTTTGGTTCGGCGGGCTCACCACGCGCGCTCTCTCGCTCGACTTCTCCGGCTTCACTCCGGCGCCCGCGTCCGTCCGCGATTTGTACAGCGCGGCCGTCCATGCCGGCGCGTACTGGCAATTCGAGCCCGACCAGGCCCTCCTGGCCGTCATCTCCACCGGCCGCTACGCCGATGCCCTCCACGCCGACGTGCCGCTCAGCACCGGCGGACTTGCCGTGTGGCGCCGGCAGCTCGGCCCGGACAGTCGTTGGGGCCTGGGGTTTGCCGCGACGGCGGACCTCGGCGATCCGGCGATCGTGCCTCTGCTCGAATACGCCCACTGGGACGCCCGCTGGACGGCGAACGTGCGCCTCCCCATGGAAGGGCAGGTGCGCTACTGGCTGACGGAATGGGTCAGCCTGGGCGGGCAGTGGCTCGTGCAGGGCGGGCAATACCGTGTGACGGAGACCGGGTCCGCACTCGACACGGCGCGGGTCACGGCCGGAACGCTCGGCGCGGTGCTGGCCATCGGCCGACGCAGCGGACCGCTGCTGGAGCTGGAAAGCGGCCGCACGTTGTTCCGGCGCTATCGCGCCCTGAAAGACGGAGAGAACGTGGAAACGCTGAATTTCGCGCCGGCGGCCGCCCACACGCTCGGCGTGGCGTGGCGCTTCTGAGGCCCGCGGGGCCGCGCCTCAGATCAGCGGCTTGGGCTTGGCGCGGCGAAGCTGATCGGCCATCATGCGAATGCCCTCCATGTTCGGATTGACGGTGAGCGCGCGGTCGAAGTAGCTGAGCGCTTCGGCCAGGCGCTGCAGCTTCAGCATGCACAGTCCGCCGCCGCTCAAGGCCCCGAAGTGCTCCGGGTTGCGCCGGATCGTCTGCTCGACGTCATCGAGGGAGTGCAGGTAGTCGCCCATCAGGTACAACACGGTCGCCCGCTTGTTGTACCCCTCCGCAAAGTCGGGCATGCGCCGGACGATCTCCCCGAAGACGGAAAGGGCCTCGTCGTAGTCCTGCTCGTTCATCAGGCTGACGCCCTGCTCCATCAGCCGATCCACGTCCGCATCGCCCGAGCGCGACCAGATCGCCCAGAGCGTCTGCTCGGCCAGCCCGCGGATCGAGGGATCGGTGTCCTTCAAGTGCTGCGCGACCGCGTGGGTCGCGCCCTGATCCCCGTGCACCGCCAGCCAAGCCAGGGCTTCGGCTCTCTGCGTCACGGTGCCATGGTCGAGCTGGGCGCGGCGCTCCTCGGCAAGCGATTCTCCATGGGCCATCGTGGCACACCCCGCGGCAAGCAGAAGCGCAATCCACGTAAGTCCAGCCGTCGCCGCCGGCAGCACCAGGCCGGCCATTCCGCATGCGCGGTTCCGCCATTCAGCCATGAGCCCTCGCCGCCATACGGCTAACCCGCGTCTCCCTTGCGCTGCAGGGCACAGCCACGCCTCTGCATCCCGAGCACGGGCGGCTTTCTCCTCTTGCGATCGGGAGGAGCGCTCTGCGTGCGGCGTCGCGCGCGACCACCGCACCTCGGGGCATCCAATCTACCATGAGCCAGAGGCGGGGCGAAGGGCACGGAGACGGTCCCGTCTCCCAGCCGTCAGCCGCCCATCGTCACCCTGACCTTGCGGAAGGCGTCCCGCCGCCCGGAGGCGCTACTTGTCCAGCCACACGTCCTGCATGCGCCCGTAGTTGTAGATGTTGTTGTGGGGCACATATCCCTTCACGTAGGGCCAGTACATGACGTCGTCCAAGGCGTGCCCAAGCATGCTGCGCGCCACTTCGACCTGCAACCGGGTGTCCACTTCCTTCGCCAGCTCGAGGCGCTTCTTCGGGTCGCGCTCCTGGCTGGTGCGCTCCATCAATGTCTCCACGTCCTTGCTGCAATAGTCCGTGTAGTTGCGGGGCGAAGCACAGGAGAAGTTCTCGAAGAACCACGTGTCGGGATCGTCCACGCCGGCGGCCATCATGTTTGCGCCCAGCGCGTAGTCCCGCCGGGTCAACCTCGGAAACCACAGTCCGGACTCGATGCTCTCGAGCGTGCCTTCGACGCCCACGGCGTTGAGCTGGCCGATCATCCAGCTCGCCATGTCCTGGTATAGGGGGGTTGAGCGTGTCAGAACCGTCACCTTGAGCGGCTTGTTCGGACCGTAGCCGGCTTCCGCGAGCAGCTTGCGCGCTTCGGCCTTGTCCCTCACCGCATCGCCCCAACCGGGCAGCTTCGCCAGTTCCGCCGGAGAGAGCCCCCAGCGACCGTAAGGCGGAGGGTCGAGAATCCCCCCCGCGATGGCGCCGCCGTGCTGGGTCAGCAGGAATTCGTTGCGGTCCAGGGCGTAGTTGATCGCCTGCCGCACTTTCACGTTATCGAAGGGCGGTTTCTTCGTATTGATGACGATGTTGAAGGTGGCCGACTGGGCGACAGTCTTGACGACGACCTGAGGCGCCTGGGCCTTGACCTGGTCGCGGATGAAAGGCGTGCCTTCCTGGGGGAAGAACACGTCCACCTGCCCACTGCCCATGGCGGTCGCCCGCGCGGTACGGTCCTTGATTATGACGTAGGTGATCCCATCCAGAAAAGGCCGGCCCTTGATGAAGTAGTCGGGATTCCTCACCAGCTCGATGCGCTGCTCCGGCAGGTACTCCTTCAGGCGGAACGGCCCGGTGCCGACGGAGTGCGTCCGCAGCTCGGCCGGATCGAGATGGGCCGGATACACGGGCGAATAGCCGGTGGCCAGCATGGCCAGCAGGCTCGGCTGCGCATGCTTGAGGACGAAGGTGACCTGGAAATC
>JBGOTW010000096.1:0-13458 GCA_041476685.1 bacterium | reverse complement strand
GCCGGTGTCGGTGGACACCGTCGTGCTCAGCGCGCAGCACGCCGCCGACGCCCAGTACAAGAAGCTCCAGGAGGACATCCGCGAGCACGTCATCAAGCCCGTCATTCCCGCCGAGCTGCTCACGCCGAAGACCCGCTACCTGATCAATCCCACCGGCCGCTTCGTCGTCGGCGGTCCCCACGGCGACGCCGGACTGACCGGGCGCAAGATCATCGTGGACACCTACGGCGGCATGGGTCGCCACGGAGGCGGCGCCTTCTCCGGCAAGGACCCCTCGAAGGTCGACCGCTCGGCCGCCTACATGGCGCGCTACGTCGCGAAGAACATCGTGGCCGCCGGTCTGGCAACCCGCTGCGAAGTGCAGATCGCCTACGCGATCGGCTATCCCGAACCGGTCTCCGTCCACATCGACACCTTCGGCAGCGGCGTCGTGCCGGCGGAGCGCATCAGCAAGGTGGTGCGCGAGGTGTTCGGCCTCAAGCCCGCGCAGATCATCCAGTCGCTGAACCTGTTGCGGCCGATCTACCAGAAAACGGCGGCCTACGGACACTTCGGGCGCGAGCTGCCCGAGTTCACCTGGGAGCAAGCGAACAAGGCCGCCGAGCTCAAGCGCGCGCTGCTGTGACGCGCGCGCCGGTGCTCCGGCGGGGAAGCCCGGGCCGGTCGCGCAGGGTGGCGCCGCGGGCGGGCCCGCTCCGCGCGCGGCGGCGCATTCGCTCCCCGGCCCGGCGTTTCAATGCTAGGCTGTCCGTGGCGGGCTCCGCACCTCCGCGCTGCCGACGCTCTTCCGTGCCCGCAGGACACCCGTGACGGCAACCAAGACCCTGGCGATGGTCATCCCCAACCGGCTCGGGCTCCACGCCCGCGCCGCGGCCAAGCTGGTGCAGCTGGCCAACCAGTTCTCCGCACGCATCACGGTGGAGAAGGAGGGCGAGTTGGCCGACGCGAAGAGCATCATGGAGGTGCTGATGCTGGCCGCCGCAAAGGACAGCCGCGTCATCATCACGGCGCAGGGCAAGGACGAGGACGTGGCCCTGGACGAGATCCGCCGCCTGATCGAAAACAAGTTCGGCGAGGAGGACTAGTCCCGATGGCCGTGGCGCCTTACACGCCCGACGGCCAGACGCGGCTCTACGGCGTGTTGGGCCATCCGGTGCAGACGAGCCTGTCGCCCGCCCTGCACAACGCGGGATTTCGCGCGCTGGGACTGAACGCCCTCTATGTCGCCTTTCCCGTCCTCCCCGACCGGCTGGCCGCCGCGGTGACCGGGCTGGCCGCCGCGGGCGTGGGCGGGTTCAACCTGACGGTGCCGCACAAGGTGGCGATCCTGCCGCTCCTGGACTCGGTCACCCCGGAGGCGCAGGCGATCGGCGCGGTGAACACCGTGCGCTGCGAGGCGGCGCCCGGCGGGATCCGCCTGACGGGCACGAACACCGACGGCGCCGGAATCCTGCGCTCGCTGGACCTGGACCTGCGCTTCGATCCGCGCGGCAAGCAGGTGCTGCTGCTGGGCGCGGGTGGGGCCGCGCGGGGGATCGCCCATGCCCTGCTGGGCGCCGGAGCCGCCACGCTGTGGATCGCCAATCGCACCCGCGCCCACGCCCGGGCGCTGGCGGATGCGCTCAAGGCCCGCTTCCCGCAATCCGAGATCGAGGCGCTGGGGCTGTCGGATGCCGCGGGCCTGGGTCCGCACCTGCTGATCAACGCCACCACCGTGGGCATGGGAGACGGCAGAAGCCCGGTGCGCCTCGTGCCCCTCGGGGTCAAGGAAGCGGTGGTGGACATCGTGTACCATCCCGCCGAGACCCCGCTGCTGCGCGAGGCGGAGTCCCTGGGCCTGGCCTGCACCAACGGGATCGGCATGCTGCTCTACCAGGGCTGCGCGGCGTTCGAGTTCTGGACCCACCAGCGCGCGCCCGAAGGCCCCATGCGCCAGGCCCTCATCGCGGCCCTGCGCGCGCGGCAGTGAATCCGCACCGAAGGGAACCCGCGCCGCAGTGGACGCACGCGGCAGTGAACCCGCGCGGCAGTCAGCCGGCACTGCCGCCCCAGGGCGGCCCCACACGCCGGCGGGCCTTCAGGCCGCGACACCCCTTCCGGAAGGCCGCCCATGAGCCCCCCCGCACGCCCCACGACCGCGCAGCTGCTGCGCTACTTCCTGTACCTGGGCAGCCTCGGCTTCGGCGGGCCGGTGGCGCTGGTGGGCTACATGCAGCGGGACCTGGTGGAGGGCCGCGGCTGGTTCACGCGCGAGGAGTACCTGAAGTCCCTCGCGCTCTCCCAGCTCGCGCCCGGCCCCCTCGCCGCCCAGCTCGCCATCTGCCTGGGCTACGTACACTCCAAGGTGCGCGGCGCCACGCTCGTCTCGTTCGCCTTCATCTCGCCCTCGTTCCTGATGACCGTGGCGATCGGCTGGCTGTACGTGAAGTTCGGCGGCCTGTCCTGGATGCAGGCCGCGTTCTACGGCGTGGGCGCGACCGTCATCGCCATCATCGTGCTGTCGGCCTACAAGCTGGCCAAGCTCACGCTGGCGCGCGACTGGCTGCTGTGGGGAATCTTCCTCGTGATGGCCGCCGTGACGGCGTGGCGGGAGGAGGAGATCCTGTCCCTGTTCCTGCTCTGCGGCCTGGTCGCGCTGCTGGTGAAGGCGCCGCCGAAGTTCCTGCGCCGCGGCGGCACCATGGTCGTGTTCGCGCCCGCGGTGCTGGGCCAGCTGCTGTGGTTCTTCGCGAAAGCCGGCGCGTTCGTCTTCGGCAGCGGCTTGGCGATCGTGCCGTTCCTCTACGGCGGGGTCGTGCAGGAATTCCACTGGCTCGACGACCGCCAGTTCCTCGACGCGGTGGCGGTCGCGATGCTCACGCCCGGCCCGGTCGTGATCACGGTGGCCTTCATCGGCTACCTGGTGGCCGACTGGCCCGGAGCGATCGCCGCCGCGCTGGGCGTGTTCCTCCCGGTGTACCTGTTCGTCGTGATCCCCTATCCGTGGTTCGACCGCGTCAGCGGCAACCCGAAGGTCAAGGCCTTCGTGGACGGAGTGACGGCGGCGGCGGCGGGAGCGATTGCGGGGGCCTGCATCGTGCTGGGCCGGAGGGCCATCCACGACCTGCCGACGGCGCTGATCGGGCTGGCGGCGTTCGGCCTGATCTGGCGCTTCAAGCCGCCCGAGCCGCTCCTGATCGCGGCGGGGGCGCTGGCGGGCGTGCTGATCGTCTGGCTGCGCGGATTCTAGCGAGCGGCCTCGGGCGCGGCCGCCACGCCGGGAGGCGGCGGGCGGCTAGCGCGCTGCGTCCTCCAGCGGCGCCGCCTCGTCCGCGAGCACCGCCCCATCCGCAGGCACGGTCTCGTCCACCGTCACCGCCCCATCCGCAGGCACCGCCTCGTCCACGGTGAGCTGGGCGCGGCGCTGGCCGCGGAATTCGTTCACGGCGAGCCGCACCCGGTAGCGCAGCTGCGCGGCCCGCGGCGCGTGGCTCGCCAGGCTCCAGCCGAGCATCTCGGCGGCCGGCCCGAGGGACCACTTCAGGTGCTTGTCCTTGAGCACCTGCGGCGGCCCGGTCAGGTCCGCTCCTTCGACCAGGAAGGCCGGCTCGCCGTGGTCCTGCCCGAAGGGCTCGAGCCGCGCGACCTGCTCCGCCAAGGCCAGGGTGACGCGCCGCGGGTCGAGCCGCCCGTCGAGCCACACGCTCGGCGGCTCCACCGCGCGCAACTGGCGCGCGCAGTCGGCCAGGAAGCCCTCGCGGAAGGCGGCGAGCCGGTCGGCGGGGAGCTTGAGCCCGCCGGCGCCGGCGTGTCCCCCGAACTCCAGCAGGAGCGGCGCGCAGGACGTGATCGCCTCGGTCACGTTCACGCCAGGGACGGAGCGCGCCGAGCCCTTCAGGGCGCCGCCGGACTCGGCCAGCACCACCACCGGACGCTGGTAGCGATCCACCAGCCGCGCCGCCAGGATCCCGATCACGCCCTCGTGGAAGCCGGGCGCCGCGACGACGATCCCGGCCGCGTGGTCGAGCTTGTCCTGCTGGATGCAGGCGAGCGCCTCGCGCAGCATCTCCTCGCCCGTGCTGCGCCGCTCGTCGTTCGCCTGGTCCAGCTGCCGCGCCAAGGCCAGCGCCGCCTCGGGCCGTTCCGCCAGCAGCAGGTCCACGCCGAGCATGCCCTCCTTCATCCGCCCCGCCGCGTTCAGGCGCGGCGCCAGCTGGAAGCCGATCGTGCGCGCCGTCACCGGCCCCTCGTTCCCCCCGGAGGCTCCGCCCCGCCCCGCGTCCCGCCCGGCGCGGCTCACCTGCAGGAGCGCCTCGATCCCGGGCCTGAGGCGGGGCCGGTTCAGCACCTCCAGCCCGTGGCGCGCCAGCACCCGATTCTCCTCCGTCAGCGGCACGACATCGGCGATGGTGCCGATCGCCACCAGATCCAGCCAGTCCTTCAGGTTCGGCTCCGGCCGCGCCGCGTTCCACCAGCCCCGCTCCCGCAGCGTCTTGCGCAGCGCCGTCACCAGCTTCAGCGTCACGCCGCAGCCGGAGATGCGCTTGAACGGGTACGCGCAGCCGGGCTGGAGCGGATTGACCACGATCCCCGCGGGCACGCCCTCGCCGCGCGGCAGGTGATGGTCGGTAACGATCGTCGTCACGCCCGCCGCGCGCAGCCGGTCCACCTCCGCCAGGGCGGTGATGCCGTTGTCCACCGTCACCACCAGCCTGGGCGCCAGCGCCAGCAGCGCGTCCACCGTGCGCGCGGTCAGGCCGTACCCGTGGTCGAAGCGGTTGGGGATGAAGGTCGCGAGGTCGGTCGCGCCGGCGCGCCGCAGGAAATCGGTCAGCAGCGCGCTCGAGGTGATCCCGTCCACGTCGTAGTCGCCCGACACGACGATGCGCACCCCGCCGGCCAGCGCGTCGGCCAGCGCGGTCACGGCCTGCGCCATGCCCTTGAGCAGGAAGGGGTCGTGGAGATGCTCCAGGCTCGGCGCGAGGAAACGCTGCGCGGCGGCAGGCGTGCGAATGCCCCGGCGCCAGAGCACCTCGGCCACCAGCGGCTCCAGCGCGGCCTCCCGGCTCAGCGCGGCGACGGCAGCCGCGGGACCCGGCGGGTGCAGCCGCCAGGGCCGCGCGGACTTCGGCGGACCGGCGGAGTCGGCGGACGATGGGCCCGGCGCTGTGCCGGCTGCGGCGGGCGCCGGTGTCGCTGCGGATGCTGTCGTTGCTGGAGTGGCGGAGGCGGCCATGCGTGCCTGGTGGGATGCGTCCATGCTCCCGTCCTCGGGGCGGCCAAAAGCTTGGGCCGACCGTAGCGCCCGCCTCCACCCCCGTCAACCGGAGTGTGAACCGCAACGGCCGACTCCACGCAATAGCACGGAGCGACAAGATATGGTTATTTCGAGCGCAACGAGAATTCTGCTCGCGCCTTCAAGCCGGCCCACTACCCTAGGCCGTCAAGGGCCGCGCGCTGAAGTCCACCTTGAGCCGCACGGACATGTCGAGGGCCGGGAAGCTCTCGCGCAAGGCCTCCTGCACGTGGCGGGCGAAGGCGGGATACTGGGCGTGGGACGCGTGAGGATCCACCGAGACTTCCACGTCGCCGCGGTCCCGCCCATCCTCGCTCCACAGGGTCAGGTCGCGGAACTCGACCAGGTCCGGGTGCGCGATGACCACTTCCTTCAAGGCGTGGGCGACGCGGGCGAAGAGGGGGTGGCTGAGGTTGACCGGGTCGGTGTGGATGACGCACTGGCCGGGGAAGCGCTTGAGGATGCGGGTCTCGAGCTGGACGGCGATCTCGTGCATGCGGTGCACGTCCAGGTCGTCCGAGACTTCCATGTGCGCGGCGATGTAGTAGACCGGGCCGTACTTGTGGACGGCGAGGTCGTGCACGGCGACGACGCCGGGGATTTCCCGGGCGATCTCGCGAATGGTCTCCATCTCGTGCTCCGGCGCCGTCTCGCCGAGCAGGGGCGAGATCGCGCCCATCGCCAGCCGGGTCCCCGTCCAGACGATGAACGCGCCCACGCACGCCCCCGCCACGCTGTCGAGCCAGGGCAGCCCGATGTTGCGGCCGGCGAGCCCCAGGATCACGATCCCGGTCGCCAGGGCGTCGCTGCGGAAGTGCCAGCCGTCCGCCTCCAAGGTGTGCGAGCCGATCGCCCGCCCCAGCGCCGCGGAAAAGCGCGCCTGCACCTCGCTGATGAGCATCAGCCCGCACAGGCCGAGCAGAACGGTCCACTGCAGCGGCAGGGCCGCGGCCCCGGACGTGCCGCGGATCAGG
This sequence comes from bacterium, assembly GCA_041476685.1. Lineage (GTDB taxonomy): Bacteria > SAR324 > SAR324 > SAR324 > JACQKK01 > JBGPEV01. Next base: position 7,209 of record JBGOTW010000096.1, on the reverse strand, counting down.
CCGGTCACGTTCGCCTGGCCGAGTTCCCAGCCCGCCACCACCATGAACATCGAGACGATCAGCGTCGCGATGTACTCGGCCTTGGCGTGACCGTAGGGGTGCTCCCGGTCCGGCGGCTTCTGCGCCACGTAGAAGCTCATGATCACGACCAGCGAGCTCGCCACATCGGTCAGGCTGTGCACGCCGTCGGCCACGAGTCCGGCGGATTGGAACGCCAGTCCCAGGCCGAACTTCAGCCCGGCCAACACCAGGCTCAGGATCGCCCCGCTCGCGCCCTCGATCAGCCCGTAGCGGCTGCGCACGGCGGGGACGTTCACGCGCTCGTGGTCCGTAATCCAGCGGGCCGCGAGGCGGCGCACGAATCGGTCCATCGGCCGCTGGCTTGCCATGGGACTGCGCTCCATCCTCATCCTCCTGCCCTGCGGGTCCGGCCTTCCTCAATCTCCCACAGCGCCCCGGGGGCGGCAAACCCCTCCGGGCCGTCCGGCGTGGCGTCAAGCCGACTCCTCAAGAAAACCCCCATTCCGCCGATACTCTATCCGGAAGGGCGGTCGCCCTCCGGCCCAGGGTCTAGGGGCCGGAGAGGCCGGCTGCCGACACCGTGCTGCACCGGGGGCGCGAGGGGTTTCCCTGTCCGCGCCGGCCGGTCCAGGGCGCAATCTGTCCGGCCCGCCGGAGGCCCAGCCCATGGAGGCGGGGAAATCCACGGGCTTGGCCCAGTAACTGTGCAGGCCGGTCCTTGCGCGCGGCCGTCCCGGTGCACGCCCGTACCTGTGCGCGCCCGTACCTGTGCGCGCCTGTCCCGGTGCACGCAGCGGCGCACGGGTGTAGGATTCAGGCACTTACTCGCCGGAGAGAGATCATGAACCGATGGCTGCGTTGGGCGCTTCTGGCCACTCTGGCTACCCTGGTCGTGGTAACGCCCACGAGCCAGGCCCAGACCCCGCCCAACGCCGTGAGCGTGTATTCGATCTGGGTGCGCCTGTCGCTGCGCGGCTACTCGCAGGCGGAGATCGAATCCCTGTTGCGCAACATGGATGCGAAGACATTGGAGGACGTCAAGGGCCGGCTGCGCATGACGGTGATCCACAACCTCCGCCTCAAGCGCATCCGCGAACGCTTCCAGTCCGGCCGCGACAAGGGCGACCTGCAGGACGTCCTGTCCTCGATCGAGACGGAGATCCGCTTCGCCGGCCTGGAGAACGACGACGAGCTGCGGTTCGAGATCCGCGAGCAGCTCGGCATCCCCCTGGATCGCCTCTAGTCCGTCCAAGCGGCAGTCTTGGTCCCCCGGTCACCCGTGGCGCTCTCCGGCAGCCGCGGGTGACTTGTCTTTTCGTCCGACCCACAGCACCCTTCCCTCCAGCGAGCCGCGCCCGGCCGCGCGGGCGCATCCCGGACGCCGGGCACGCGCCCCGCGGATTTCTTAGCTTGACCGGATACGGACCGGGGCCGGCCTCGTCGCCCGGACCGGGCGGATCGGGCAAACGGAAAATTCCAAATCCGCTGCGATCCCGCCATACTCCCCCACGCTTCCGCAGGATGCGATCATGATGCTCGTGCGCAAGGCCAAGGAACGCGGCCATTTCAACCATGGCTGGCTCGACACCTGGCACTCCTTCTCGTTCGCGGACTACTACGACCCGCGCTTCATGGGGTTCCGGCACCTGCGCGTGATCAACGAGGACACGGTCGCGGCGGGCGAGGGGTTTCCGACCCATCCCCACCGCGACATGGAGATCGTCACCTACCTGCTGGACGGGGCGCTGGAGCACAAGGACAGCATGGGCAACGGCTCGGTCATCCGGCCGGGCGAGGTGCAACGCATGAGCGCGGGCACCGGCGTCACCCACAGCGAGTTCAATCCGTCCGCCAGCGAGCCGGTGCACCTGCTGCAGATCTGGCTGCTGCCCGAGCGCAAGGGCCTGACGCCCAGCTACGAGCAGAAGGCGCTGCCCGCGCAAGCCCTGTCCGGCTCGCTGGCGCTGGTCGGCTCGCGCGCCGGCGGCGACGGCGGCGTCACGATCCACCAGGACGTGAATCTCTACGCCGGGCGGCTGCCCGCCGGCGGCGCGGTGTCCCAGGCGATCGCGCCGGGACGGCATGCGTGGCTGCAGGTGGCGCGGGGGGAAGTCGAGGCGAACGGGCAGGCGCTCGCGGCCGGGGATGGCGCGGCCCTGAGCGAGGAGACCCGTCTCGATCTCAAGGCGAAGACGCCCGCGGAGGTGCTGCTGTTCGATCTGGCGTAGACGGATGGGCGCGGCGCGTGCTGAACGAAACTAATGGTCGCGGAGCGCGGGGTCCGGCGCGGCGGTCATCTCGGCATGGTCCGGCAAGGCCGGCAGGGCGCAGATTCCGCACCGCACTACTTGCCTTGCGGTCTGGCCGGCGCTGCGGCGCCCGGCGAAGCGGTCCCCGGCGCGATGGCGCCGGGTCCCGCGTAGATCCGCCAGCGCTTCATCACTTCGGTATAGTGCTCCTCGAGGTGGCGCTGCTGCTCGGCGTCAAGGTGCTGCTTGATGCGCTGACTCGTCTCCGCCACGAGCGCCTCGACTTCCGGCGTCAGGCGCGCCCGCAGCGCCCGCATCTTCGTGAAGCCGTCCGCGACGATCGGTTCGATCGCGTGGCGCTGTTCCTCGCTCAGCTTCAGCTCGCGCTCCAGGCGGCCCATGATGTGGCTGACGGCCTGATCGGGCCGGACGAATCCGAAATTGGAAAAGCGATGGCGGACGAAAAGGCCCGTGGCGACGGCGCCCACCACGACGCCCAGCGCGAATATCGCCACGATGCCCAGCCTGAATTTCCACGATTTCATCGCCGCCCGCTCCTCGCTCCGCCCTGTCCAGGTCCGCTCCGCCGCATATCCCAGCCCGCCGTCCTGTGCCGCGCCCGCGGCCGGGAAGACCCCGGCGCCATGCGCCGCCGCCGCAGCCCGGAATTCCGCCCGGGAAGAACCGATCAGAACGGCAAGGAAGGGTTCATCACCGCCACAGCCATGTCATCCACGGAATTCGCCGGCACGGGATCCGGCGCGGAGTCGCTCAGTGCCAACGCCAGCAGCACCACGGCCGCCACCATTCCCGCCGAGACGAACCGCCACATGAACCGGACATCTCCCGGCGCGGTCCCCGTCCGCATCCGCGCGGCCGCCCGCACCCGCAGCATGATCCGCCACACGTCGCCTTCCGACGGCCCGGCAATCGAATCCTCTTCCCTCCGATACACCGCTTGCAGGGTCCGTTCCACCCGCTGCAGCCGATTGTCCCGCTCGCTCATCTCTCCTCCTTCCCCAGCCATTCCTCCAGCGCCTTGCGCATCCGCCGGCGCGAACGATGCGCCCGCACCTTCACGTTGACGACGCTCATGCCGAGCTGGTGCGCCGCCTCCCGGGCCGACAGCCCCTCCAGATGCACCAGGCTCACCACCAGCCGGTCCTCCGGAGACACCTGTCCGAGCGCGTATTGCAGCACCTCCCGCGCCTCCTCCCTGCGCACCTGCGTCCGAAACTCCTCGGCCGAGCGCTCGGCTCCCACCGTCTCGATCCACTCCCTGTGGGACTCGCCCAGCGTGCTCTCGGGCACCTCGCGCCGCCGGTAGTGCTGCCGCCAGTAGTCGTAGCTCGCCCGCACCGCGATCCCCGTCAGCCAGTCGCCGAAGCGCGTGCCCGGCTGGAACCCGTCCAGCGACCGGAATGCCCGCACCCAGGTATCCTGGACCACATCCTCGCGCTGCTCGCGGGGCACGTGCCTGGCCACGGCCCTGTTGACCCGCTCTCCGTGGCGGCGCACCAGCGCCTCGAAGGCGTTCACGTCGCCGCCCTGCACGCGCCGGATCGTCTGGTCGTCCTCTTCCGCAGCCCGCGCCTCGCGCGCAGCGGCGGGAGCCGGCGCCGGGGATTCCGGGAGCCCGGCCAGGTGCACGTCGGCCAGGGCGATGGCTTCCGCGCCGCCGCCCGGCGCCGCGCCCGCCCCGGCAGCACCCGACTCCATCCGCTGCCCTTCGGTCATTTGTCGCCGCCCGCTTCCGTCACTCACGTGTTCCGCCAGTGCAGCGCTGCTGGGACGTCCTTCGAGCTCACCCAGGCAGCGTACACCCATCGCCTGCGCGGTGGACACTGGCAGTGCAAAACCTCCCGTTGCGACGCGTCAGCGGGTCAATGACTCGATCCAGTCGTCATAGTGCTGCTCGCTGTCCTGGCGGCGCTCGCCCATGCGCTTCTCGATCCGCTGCAGGAAGCGCTGCTGACGCTTGGCCAATTCCTGCTTCTGCTGCGGAGTCAGCAGCGCCAGCGCCTCCTGGCGCATCGCGATCCCGACGCGGCCGAGCTGCTTGCCCGCTTCCGCGGCGGCGTCCAGGCGCGCCTGGATCACCTCAGGCTTCGTCTCCTGATCCGCCGCGCCCTCGATCATGCTCCGGCCGGCCTGGGCCAGCTTGTCGCGGGCCTGCAGCCACTCGGCCCTATGGGCGCGCAGGACACCGGCCAGCTGCTTCTTCTGGTCCGCCGTCAGGTCGAGTTCGTGGAGCATGTGCCGCAATCCCGGCAGCGGTCCGCCCCAGCCCCCTGGACGCGCCCAGATCGAATGCGCGCCCACCGCCGCTCCGGCCAGCACCGCGGCGACCGTGAGCCCCGCAACGAGCCATGTCCGCCAGCCACCCTTGATCTTCATCGGTCCCCCGTCGCAATTGGAGATGAAATGCGCCGCGTGTTCCGGGACTCGCATCCCCCGCAGGCGCGGCTCTCGTACCTCTCAAAGCATGATCGCCGCAGACGCACCGGCGGTTACATGCTGGCTTGCGGAGAGGCAGGCGCGGGGCGGTGTGGCAGGTGCGGGGCGGCGCGGCAGGTGCGGGGCGCAACGGCATTTGCTAGAGAGCTTGCTAGAGAGAAAGAATCGCCACCCTCCGGGGAGCGTCCAGATGCGTCCATTCGTGCTGCTGGGCATTGCGCTGAGCCTGTGTTCGTGTGCCACCATCTTCAATCATCCGGTGCAGGACGTATCGCTGGCGCCGCAGTTCCCGGGCGAAATCAAGGCCCAGCCCGTGCGCGTGCTGATCAGCGGACCCCTCGGCACCTACCGCGCCGCGCTGCCCACGCGCTTCGCCATCCCGCCCGACGCGTGGAAGCGCGTCCGCGTCACGGTCGTCGAGCCCTGCTTCAAGCCCTCCGAACATGCGCTGCCCCGCTCGATCACGCCCTGGCTGTGGCTGGACGCCGTGGGCATCCCGGTGATGGGGGGGTTCCTGGCGCTGGCGGGAGACGGACTGGACGGGACGCTCTGGTCGTACGACCGGGACGTGAAAGTGCCGGTGGAGCCGGTAGCCGACTTCGGCGCGTGCGTGGCGGAGAGCCGCAAGACGCCGGGGCTGCCGTTCCCGGTGAGCCCGGATCCGCGCTGGGTGGACCCGCGGACATACCCGAAGCCCTAGCGGCGCGTCCCTCATGCATCAGCGGCAGCGCAGGCCGCGGACCCTTCGCTACGGGTGACGAGGATCCGTCACGTCGGGCGAAGCGGGGCTTCCGCTATTTGCCCCCGCCCATCCGCAGGCTCGGCGCAAAATTCACCGTGGCGCGCCCGTGCGCGGCCCCGGCGACTGGCGCCGGGGCATGGCAGGGATCGGCTACTTGCCGTGGGTTTCGAGGAACCACCGCTGCGCCGCGGTCACGCCGCTGCCCAGCGTGAAGGGCACATCCAGCAGCTTCATGCCCAGCTCCACCCCGCTCAGCGTGGCCAGCACCTCCAGCTCGTTGGTCCAGCCCAAGTGGCCGATGCGGAAGGCCCGCCCGGCGAGCGGTCCCAGCCCCGCGCCCAGCGCCAGGTTGAGCTCCCGCTCCGTGAGGGCGATCAGGGTGTCGGCGTTGTAGCCCTCCGGCAGGTACACCGCCGTGAGCACGTTCGACGCGTCGCGGGGCGATCGGGCGACGGTCTTCATGCCCCACGCGGCCACCGCCCGGCGCACGCCCTCCGCGAGCCGGTGATGGCGCTGGAAGACGCGCTCCAGCCCCTCCTCCAGCAGCATGTCCAGCGCCACGTCGAGGCCGTACATGAGGGAGGTGACCGGCGTGTAGGGGAAGATCCCCGCGCGGTTCTTCTCGATCATCGGCGCCCAGTCGAAGTAGTAGCGGGGCGTCCGCGCCGTCTCCATGGCCTTGAGGGCCTTCTCGTTCACGCACAGCAGCCCCAGGCCGGGCGGCAGGAGCAGGCCCTTTTGCGAGCCCGTCACCGCCACGTCAACCCCCCACTCGTCGCAGCGCAGGTCGGTGCAGGCCAGGCCGCTCACCGTGTCCACCAGCAGCAGGGCCGGATGCTTCGCCCGGTCCAGCGCCGCGCGCACCGCCTTCACGTCCGTCGTCACGCCCGTGGACGTCTCGTTGTGGATGGTGAGGACGGCCTTGTACGTCTTGCCCTTGTCCTGCGCGAGCTTTTCGTACACGACGTCCTCGCTGACGCCGCTGCCCCAGGGCAGCTCCAGCACGTCCACCTTGTACTGGAACGCCTTGGCGAGCCGGCCCCAACCGGCGCTGAATTCCCCGATCGCGATGACGAGCACGGGGTCGCCCGGCGAGAGCGTATTGACCAGGGCCGATTCCCAGGCGCCGGTGCCCGAGCTGGGGAACATCAGCGGGGTGCCCCGCTCCGTCTTGAACACCTGCTTGAGCCGGGCCAGAATCCGCTTGGTCAAATCCGCGAACTCCTCGCCGCGGTGGTTGATGAGGGCCATATCCATGGCCCGCTGCACGCGCTCCGGCAGGTTGGTCGGACCGGGAATCTGGAGGAACAAGCGGCCTGGGTTGGGCATGAGACGGCTCTAGGGTGGTGGGGGAGGGGGGTCCCTTGTCGAGGGAGACGAAGAAGCAAAGAGATTTTATTACCATTCGCGGGGTACTGCCCGCAAGGAGCCACAGACTGTCCGTCAGGGCAACCGCACAGTCCAGATTCAGCACTAGCGGCACCCCCGTTGCCCGATCGTCCGCTCTGCACGCTCGCTTCGCGCGCGCCTCATCCGGCCCGCGCCGCAGGCGCCGCTGGCGCAGTGCGCCACCTTCTCCAAACCCGTATACAGCGCGGGTTGGAGAAGGAATACCCTTCGGGCGGGGAGTCCTTCGCCACGCCGGCAGTGCGGCGTTGGAGAAGGTGCCCGCAGGGCGGATGAGGCCCGCCGCAGGCGGGAGCGCACGGCCGAATCGACACGACCGAGGACTTTGCGGTT
>JBGOTW010000095.1:0-13642 GCA_041476685.1 bacterium | reverse complement strand
TCGATAGTCTTCGGGATGCCGATGACCCGCAGGGGAAAGCCCTGCCGCTGGGCGAACGCGGCGAGCTTGGCCACGGTGTCCATCGAGTCGTTGCCGCCGTTGTAGAAAAACGTACCCACGTCGTGGGCCGCCAGGACGTCCAGGATGCGCTGGAACTCCGCCTGGTTCTTGTCCAGGTCCTGCAGCTTCTTCCGGCACGAGCCGAAGGCTCCCGCGGGCGTGTAGCGCAGCGCCTCGATCGTGTCGCGAGACTCCTGCGCCAGGTCAATCAGGTTCTCGTCGAGCACGCCGTTGATCCCGTCCTGGCCGGCGAAAACTTGGGCTACCGTCTTGGACTTGCGCGCCGCCCGGATCATGCCGAAGGCGCTGGCGTTGATCACAGCGGTCACGCCGCCGGATTGTGCGTACACCGCATTCCTGCCTGGGGTGCTTGCCATGGCTCTCTCCCTTCCACGCGCGCCGTCCGGGAACGTCAAGCGTTCGTAAATGCCTGATATTTCAATATCATGCCTGAGTGAAAAGCGAACTGCCCCTTTGCCGCTACCGTGCCCAATCGGCAGGCAAAGGGCAAGCGCCCGCACCCGCTACCGCACGCCCTTCGACCGCTGGGCGATGGCATCGCCGCGGGCTTGGGCGACTGCCGCGCCGCCCAGGTCACGGCTGAATTCGAGCACCCGCGCGTAGGTATGCCAGGCGTCGGCGCTTTCCGCCTTGGCGTGGGTGCGCGCCGCAAGCAGGTCCCGGGTCAGTGCCAAGTACCCCGCCTCGCGCGACGCCTCGATGAACGTGAGCACCAGCACGTCGCGCTGGGCGTGACTGGCGCCGAGGGAGCCGAACTTTCCGTAGCTCTTCATCAAACGCTCGGTCGCGCGCTTGTGCACCGCCTCAAGGAAGGCTGCGAGGCCCTCACCCACGGGCACCGCCACCTCTTCGAACACGGGGGCGAGCGTGTTGCCGTGCCAATCTGGAGCGCCGGGTTCCGCGACGGGACGGTTGGCCTGCGCATAGCTCCGCATCGCTTCCAGGGCGCGCTGTGCGGACTGCGGCCGGCCTCCCCGCAGCAGGGCCATGAGGAAATGCAGACTGTTGAAGGGATGGGCCATGTCGTCCAGGCGCTGCTCGGCGATGTCCGCCAATTCCTTCCAGCGCTCGCCGACCCTGACCCCGCGCAGCTCCAGCCGCCACAGCAAGGAGGCTGCGTTCACCACGTCAGGCGCAAAGTCCGTCTTGTCGCGGCGAATCTCGGCATCGTACAAGTTCAGCACCGCGTCCCACTGCTCCAGCTCGAACAGGCACAGCGCCCGGTGCCACCACAGGTGATAGACGAAACTGTTGTGGCCTTTCCACAGCGGCGCCAGGCGCGCAAGCCAGTCCAGGCCCTCCTTCAAGCGGCATTGCATCTCGAACACGTGGGCCACGGCGTGCTGCGACCACAGGTCTCCGGGTTGCAGCTCGACCGCTGCGCGTCCGAACTTTTCCGCCTGCGCGTAGTCCCCGCTCTCCTCCAGGCCAAAGGCGCGCATGCCCAGCAGGTATCCGTAGCCCGGAAGGTTCGCGGGCACGCGCGCGAGCACGCGCTCGGGCGCGTCGCGCAGCTTGGCACGGTCGCCCAGCCAGAAGCAGTTGTGGGTGAGGAGCTTCAATGCCAGCACGTCCCGAGGCTCCGCGGCGAGTACCGCCTCGTACTGCCGATTCGCGCCCAACAGGTCGCCGGCGAGCCAGCAGCGCAGCGCGGCGACGTGGCCCCGCTCACGCGCGCTCGCCCCTTCCGCCACCGCCTCGGCCGAGACGAGATGCTTGCGGGCGCGGGGCAGCAGCGCGTCGTTGCCCCCCAGCCGCAGAGCCACGCCGAACAGCACATTGGCCATCACGCACTGGGAGTCGCTGCCGAGAGCTCTGCGCAGCGTATCCGGCAACTCGGGACGGAACTCCAGATACTGCTCGACGGCGGCGTTATAGCTTTCGGCCGCGCCCGCACTGCGGGTCGTCAGGGGCAGGCCGCGCACGTCGCTGAACATGGACCTGCTCGCCGGAAAGCTGAGTGGATCATTCGCGCGGGCATGGCGCGGGCGCAGCCCTGCATGCGCGAAACCAGGGTACCCGGCGCTCTTGTGCCGGCTTGGGTGCCGCGTCGGCACTCTAGCATGGCGGAGAGTCCGCCAGCACACCTCCGAGGGAGGCCGGTTGACCCCGCGCGGTGCGCACCTTGGGCGTTACCAGGGTGCGCAGGCAGACCGATGGCGCAGCATGCTGCGATGTTAGGATGCCGGCAAAAGGAACCGGCCGGGAGGCCGCACCGTGACGAAAAGCGCAGGCAATATCAACAGGCTGGAATTTCCGTGCGCACGGAAGTTGGCGAGCACCACGCCAGGAACGGCAGCATCCGGCGGGCTACGGCACCGTGACGGACTTCGCCAGATTGCGGGGCTTGTCGATCGCCCGGCCCAACTTGAGGGCCGCAAAGTAAGCGTAGAGCTGACCCAGAATCAGCTCCAGGTACGGGGCAACGGGCGCGGGCACATGGGGCAGTTGCAGCCCGGCAGTCATCAACTCGGCCGCACGCGCGTCATGCTCGAAGTACACCCCGAATACCGGGCCGCCGCGGGCCTTGACCTCCTGAATGGCGTGCAGCGTATCCTCATGCAGCGCCGCTTCTTCGGGAGGCGGAATGAAGAACAGGCAGGCCAGCGTCTCGTCCACCATCGCCAAGGTGCCGTGCTTGAGGAATCCGGCCGGGATGCCCTCGGCGTGGAGATAGGTCACTTCCTTCAATTTCAGCGCGGCTTCCTGGGCGATCGCCTGGTAGATGCCGCGCCCGAGCAGCAGCCAGTTGCGATAGTGCACGGTGCGCTCCGCGAGATTGCGCACAAAGCCCGACTGTTCGTTCAACACCGTCTGCACAGCGCCAGGGAAGGCCCGCAGAGCATCATAGTGGGCGGCATGGGTCGGCTGGTCGAGCTGCCCGGTCTTCAGCCCGAGGGACAAGGCGACGCGGTGCAGCACGATCATCTGAGCCAGCGCCGCCTTGGTCGAGACCACGCAGATTTCCGGGCCAGAGCCCTGCAGGATCACCTGATCCGTGCTCAGGCTCAGCGATGAGCCCATCACGTTGACGATGCTGGCGGTGGCGGCACCCTTGGCCTTGGCGTGGTCCGTGCTCTTGCAGGTGTCGTACGTTTCCCCGGACTGGGAGATGGAAACGACGAGGTCGCCCGGCCCGACCACCGCCAGGTCCCGGAACTCGTCGGCGCTGACGGCGGGAACGTAGCGCCCGGCCAGACGCGAGATCAGGTGCTGGCCAACCAGGGCGACATAGTGGGTCGTGCCCACGCCCATCAGGTAGGTCTGGCGGCTCCCACGGATGGTCTCGGCCAGCCGGTCAATGTGGATCTGGGAGACGTTGAGGGCGTTCTGGACGGTCTGGGGCTGGTCGAAGATCTCCTTCAGCATGAAGTGAGAATAGCCGCCCTTGCGCGAAGTCTCGGCGTCCCATTGGATGCGCAGGGGCTTGCGCGTGACGGTGGCGCGATCGGCCAGCCGCGCAATGCGGTGGGAGGTGGGCGTCACAACGGCGTATTCCCCGTCCTCCAGCACCAACGCATCGCGCGTGTACGCAAGAAACGCATTCACGTCCGACGCGACGAAGTTGCCGCGCTCCGACAGGCCCAGCACCAGGGGCGAGCCCATGCGCGCCGCGAAGACGTGGTCCGGCGCGTGGCGGGTCAGCATGACCAGCCCGTAAGTCCCCTGCAGCCGCTTCAGAGCGGCGACGAACGCGGCCTCGACGTCGCCGAACTCGGCATACGCCAGCCCGATCAGGTGGACGATCGCCTCGGTGTCCGTCTCGGACCGGAACTCCACGCCCTTGGCGATCAGTTCCTCGCGCAGCTCGAAGTAGTTGTTGATGATGCCGTTGTGCACCAGGGAGAAGCTGCCGTCGGTGGTGGAGTGGGGATGGGCGTTGGCCAGCGTGACGCCGCCGTGGGTGGCCCAGCGCGTGTGGGCGACGCCGGTCGTGCCGGTCATGCGCGTGAGGTGCTCCTTCTCGTTCACCTCGTCCACGCCGCCGACGTTCTTGCGCACGGCGATCTCGCCCCGGTCGAGCATGGCGAGGCCGCAGGAATCGTAGCCCCGGTATTCGAGGTTCTTGATCGATTCGAACAGCATCTTGACCACGTCCTGGCTGCTGGTCACGGCGCTGATTCCGCACATACGACCCGTTTTGCGCTTGCAGAGCCGGGGCGTTCCCCCTCGTGGGGCGCCAGGCTCGACAATGGGAAACCCTAGAGTACCGTCCTGACGCTGACCAGGTCCTCGATGCGCGTGCCGGAGCGGATGCGCGTGCCTGGCGCGAGCACGTTGCGCGCGCCGATCGCCACATCGTCGCCGATGAACGCGCCGAGCTTGGTGGAGCCGCTGGCCAGCGAACCTTCTTCCGTGTCGATCGTCACGATACGGTTGTCGTCGAAATGGTTGACGGTGGTGACCCCGGTGCCCAGATGGACGCGCTCGCCGATGACGGTATCGCCGATGTAGGACAGCCGCCCCAGGATCGAGCGGCCCCATAGCACGCAGTTCTTCAGCTCCGTGCCATAGCCGACAATGGATTCCGGGCCCAGGGCGGTGAATTCGCGGATCAGCGCATTGTTCCCGATGTAGCTTCCCGAGCCGATGTAGCATGGCCCTTTCAGGATTGTCCCTGCACCGATCCTCACGTTCTCCTCGATGTGCACCGCGCCCTCGATGTGCACGTTGCCTTCCAGCTTGACGCTGGTATGGATCTCGGCCCGGTCCCACTGCTCCATCACGAGACGATTGGCGTCCAGGATCTGCCAGGGCCGCGTGATGTCGATCCAGCCGCCGTCCCACAGGCTGCCGTGCAGCGTTCCCTGTTTCACCAGCGCCTGGAACGCCGGCAGCATATCGTTGCGGTGCTGGGCGATCAGGCCCAGGAAGCTCGCCGGAAGGAAGTAGATCCCGGCGAAGACGTAGTTGGACAGCTGGGGATTCGTCGGCTTCTCCACCAGGCGCGTGATCAGCATGTCCTGGTTGACGTACGCGTTGCCGAATTCGCTCGAACTGACCGGCAGCGACAGGGCAGCCACGGCGCCGCCGGACTCGGCGTACTGGCCGATCACCTGCTGGAACGGATTGCCGGTCATCATGACGTCCCCGTAGACGAGCAGGAACGGATCGGTGCCGATCAGCTTTTCGCAGCGCCGCACCGCTGCGCCGATTCCGTCGAGGGGATCCTGGCGCACGTACTCGATGCTCAGGCCGAAGCGCGCGCCGTGTTCGAAGTGGGTGGAAATCGTCTCCGCCTTGTGGTGCACGACGATGAACACATCCGTGACCCCCGCCGCGGCCATTCCGCGCACGCTGTATTCGAGCATGGGCCGGCCCGCGACCAGGATCATGGGCTTGGCGCGGGTTTCCGTGAAGGGCTTGAGGCGCTCGCTGCGACCCGCGGCCAGGATGATCGCTTTCATCGCCGTTCCATCTGCATAAGCCGCATAAGACGTTCCGGACATGGCAGCGCTGCGGCGCGCTCCCCTCCGCGCATCACATCCCGGCCCCGCGGCCGTTCGAAGGGAACTCCAGTGCAGGCATCACGATACACTGTCGTGGCACGCCTGACACAGCGGGATGCCCAGTGCGGTCCTCAGCTAGGCTCCGGACGCGCGCAGTTCGTCCAGCATCCGCTCCAGCACCTGCTCCACGTTCAGGTGCGAGGTGTCCACGATCCGCGCATCTGGCGCGGGCACCAGAGGCGCGACGGCCCGGCCCTCATCGCGCGCGTCCCGCTCGCGCATGGACTCCCGCACCCCGTCCAGGGTCAGCTCCGGGTGCGCCGCCCGCTGCTCGGCGAAGCGCCGCTCAGCCCGGATCTCCGCTTGTGCGGTGAGGAAGAACTTATGCGGGGCGTCGGGGAACACCACCGTGCCGATGTCCCTTCCTTCAAGAATCACGCCAGGAAAGGAACGTGCCGCTCCGATCGCTGCCACCGTGTCCCGCTGCACGCGGTTGGAGCGCTCGCGCACCGCCGGCAGCGTGCTGATCAGGCTGGCCGCGGCCGACACCGCCTCGCTGCGCAACTCGTCGGTCACATCGCGACCATTCGCCACGATCCGGCTGTCCGCGGTAACGCGCACGGCCAGCCCCTCGAGACCCTGCTCCAGGAGCTGGACGGCTCCCGCTGCCGACAGCGGTGCGACGTCCGGCTTCCAACCGTTCTGCATCAGGTGCCACGCCATCGCCCGGTAGATCATGCCGGAAGACAGGAAGTAGTACCCCAGCCGCGCAGCCAAGCCCCGGGCAATCGTGCTCTTCCCCACGCCAGCGGGTCCGTCGATTGCGATCAGATCCACATCGGACGGATTCATGCGTAGTTTCAATCGTTTAGCCGTGTTTCACGTGAAACCGCGCGCCCTCCCAGGTTCCACCCGCGCGGGCAGGCTCCTGTTACGCCGGACTTCCGCACAGGTCAATCGATTTGCCGCTTCGCTGCCTTTCGCTTCCCAGGTGGTCAAGGGGCTACGACTGAGCCTACGCGCCTTGACTCCCCGGGGCGAATCCCTTATCCACAAGACGGTGAGCCGCTGCTTGAGCGGCGACCCTCACAGCACAGGCGGGTGTAGCTCAGCTGGTAGAGCATCAGCTTCCCAAGCTGAGGGCCGCGGGTTCGAATCCCGTCGCCCGCTTGAGTGCGGAACCGGGACCTCAACGGAAGAGGTCCCCCGGCAAACGTTCTCTCCCGCCGGTGCGACGCCAGGATGGTGCCTATCTTTCCCGCTTCGCAGCCCTTTCGCCATTGCAGGTACCGCCACGCCGCCCGCGTGGGCCTCTCCCTCCATCCCCGCCTCCCTGGGGGGACAGCATGCCTGATGGGCAGAAGAGCGGCCCGCCCATGATCCACCTCGCTATCCTCTCCGCCAAGGGCGGCACGGGCAAAACGACACTGTCCATCGCGCTCGCCCATCAATACGCCCTCGCCAATCCGGGCCGCGAGATCGTGTTGGTGGACGCAGACAATCAGGGCAACGTCGCCATCTCGCTCAATCTCAAGTCCGAGCACACGCTCGGCGCGTACTTGTACCAGGCGACCCCCACCCTCGACATGGTGCAATACAAGCCGGAGATTCCCTTCTTCGTGGTGGAATCCGGGCGGCTGCACCTGTACGAGGCGGAAAAGCGCATCCACCGCACCCCGCACCCCGAGACATACTTCCGCGACGTGCTGCTGAAGGAGTTCGATCCGGGGGCGTTCGTCATCTGGGATTTGCCGCCGACCCTGTCGCTGATCAACGACAACGTGCTGTTCATCGCCGACTACATCGTCATCCCGACGCACACCGACTTCCTCTCGCTGACGGGCATCGGCAACCTGCTCGCCTACCTGGACCACTTCCGCGCGGAGCACCAGGTGAAGTGCCGCCTGCTCGGCATTGCCGTCACGCTGCATCGCGAGAGCGTCACGCAGAACCGCCTCAACCGGGAGAGCCTGACGCAGCGCTTCCCCGAACTGGTGTTTCCCACCGCGGTGCCGCTGTCCACCGCGATCGCGACGGCGGCCCAGAACCACCTCACGCCGCTGGAAACCTCGGACCCCCGCGCCCGCGAGGCTTATACCTCGCTGGTAAAGGAGATTCATCAACGGATGATCCGCCTGCACGGATGATCCAATCGCACGCCATCCCTCTGCACGGAAGCAGCCATGGCCAGAAGAATCCTCTCCGCCGACGCGGCGCTCATGCCCCAATCGCAGGTCTCCCTGACCGCTCCGGCGGCGCTGGCCCGCACGGTCGAACTCAAGCCCCAGCTCTTCTCCGAGCTGCAGCACCGCTGGAGCGACATGCATGCCCCCTCCGCGGACGCGGCGCTGCCGCTGTTCGACTGGCGGGACCGCGCGGCGCTGCTTGCCGAGATGGACCTGATCAACCGCGCCCAGGCCGTGCTGGACGAGGCGGCGGTGAAGATCGCCCCCTGCCTGCTGCGCGTCGTGCTCACGGTGAAAGCCAACCTGCCCGATCCCAGGGAGCAGCGCGCCTTTCTCGGCGAGCACTTGCAGCTCGACTTCCGGCGCATCTCCGAGCTTTGCATCGTGGCGGAAAGCTACGGCCTGCTCGACCCGCGCCGGCGCGAGGGCGGCGCCCGCGAGATCGAGCGCTATGGGTGGAGCAGCGCCCTTAAGCTGGCCTACGTGCGCGATGCGCGGGATCGGGAGGAGCTGTGGCTGCGTGCGTGCGCCGGCCGCTCGCGGGCAGCTTACCGGGACGTGCTGGAGCAGATCCAGGTCTACCGCGAGCGCAAGCTGCTCACCCTGCCCGGCGCCCATGGGCTGGAGCACAGGGAACTGGTCAAGCGCGTGGGCGAAGCCAAGGATCATGTCGCGGAACTAGCGGCGATTGCCCCGCGTCTGCGCTCACGGATGGACTACGAACATGCCCTGGAGTTGCTCGAGCGGACGCAGAAGGAACTCGCTTCTCTGCGCCGCGCATTCCAGGACCACCTGGAGCTGCAGGAGCACGCCACCTTGGCCGGGCAAGCCTAGCCCGTCCACCGACTATCGGTCCGGGCCTGCCCAGGCCAAGAAACTCGCGTGCACCCGCCAACCTATGCGTTAGTCCGTGCGCACGGAACGCGTACTAGATTGATATTATTCATATACACCGCTCGGAGCCACCCGCGGATGCCGGCGGGAACTTTCAGATCCACGTCAGCCACAGCAATGCCAGCGCCACCAGCGCCGGAAGTCCCTGCACCCAGAGAATACTGCGCTTGGCGGTAACGCCGCCGTACACGCCCGCCGCCAGCACGCAGGCGAGAAAGAAAAGCTGCACGGACGGAGCCAGCGCGGCGGGCGCCAGCAGGCCCCACACCAGTCCAGCGGCCAGGAAGCCGTTGTACAGCCCTTGATTGGCCGCCAGCACAGCTGAACTTTCCGCCACCTCGGGAGTGAGGGCGAAGGTCTTCAGCCCGACCGGCTTCTTCCACAGGAACATTTCCAGCACCAGGATCCAGACATGCTCCAGGGCAATCAAGCCGCACAGTACATTCAAGGCGAGGCGCATGGGAACTCCATTCCGTGAAACCTGGTCGCAACCGGGCGGGCCGAACGCCGCATCCTGTGAGCCTTGACGAGAATTCCCATGACTCGGCAGACGGTGATGACCGCCTACTCGTTGTCGCATGCGTCCGCGCACGTGATGATATGGGCGGCGTGGAAATGCTCAAACCTGGGCCGCTCCCTCACAGCTTCATACAGTGCACGGTCTTGCCGTCGTTGGGGCGGCGGTGTTGCTGTACCTGGCAGTACATGCCTTCGATATTGATGCCGAGGGACTCTTTATAGTTGGTCCAGGACTCGTATTTCGGCAGCTTGATGAGCTGCTTCATCTCGTCCACGGACTTGCCTTCGCGCGCGTACTTTAGCACTTCGCCGCGCAGGTCCTCGAGATAACCGCGGAAATTGCGGATGTCCGTCTTGTTGCCGAGCGGCCCATGGCCGGGCACCAGGACGTCGAAATCCATCCCTTCCACCCACTTCAGCGACTGGATCCATTCATCCACGTAGGCATCGGGGAAGTCGCGGAAGGCCACCGACTTGACAGGGGCGAAGTCCACCGCGAACAGCAGCCGCTCCTTCGGGAAGCGCACCACGACGGAATTGTCCGAGTGGTTCTTGCCGACATAGCTCACCTCCGCGACCGTCCCACCCAGTTCGATCGTCACGGTTCCGCTGTTGAAGGTGAGGTTGGGAACCGCCGTCGGGCGCTTTTCCCCGATGATGGCCGCCTTGGCGTTCTCATGCGCGATGACGAGCAGGGTATCCGCGAACACCTCCCCGCCGGAAATATGGTCCGCGTGGTCGTGGCTGTAGATCAAGTAACGCACGGGCTGATTGAACCGTTTCTTCAGCTCGCCCTTGAGCCACGTCGCGGCGTCCGCATTGATCGGGTCCGTGGCGATGATACCCGCCGGAGTCACGGCGAACACGGAATAGTGGTTGTTGTTGCGGAAGCGGTAGACCTCCCCGGACAGCTTGGTGATTTCGCGCACGGGCGGCGCTGCCGGCGCCTGGGCATGGGCGACGCCCGCAGCAAGCAGCGTCAGCGTGCAAAGCAGGGCGGCGACGGGACGTCGCTGGACGACGTGAGACAGGTTCATGCATCCCCCTATTGCGGAATGGGCCCGCAGGCGTGGGCCCGCGCTTCTCCGCAAGCGCCGCCGGCCGGCAGTGGAAACTTCAGGCTGATCGCTCAACACGCGAACCGGCTCACCCCTTCCCTTCCGTGAGCCGGTGGTAGGCCTCCATCAGGTGGCGAAACGCCTCCGCGCTCCCACCCTGATCCGGATGGGCGGTCTTCGCTTTCGTCAGGAAAGCGCGCCGGATCTCGGCGTGGGACGCCTTCTGGGTGACGCCCAGCAGCTTATAGTCCGCGTTCGGATCGCTCACTTGCGCCTGCCGCTGCATCACCTTGCCGGCGTAGCGGCGCTTGAAATCCTCCCACTCCGCCTGGAACTTGCCTTCCAGCTTGGCTTCCTCGCTCAGGGTGGTGGTCTGGGCGAAGCGCTCGGGAGCGGCCTTGAGCTTGGCGAGGTGGGTCTTGAGCAGGCGCTGATTGTGTTCCTCGCGCTGGCGGGCCAGATCCTTGTCTTCCATAGTTGCCTCCCGCCGAACGGCTGCCGGCGGCTGCGCCCGAGCTCCCTTCCTTGCGCGGCTGCGGAAGGGCTGACAGTGTGGCGCCGGTGGTGATAGACTGATCAATTGACGCGTAGCGCGGCCTATGTTGGCTTCACTTCCGCGGTCCTGACCGCCGCAGCGTTCGCCTCCGCGCCCAAGTTGGGGGGAAGCTTATCGCCCCGCCCCATAAAGTACCAGCACCAGGGGCGCATTCGTGTCGGGACCCACGTACGGCGAAGCGTCGCCTAAGCATTGTGCTGCCTTGGCGGCGGCAGGCTCGCAGCAGATGACGCTGCCTGCTCCGCCCAACCCGGAGAGTCATGGAAGACCTGAAAGCCCTGTTCGATCAGATCAAGAGCCGCCGCTCGGTTCTAGAAGGGTATCTTTGACCTGCCCGCCCGCCGGCAGCATCTCCTCACGCTTGAGCAGCGCAGCGGCGCAGAGGCATTCTGGCAACTTCCCCAGACCGAGCGCACCGCCGTCCTGAAGGAGACGCGCCACGTAACAACCCTCCTCGCCCAATGGAAGGCGTTCGTCGCCGACTACGACGAACTGGAAACCGGGCTAAGCCTCGTCCAGGACGAGCGGGACGCGGCCCTGGAGGCCGAACTGGTCACCGTGGCGGAGCGGCTGACCAAGCGCATCACGGAGCTGGAGCTGCAGACCCTGCTCAGCGGGGAGAACGACGACAAGAATGCGATCGTGCTGATCCACTCCGGCGCGGGCGGCACCGAGTCGGCGGACTGGGCGGAGATGCTGTTCCGCATGTACCAGCGCTGGGCGGAGATGCACGGCCACACTGTGCATGTGATGGATTACCAGCCCGGCGAGGAAGCGGGAATCAAGTCCGTCACCTTCGAGGTCAGCGGCGACTACATCTACGGGCACCTGAAGACCGAGGGCGGCGTGCACCGGCTCGTTCGCCTTTCGCCCTACGACGCGAACAAGCGCCGCCACACCTCCTTTGCGTCCGTGTTCGTGTACCCGGACATCGAGGAGGCCATCGACATCCAGGTGAACGAGGCGGATCTCAAGGTGGACACCTACCGCGCCTCGGGCGCCGGGGGGCAGCACGTCAACACGACCGACTCGGCGATCCGCATCACGCACCTGCCTTCGGGCATCGTCGTGACGTGCCAGAACGAGCGCTCCCAGCACAAGAACAAGTCCATGGCCATGAAGGTGCTCAAGGCGAAGCTGTACGAGAAGGAGCAGGCCGAGCGCAACGCCGAGCGGGATAAGCTCAACGCCCAGAAACAGCGCATCGCCTGGGGCAGCCAGATCCGCAGCTACGTGCTGCACCCCTACCAGCTGGTGAAGGATCACCGCACCGACTACGAGACGTCCCAGAGCGCCAAGGTCCTGGATGGGGAGATTGACCCGTTCATCGAGGCCGCGCTGGTGAAGAAGGTGGTGTAGGTTTAATTTGGGCGTATCTGAGAGATGGAGGAAGCATGAAACCGAAACGGAAAGCCCCCGCCTTGGTGTACGAGAGCGGGCGGCCTACCGCCGTGCTCCTCGATATCCGGCAATACCGCGAGATGCTCGATCGCCTTGAAGATGCGGAAGATATCGCATACCTCGAGCGCCTCCGAAAACGACCGATCAAATATCGCCCCCTGGAAGAAGTGCTTGCCGACCTGGGCCTGTGACCTACACCCTGTCCCTGGATCAGGCCGCCGAGCGCGACCTGCGTGGTCTGCCTAAAAGAGACGGTCCGCGAATTGCCCAAAAGCTGCGGGCCCTTGCACAAAATCCACGGCCTGTTGGCAGCGCGAAATTGTCCGGGACCCGAGCCGACTGGCGAATTCGAGTTGGCAACTACCGCATTGTCTATGAGATCTCCGACGAAAATCGGCACGTCCGTGTCCACCGCGTTCGACACCGGAAGGATGTTTACCGTTAGGGTAGATCAACCGTAAAAGTGCTGGACGGAGAGATCGACGCAACGATCGAGGCCACGCTGATGAACAAGGTGGCGTACCGAACGGCAACGGCGGAAGCATAGATGTCACGGATCGTGGAGATGCGATACGACGGATCACAATGGAGCCCCGATGGCACCATTCAACATCAATGACCTTACCGCAAAAATCACAAATTTCCGCTGGCCGCAGTCCACGGACAAGCTAATAGGCAAAGGTGGCTCGCGAAGTGACTTGGGAGGAAATGCGTGGTCGCGCCAAGTGGTCATAGGAGCGGGATACATTGAAGCGGCAAACCTCCTCGTAGATGCCGCTGGCAAAGATATTTACCATGGTCGCATACTTTTGTACCCGGTTCTCTTCCTCTATCGCCACGCCTTAGAGCTCGATCTTAAGTATACTATTGAAACCTATGGACGTTTCGCTGGAGAAAAGCCCAATCTGCAAGATCACGACTTGGTCAGCCTCTGGCGAAGTGTTCACAAAGTCCTGAAGCATTTTGGCTCCAACGATCCGGCGGATGCGAATGTAGAACGGCTCGTCGCAGAATTCTCAAAGCTAGACCCAAATTCGGTGAGCTTTCGATACGCGCGTGACAACAAGGGGAAGGACATCGCGCTCGGCACGGAACCGGTGAACCTTCGAGAATTTCGAGATGTGATGCAAGGAGTTCACAATTTTTTTGAAGGCACCGATGGATATTTAGACAATTGTGTCCGCAATATTGCCAGTTTCAACTAAGGACCGTGACGCAGTCATGAAAACCGTCTATCTCGAAACGCTGGGCTGCTCGAAGAACCGGGTGGACTCGGAGATCATGCTCGGCGCCCTTAAGGGGCGCGGGTACACGTTCACGGACGAGCCGGCCCAGGCCCAGGTCATCATCGTCAATACGTGCGCATTCCTCACGTCCGCCACGGAGGAGTCCATCGAGCGCCTGCTCGAGCTGAGCGACTTCAAGGCGGGGCCGGGTAAGCACGGCGAGCAGGAAGGCCGCTGCGAGAAGCTGGTGTCGGCGGGCTGTCTGAGCGAG